>NZ_JAHPJG010000016.1:0-166301 GCF_020515755.1 Pseudomonas sp. B20
GGGGTTCCAGAAACCTCTGCATTCTCCTGAACTCATAACTCCACCTCTCCGGCAGTCATCCAGACCCACGTGCTTATGGCAATCCGGCGCGCTTGCCCTTATGGTTCGGCATCAGGTTCCACGCACCCGTCAAGGAAGCAAGCATGTCCGTTACAACCTCTCTGAGTGCAGGCTTCATGGTGGTTCAAGGCAACCGCCCGGATGAACTGCGCAGTCTGGTTGTGTCCTGGATGCGGCGATATCCATTGGCGCCCCTGGAAAACGAGATTGCTCTGGTGCAGAGCAACGGCATTGCGCAATGGCTGAAGCTGGCCTTGGCCGAAGATGCTCAGGATGAAGATAACGGTGGCTGTGGTATCGCTGCCGCCATAGACGTCCAGTTGCCCGGCAGTTTCATGTGGACGCTGTATCGCATGGTGCTGGGTGCGGACGAGATCCCCCAGACGTCCTTGCTCGACAAGACCCCTTTGACCTGGCGCTTGATGCGCTTGCTGCCGTCGCTGATCAATCAGCCACACTTCGAACCGCTGCAGCGCTTCCTGACCGACGACACTGATCTGCGCAAGCGCTATCAATTGTCCGAACGCCTGTCCGATCTGTTCGACCAATATCAGGTCTACCGCGCTGACTGGCTGGAAGACTGGGCCGCTGGCCGTCATCAATTGCGCGACGTACGCGGTCAGTCCAGACCATTGTCAGCTGCCAATTGCTGGCAAGCCGAACTGTGGCGCGCGCTGCTCGACGACGTCGGGGCTGAAGGGATGTCGCAGAGCCGCGCGGGGGTGCATCAGCGTTTTATCGAGCGCATCGGCAACATGACCGAAGCGCCACCGGGCTTACCGGCACGGGTCATCGTTTTCGGCATTTCGTCACTGCCGGCACAAGCGCTCGAGGCGTTGGCAGGGCTGGCCAGGTTCAGTCAGGTTCTGCTCTGTGTCCACAATCCGTGCCGTCACCACTGGACCGATATCGTCGCCGACAAGGACCTGCTGCGTCACCAGTACAAACGCCAGGCGCGCAAGAGCGGAATGCCGATGGTCCTCGACCCGCAAGCGCTGCATCAGCACGCTCACCCATTGCTCGCGGCCTGGGGCAAGCAGGGACGTGATTACATCAACCTGCTGGACAGCCATGACGACCCACGCAGCTACCGTTCCTCGTTCAAGGACGAGCGCATTGATCTGTTCAGTGAAGCGCAGCCCACCACTCTCCTTAACCAGTTGCAGGACGATATTCTCGAACTGCGTCCGCTGGATGAAACACGTGAGCTCTGGCCGGCAGTCAATCCCCTCGAGGACCGCTCGATCCGCTTCCATGTGGCTCACAGCGCGCAGCGCGAAGTGGAAGTGCTGCATGACCAGCTATTGGCGAGATTCAGCAAAGACCCTGGCCTGCGCCCGCGTGACGTGATTGTCATGGTCCCGGATATCGACAGCTATGCCCCACACATACGCGCGGTATTCGGGCAGATCGAGCGCGAAGATCGTCGCTTCATCCCCTTTACGCTGGCTGATCAGGGCCAGCGCGGCCGCGAGCCGTTGCTGATTGCCGTCGAGCACCTGCTCAAACTCCCGGACAGCCGTTTCCCGGTCAGCGAGATTCTTGACCTGCTGGACGTTCCAGCCTTGCGCGCACGCTTCAGGATTCAGGAGCGTGACCTGCCAACGCTGCATCGCTGGATAGAAGGTGCGGGCATTCGTTGGGGTCTTAATGCTCAACAGCGTGCTGGTCTGGGGCTGCCGGATGCCCTTGAGCAGAACAGCTGGCATTTCGGCCTGCGTCGCATGTTGCTGGGCTACGCCGTGGGCGCTGGCGCGGCTTACGACGGCATCGAACCTTACGATGAGATCGGCGGGCTTGATGCGGCGTTGATCGGTCCGCTGGTCGCGTTGATTGACGCTCTTCAGGTCGCGCACACCGAGCTGTCGACACCCACTACTCCGGAAACGTGGGGTGCCCGTCTGCAATCGCTGCTGCAGTTGTTCTTTCTCGCCGACAGCGAGCATGACGACTACCTGCTTGCCCAGCTGGAAACACTGCGCGAGAACTGGCTGGAAACCTGTGCAACGGTAAGGCTGACCGATGAGCTGCCGCTGACCGTTGTGCGTGAGGCCTGGCTGGCCGGGCTCGATCAAGGACGCCTGTCCCAGCGTTTTCTCGCGGGCTCGGTCAACTTCTGCACGCTGATGCCCATGCGCGCCATTCCGTTCAAAGTGGTCTGCCTGTTGGGCATGAACGACGGCGATTACCCGCGCGCGCAACCGCCGCTGGATTTCGACCTGATGGGCAGCGATTACCGCCCCGGCGACCGTTCCCGGCGTGAAGACGATCGTTACCTGTTGCTGGAAGCCGTGCTCTCGGCCAGAGACCAGTTGTATGTCAGTTGGGTTGGCCACAGCATTCGTGACAACAGTGAGCGTCCTGCTTCGGTACTCATCGGACAGTTGCGCGATCACCTCGCCAGCGGCTGGAAGCTGGCCGGCGAGACCGACCCGGACGTTAAACAGGATGATGAGCGCTTGCTGAAGGCCTTGACTGTGAATCACCCGTTGCAACCCTTCAGCGCCAATTACTTTCACGCCGGCACGGGGTATTTCAGCTTCGCCCGCGAATGGCGTCTGCTGCATGAGACCGACCTTCAGCTACCTGTGCCTCAAGCGCTGCCCGCTCATGAACAGGAAGAGCCGCTGTCCATTGCGCAGCTACAGGATTTCCTGAGAAACCCGGTAAAGCACTTTTTCAGCCAGCGCCTGAAGATCTATTTCGAAGTCGCTGAAGCGCCGCTCGCCGATGAAGAGCCGTTCGTGCTCGATGCCCTTGAGCGCTATGGCCTGAGCGAAAGCCTGCTTGGCGCTGGCATGTCCTCGCCGGACAACATGGATGCTGCTCTGCAGACCCAAGCGCTGAAACTGCAAGCCAGTGGTCTGTTGCCGCTCGCAGGTTTCGGCACCTTGATGCAGAGCGAACTGATCGAACCGCTGCCGGACGTACTCAGGCGCTACCACGATCTGTTGACCCTCTGGCCCGAGACCCTGAGCAGCGCTTTACCGATCAGCTTCAGCCATGCGGGTGTCAGCATCGATGGCTGGCTGGGCGGGTTGCACCGTAATGCCCGTGGCGAGCTGTTGCTGGTCACCGCCATTCCCAACAGCATCGGCTCGAAAAAGACCCGCAAGTGGCACCGGCTGATTCGGCCGTGGGTCAATCATCTGGTGGCGTGCGCCTGCGATCTGCCGTTGAGCACGGCACTGGTCGCCAGTGATGAAACCCTGATGCTGGAGCCGCTGGACAAGGCGAGTGCCGTCACCACGCTCAACCACTTGCTGACTGCCTGGCTGCACGGCATGCAGGAACCCCTTCCGGTCGCGGTCAAAACCGCCTTCGCCTGGTTGGGCCAGCCTGCCGACAAAGCCGAAGCGGCTGCCCGCAAAGCCTACGAAGGTGACGGACAGACCACCGATGGCGAGCGTCGCGAAAGCACGGCACTGGCTCGGCAGTTTCCGGACTTTGACGCACTGATGGGCAGTGAAGAATTCGCAGGCTGGTGCGAGACGCTCTACAAACCGATTTACGACGCGCCCTGGCAGTCGTTGTCCGGCGGGGAGGGCGGCGCATGAGCGAGCAATCCCTTCCTCTCGCGCTGCGCTTCCCACTGCGCGGCAGTCAGTTGATCGAGGCCAGCGCCGGCACCGGCAAGACCTTCACCATCTCCGCCCTGTACTTGCGTCTGGTGCTTGGCCACGGCACTGAGCAGTCCGGCTTTGGTCGCGAACTGCTGCCGCCGCAGATCCTTGTGGTGACCTTCACCGACGCCGCGACCAAAGAGTTGCGTGACAGAATTCGTACCCGCCTGGCGGAGGCTGCACGCTTCTTCCGTGACGAGATCGCCGCCCCCGATGGCCTGATTGCCGAGCTGCGTGAACAGTTCGAAGCGTCGCTATGGCCAGCCTGCGCCAGCCGTCTGGACATCGCCGCTCAGTGGATGGACGAGGCCGCGGTCTCGACCATCCACAGTTGGTGCCAGCGCATGTTGCGCGAGCATGCATTCGACAGCGGCAGTCTATTCACCCAGACGCTGGAAACCGACCACAGCGATTTGCTCGGCGAAGTCCTGCGTGATTACTGGCGCCGCTTCTGCTACCCCATGAGCGGCGACGCATTGCTCTGGGTGCGGGAAAACCTAAGCGGTCCGGCGGCGTTGCTGCCGCGTGTGCGAGGTCTGTTCGGACGCGAGCGCAGCACACTCACCCAGGAACCGGCCGAACTGATCGCGGCGTCATTGCAAGAGCGCCGGGCAGCGCTTGCCGCGCTGAAAGCACCGTGGGCCGTGTGGGCCGACGAGTTGTATGCGCTGTGTCAGGACGCGGTCGCCCGCAAGGCAGTCGACGGCCGCAAGATGCAGGAGCGCTATTTCAAACCCTGGTTCGAAAAGCTTGCCGCCTGGGCCGCTGACGACACACAGGAAGCGCTGGATCTGGGCACCGGTTTCACTCGCCTGACCCCCGACGGCATTGCCGAAGCCTGGAAGAGCGAGCCACCTGCGCACCCGGCCTTCGAGGCCATGGCGCAGTTGAAGGCGGCGCTCGATGGTTTGCCCAAACCGGATGCTGCCGTGTTGCAGCATGCGGCGCAGTGGGTCAGCGCGCGCTTTGAAGAAGAGAAGCGTCGCCGCGCCGAGATGGGCTTTGATGACATGCTGCTCAGGCTCGACGCTGCCTTGCATGGCGCTGGCGGCGAGCGTCTGGCCACCCTGATTCGCGAGCAGTTTCCGGTGGCGTTGATCGACGAATTCCAGGACACCGATCCGGTGCAGTACCGGATTTTCGACAGCATCTATCGTCTCGAGGCCAACGATGAGCAGACCGGGCTGTTCCTGATTGGCGACCCGAAACAGGCGATCTATGCGTTTCGCGGCGCCGATATCTACACCTACCTGCGTGCCCGCCAGGCGACCGATGGCCGTTGGCATACGCTGGACACCAACTACCGCTCCAGTCATGCGATGGTCGAGTCGGTCAACCATGTCTTCGCGCGCGCAGAGCAACGTGAGCAAGGTCGCGGTGCGTTCCTGTTTCGTGATGAGCACGGCAATCAGGTGCCGTTCTCCGATGCGCTGGCCCAAGGCCGCAAAGAGACGCTGCACGTCGACGGTACACCCCTGACGGCGCTGACGGTCTGGCACCTGCAAAGTGACCAGCCGGTGTCCGGCGTGGTTTATCGTCAACAGTTGGCAGCCAGTTGCGCGAGCGAGATCGTGCGTCTGCTCAATGCCGGTCAGCAGGGTAGTGCCGGTTTCGTCACGCCCGACAATACTCTGCGCGGGCTGCGTCCGGCCGACATTGCGATTCTGGTCCGCGACGGCAAGGAAGCGCAGGCGGTGCGTCAGCAACTGACCGCGCGCGGCGTGCGCAGCGTGTACCTGTCCGACAAGGATTCGGTGTTCGCCGCTCAGGAAGCCCACGATCTGCTGTCCTGGCTCAAGGCCTGTGCCGAGCCGGACTCCGAACGCACGCTGCGTGCCTCGCTGGCGTGTATCACGCTGGACCTGCCGCTGGCCGAGCTGGAACGCCTGAATCAGGACGAGTTGGCATGGGAGCGGCGCGTCATGCAGTTTCGTGGCTATCGCGCCATATGGCGCAGCCAGGGCGTGCTGCCGATGCTGCGCCGTCTGCTGCATGACTTTGCTCTGCCACAGACCTTGATGACCCGCAACGACGGCGAGCGAGTACTCACCAACCTGCTGCACCTGTCTGAACTGCTGCAGCAGGCCGCCGCCGAACTGGATGGCGAGCAGGCGCTGATCCGTCATCTGGGCGACCACCTGGCACTCTCCGGTCAGGCCGGGGAAGAGCAGATCCTGCGTCTGGAAAGCGACGAGCAACTGGTCAAGGTGGTCACCATCCACAAGTCCAAGGGCTTGCAGTACCCGTTGGTATTCCTGCCGTTCATTTGCTCCTCGAAACCGGTTGACGGCAGTCGCTTGCCTCTTCAGTTTCATGACGCCGACGGCAAGTCACAGATCAGCCTGCAGCCTACCGAGGCGCTGATTCAGCAAGCCGATGATGAGCGTCTGGCCGAGGACCTGCGTTTGCTCTACGTCGCCCTCACCCGATCGGAACATGCCTGCTGGCTGGGCGTCGCCGACCTCAAGCGTGGCAATGCCAACACCTCCATGCTGCACCGTTCCGCACTGGGTTACCTGCTGGGCGGTGGCGCAGCGCTGAGCGAGTCTGCAGAGTTGAAGGTCTGGCTGCGTGATCTGGCCCAGGGGTGTGAGGCGATTGCCTTGCAGCCTGTTCCGGAGCCCACCGACGAGCGCTTCAGTGCGCCGCGCAACGAAGCGGCGCTGGTCAAGCTGCTGGTGCCCAAACGCCGCGCTGCCGAGAACTGGTGGATTGCGTCCTACAGTGCCCTGCGTATCGGCGACACGGTAACGGCCGGTGCCGATGAATCGCCTGACAGCCCGCAGGCACAGAAACTGTTTGACGACGAGCGTCTGGACCCCGAAGCCCCGCGCGACATCCTGACCAGCGGCGGCGATATCCATCGTTTTCCGCGTGGCCCCAATCCCGGCACCTTTCTGCACGGGCTGCTCGAGTGGGCTGGCAACGAAGGGTTTGCGATGACCGCGCACGCGCCGGAGAAACTGCAGGACGCCGTCGCCCGGCGCTGTAATCGTCGCGGTTGGGCAGGCTGGATCAATACCCTGAGCGATTGGCTGCAACACATGCTGAACATGCCGCTGCGCTTGTCGCCTGATGCCGCGCCGGTGGCCTTGGGCGAACTGGATCAGCCCAATCAGTACCGTGTGGAAATGGAATTCTGGTTCGCCAGCAATAACGTCAACGTCGCGCAAATGGACGCCCTCGTGCGCCGCTTCACCCACGACAACGCGCCGCGTGCTGCGACCGAGACGGTCTCGCTCAACGGCATGTTCAAGGGCTTTATCGACCTGACGTTCGAACATGAGGGCCGGTATTACGTGGCCGACTACAAGTCCAACTGGCTGGGCAGTGACGACAGTGCGTACACCCAACTGGCGATGGAAACCGCCATTCTCGACAACCGCTACGACCTGCAATACGTCCTCTACCTGCTGGCCCTGCACCGTCAGCTCAAGACGCGGATGGCCGACTACGACTACGACCAGCACATGGGCGGCGCGCTGTACCTGTTTCTGCGGGGCAGTCGCTCGGCCTCTCAGGGAGCGTATTTCACCCGCCCGCCACGTGAGCTGATCGAGAGTCTGGACCTGCTGTTTCAGGGCAAACCGATAGCGCATGACCTGCCGGGAGCATTGGCATGAGCCGCTCGTTCGATGATCTGTTGCCTACCGCGCTGGACGATATCAGCCTCGCTGAGTTGAGCCCGCTGACGCGTGTCAGCGATCTGCTGATCCTGCTCGAGCGCTGGGTCGAGCGCGGCTGGTTGCGTGCTCTGGACAAGGCGTTCGTCGCGTTCCTCAGTGACCTCGATTCGCAGGCCGATCCGTTGGTGCTGGTGGCAGCGGCGCTTACCAGCCATCAGCTCGGCCACGGTCACGTCTGCCTCGATCTGTACGAGACCCTCAAAGAACCGGACTTCGCCCTGTCACTGCCGCCCGAAGGCGATCAGCAGAGCGCGCCGATGCTGCTGCCATCACAACTGCTGGCAGCGCTGGATGGCGCCGCCTGGTGCCAGGCGCTGGCAGGCAGCATGCTGGTCGCCGAGGTGGGCGATTCAAGTGCCGAAGCGCGACAAAAACCACTGGTGCTGGCCGAGCGACGTTTGTACCTGCGTCGCTACTGGACTTACGAGCGGCGTATCGCAGCAGCCTTGCGTCAGCGCCTGGCCCAGCGTGAAACGCCGCCGGAGGGTCTGCCGCAGCAGCTCGACGCGTTGTTCGGCCCGGCCGATCCCTCGCCACAAGCCGTCATCGACTGGCAGAAACTTGCCTGCGCGCTGGCGACCCGCAAGGGTTTCAGCATCATCACCGGCGGCCCCGGCACCGGCAAAACCACCACGGTGGTGCGCCTGCTGGCCTTGTTGCAAGCCCCGGCGGTACAGAATGGCCAGCCGCTGCGTATCCGTCTCGCGGCGCCCACCGGCAAGGCGGCGGCCCGTTTGACCGAGTCCATCAGCCAACAGGTGCAGAGCCTGGATGTCAGTGACGACGTACGACAGAAAATCCCCAGCGAGGTGACCACCGTCCACCGCCTGCTGGGCAGTCGCCCCGGTACCCGGCACTTCCGCCACCATGCGGGCAATTTACTGCCGCTCGACGTGCTGGTGGTTGATGAAGCCTCCATGATCGACCTGGAAATGATGGCCAATCTGCTCGACGCACTGCCTGTGCATGCACGCATGGTTCTGTTGGGCGACAAGGACCAGTTGGCGTCCGTTGAGGCAGGGGCGGTACTCGGGGATTTGTGCCGTGACGCCGAAGAAGGTTTCTACAGTCCCGACACCCAGGCCTGGCTGGAAGCCGTCAGCGGCGAAGACCTCGGCAAGGGCGGTTTGCGCCAGGGCGATGCGCAGCAGCATCCGTTGGCCCAGCAAGTGGTGATGCTGCGCCACTCGCGTCGTTTCGGCCAAGGCAGCGGCATCGGCCAGCTGGCCCGGCTGGTCAACCAGCAACAGGACCAACAGGCCCGCGCTCTGCTGTCGGCGGGCAGTCACGACGACCTGTTCGCCCTGGCACTCAAAGGCGAGCAGGACCTCAAGTTCGAACGCCTGGTGCTCGACGGTCTTGGCAGGGGCGAGCAAGGCCCGCAGGGTTACCGGCATTACCTGAACGTACTCGCCGCCGAGCGTCCCGCCGACGATTCGGCACTGGACGACGCGTGCTGGACCCGTTGGGCGCGCTCGGTACTCAGCGCCTTCGACGCTTTTCAACTGCTGTGTGCCGTACGCAAAGGCCCGTGGGGCGTGGAGGGCTTGAACCTGCGCATCACGCACGCGCTGTTCAGCGCGAAGCTGATCGAAAGCGAACAGCAATGGTACGAAGGTCGCCCGGTGCTGATGACCCACAACGACTATGGCCTCGGCCTGATGAACGGCGACATCGGCATCACCCTGCGCCTGCCCGAGCGCGACGGCGAAGGCAAACAGGTATTGCGCGTCGCCTTCCCCCGCAACGACGGCAGCGATGGCGTACGCTTCGTCCTGCCCAGCCGCCTCAACGAGGTCGAAACCGTGTACGCCATGACCGTACACAAATCCCAGGGCTCGGAATTCGCCCACACCGCCCTGATCCTGCCCGAAGCGCTCAACCCGGTACTGACCAAGGAGCTCATCTACACCGGCATCACTCGCGCCAAGCACTGGTTCAGCCTCATCGAACCGCGCCAAGGCATCTTCGAAGAAGCCCTGCGGCGCAAGGTCAAACGCCTGAGTGGGCTGATGTTGGGGCTTTGATCAGCAGTCGACTCTCGTGCCGATGCTCCGCGTTGGCATGCTGTCGGTGATGCTTTACGAGGGCTGTCAGTCCTGTGGGCGCAGCCCCGGCCGCAACAACCTGAGAGTTACGTGCGTCGTTTCTCGAGAGCGGAAAACAGGTACATACCGGCCAGTAAGGCTGATAGGAATATGAGGATTTTCCAGTGTCCTGTCAGCAGAGTGGCGACCGCTGGCCCAGGGCAGATTCCCGCAATGCCCCAGCCAATCCCGAACACCAGGCTGCCAACGATCAAGCGGGCGTCCAGCTGGGTTTTCACCGGGAGCTGCATACGGGCACCCAGCAAGGATTGCCTGTTCCTGCGCGCCCAGTTCAGGGGGACGACCGCCACCGAGATGGCACCTGCCATTACCAGAGCAAGCGATGGATCCCACGTTCCGCTTACATCAAGAAAAGCCAATACCTTGGCAGGGTTTGCCATGCCAGCCAAAAGCAGACCGAAGCCAAATATCAAGCCTGCAAAAAATGCGGTCACCTTGAGCATCTTCAGACCCCCAGTACATGGCGACTGACGTATACCGTCGCAAATCCGGTAGCCATAAAGCATAGTGTCGCCACGATGGAGCGAGGAGAAAAGCGGGATATCCCGCACACGCCATGACCACTCGTACAGCCCGAACCGTAACGGGTACCCACGCCAACGAGCAGGCCCGCGATGACCAGGGCGGGCCATTCTGAATTAATCTCTATCTCCGGCAACGCTGTGAACGCCGCCCACAATAATGGCGAAATCAACAGGCCAAGCAGGAACAGCGCCTTCTCGCCCCAACCTTCACTGCCCAATTGCAAAACGCCCCCCAACACGCCGCTGATGCCGGCAATACGACCATTCGCGAGAACGAACAAGCTGACGGCCAGCCCTATCAATGCTCCTCCGCACAATGACGTCCAGGGTGTGAAGTTGATCCAATCAATGCTCATTTCGTATTTCCTGCACAAAGGGGGGCCTGTGGGGGGGGGGGGACGTTGACTGGTAAAGCACTATCACCGGCATGATAACCATCTGCCCGGGTGGGTTGCGCGGCTGCTGTGCGAGAGTTAATGGAGGAGTCAGCTATCGGCTCGGCCTACCAAGGCAGCCATGGGAGTATCTTCTGTGTTTACTCATTGGCTGTGCCGAGTTTGACCTGGCGGTGGTAGCACGCCTCAGGGCCGGAAGGGGTCTGGTCGGCCCGGACACTGTTTCAGACGAGCAGTGACGTCAGGGGCTGTCTTGGCGATGTCAATCTTACCGCTCCCATCAAGATAAATATCCAACGTGCTCCACCGTTTTGGTGTGATGTCGATGCACCGTGGCGGGGTCTTATCAGCCCACCAATCGAACATCATAAAGAAATCCTCGTCGGGCAAAATATGACCGGTGTCACCGGTTGTCTCGCCGGGCAGCAAGTCCCGTCGTAAGATTGAATGCTGCGTATTGAGTACGTAATGAAATCCTTTTGAGCCATCGGCTGAGTAATAAATGACGACCCTTGGCAGTGCTAAATACCATCCAGCGATCAGGAGGCAAGCAAAGCCTATAATCCATCGCGCTAGGTAGAAATTTTTCTCACTTGCAAACATGCGGTTGGACCCCAGTCGCCCAGTCGCTTATAGGTACGGCCAACACGTTGTCCATAACGATCTTTCCGGTAAGGCCGCCGTTTGGATATTCCTTGTACAGATTCATCCCTATCATGATCGAAACCCTATCGGGTGTGTCATCCCATGCACGCATACCCTCAACGCCCTCAGTCCTTCGCGGGCCATCAAATCTCTTAGGGTCTTTTATGAGACGCCACGTGTCTGACCCAATCTGCTCAATACCCGCACCGTCCAGTAAGACACTTTCAGAAAACCTACCTGCCACGCCAACGTAACCGTAATGAACGTTTGACCAGATATCATAGAAATATTCGTACTCTCCTTGCTTTTGCCATATCCCACCGAAGAGTTTCGCCAATATTGGCTTGTGGTCCCATGGCCTGTCTTGGCCGACACGCTCAGTCCAAATGGCAAACGCTTTGGTCTTTTTCACCAGTGCCATAGTTTAAAAATCCGGCCCTTGGCCGAGTCGCAGGTAAAATGGCAGTGCAGCGTATTTACGTGTTTCCTCATCAGGATCAAAGCTGTTCAGTTCTTGTATCTGTAGCACTTCTGGACTATTGATGTTGGTGTTCATCTCTCCAGCAATATAAGTCGCCAGCTCTTCCATCCTGTCAGGGTGTTTGCAAACAACAGATTCCGCCCTTGGCTCAGGCTTCGCCTCTGACGCCTTACCGGCTGCCTCAGGGCCTACCGAAGCGTTCGCCGCCAAGGCTTTCTCCGTGAGCTTCGGGTCAGCCAGCAAGGTCGCCATCTTCTCGTCGTCCACGGAACCGTCTGGCCGGAAGGCCCCCAGCGCCATGAAGTTGATAATGGTCGCGCCACCAGCGTCGCCCATGACGAAGCCGCCACCAACATTGCCTGAGCCGGTGATGATTGTCCCGCCGTGACTGGTGGGGCTTCCCAAGTGGGCCATGGGACGGCCATTCACCAGAATGGAAGGAAAGCCTGTAGTGATGACCGCGCCACACCCACAGGTATCCCCCACACGTGCCGCGCCCATGCCGTTGATGTTGACGTCACCGGATGCAGAAGCGATAGGCGTTGTACCGTGCCCCGGTAATGGGCAGGCGTGCTTGTCGCCCAATCGGGCTGAAGAAATCATTGCATGCCGTCCCTGCGTTTTGATCCGTAGACAACCAGCGTTTAGTTGACGCGTGGGAGGCTACCGGAAGCGCAAAAAGCGGTATGTAGGGGAAATCTTGGTTTTGCGAAGGAACTTGAGAATCTGATCGAAAAGTCGGGGTGACCTCAATGAGAGCGAGCTAGCATAAGCTCCGTGCTCAGCTTGAAATCACTTTTGACATAGCATGGCTCAATGTTTAGCTTTCTCGATTCTTCCCCAAACGCAGGAGCGATGAATGTCTTTATGGACAAGGATACCCAGTTGGCTCGATATCGAGGCTTATGCCGAACGCCTATTTCGTAAAGGCGACCTCGGGGGACGCGAAAGGGGCATCAATCCTCTCAGCCCACCAAGCTCCATAAATGTACCTAGTATCGATCTGATCTATCGCCGAGTCAGGTGTGTCCGTCAAGCATGTGATTTAGGCGAAAAAGAGGCCACCAACAGCATCCTCAAACGCTTTTCTGACCTTGATATTCGAAGCATCATCGACGAAATGATCAGCACAGTGGTCGACATGGCAATGATCATTATCGGCAGCGCTTTAACCGGCGCCACAATAGGTGGAGGAGTCGGATTACTTGCAGGGGGCGTCGGCGCCTTCCCAGGCGCAACGGCCGGAGCACTGATTGGAGTGCAAGCGGGAACGTGGATTCTTGGAGTACTGGGGCTGGCCTCGATTGCTGAATTCTTTACGGAAGGCCTTAAGCCGATAGCTACTGGCTATATTCGTGGAGTTTCTACCGCTTGGAACGGCCCTAGGGAGCGAACCGGTAATCCGTTAAGCTCCTTTTCCGACGACAGCATGGCAGCACAACAAGGTGCGTGGGATATTGCACGCTCCCATGAGGCCGTGGTGATTCTCCTGCTAAGCGCGATCGTTGCTTATCTGACGCGAGGCCGTGGAAAAGCAAGGATGCTCGCTTCCGAAATGCGAGGCAGCCAGCGAGGTGCAAAGCTTGGCCAGTGGATGCTCAAGCATGAAGAAGACCTGAAACAGCATCCCGATTTGAAAGCGCCAGAACATCCTAAAGGAGCACTTGGGCCGCAGGAACCACCACCGAACAGACCATCAGGAAGAGACAAAGAACGCCCAAAGGGCAAGCCGAATACCATGCCACTACATCACGTTGAGTGCTTCAACGCGGACAACATGCCAGAGTCCAAAATCGGCGAATTCGTTAAGCAACTAAAGGGGCAAGAGGACGGATTGAATCGGTTGACGGTCGATGAGTATTTAGAGAACATCGCTAATCCGGTGAAGCGTAGTCGAGCCGTTGCCCAAACGGCTAGAAAAAAGTTACAAACCGACCTCCAACAAAGATTTCAAGATGAATTTTCAAAAACTATGGATGTTCTTGACGCTGAGGAGGCTGCTATTAAAAAAGCGAAAGAAGCAATGTCGAGCCTTGCAGGTCTGCACAACCCTGATTTGAGTGCCGGTGGAAAGGATGTCATTGATAAGTTCGGTGATCGACAGGTCAACTCTAGCATTGGGCCCCAGTGGAGGCCAAAAATTAAAGACCTAAAAGCAGCTGCTGAGAAAGTCCCTAAATCCATGCAAAAATCCACTTTTCTCAACGTAAAGCTACACAAGTGCTAATTGATGAGGCTGCATTAATGGACAGAGTATTCGCTAGGTTCTTGGAAAAGGTTGGCGACCCAATTGATCACCAAGAAGTTCCAGCATCAAGTATCGAGCGCTATAAGGGTAAACTGCCAAGCTTACTTTTGGAGTACTGGGCAGAGCACGGGTGGTGCGGGTATGGTGATGGGATGTTCTGGATCGTGAATCCACAAGAATATGAAGGGGTAGTAGCTTCGTGGCTTGAGGGAACGGAACTTGGGAAATTGGACACTTACCACCTGGTTGCACGCAGCGCTTTTGGCGATTTATATTTTTGGGGTGAGAAAACTGGTGCCTCTCTTAATATAACCAGTATTTTGTCTAAGTACGTAGTGTTCAACTCAACGCTCGGGCCTGAGTTTATGGACAAGCAGTTACAGAACTTCTTATTGACCCGAAATATAGATGATGACGATTTTGATGATCTATTTCAGCCTGCCAAGAGAAAACTTGGTACCTTGCGTGGCGATGAGATGTATGGTTTTGTTCCAGCATTAATGCTTGGTGGGCCGTCATCACTTGATCATTTAGAAAAATTAAAAGCAGTCGAGCATTTAATGCTGCTTTCCCAGCTTGCAGAACTTCAACCTTATAGCTTTTGAGGTATTCATGCGGGTACGTCTTTAGAGATGTTCACATCTCGCCGCCAAAAATAATAGCCTCCTTTATCGGGGGCTTTGTTTTCTGGCTGGAAATATAATGAAAGAGGATGTGTGCAGAGAGGTTGCGTGAGACATGGAGCGTGAGGGAACTGGGTTTCAAGCGAGAGTTGTTAACCATTTCCTTTCACAAGTCCTGTACCAACAACTGTCAAAAACTGTCGGCTAACTTCTGTCTACCCCGCTACGATACGATTACCTGATCCCTTGAAAATCTGTGGTTACAGGAAGCGAATAGCGCAGTTTTCCCCCAACAAAAACCCCTTATTCAACTCCGTCACCTCCCGTATGTAATCCCACAGCAACGTGATCCGCTTGAGCTTGCGCAGGTCCTCCCGGCAGTACATCCAGAATTGACGAGTGATGTTCACTTCCTCCCTCAGCACCGGCAGCAGTCGTGGGTCTTGAGCGGCGAGGAAGCACGGCAGGATGGCCAGTGCGCGGCCTTGCAGGGCGGCGGTGTATTGGGCGATGACGCTGGTGCTGCGCAGCTGTGCCTGGGCGTTGGGCAGCAGGTTGCTCATGTATAGCAGCTCGGAGCTGAACGCCAGGTCGTCGACATAGCTGATGAAGACGTGCTCGCTCAGGTCCGCCTTGTGTTCGATGGGCGGGTGGTTGTCGAGGTAGGCCTGGGTCGCGTACAGACCCAGGCTGTAATCGCAGAGCTTGCAACACACGTAGGGGCCGTGTTCGGGGCGCTCCAGGGCGATGACGATATCCGCCTCGCGTTTCGACAGGCTGATGAAGTGCGGCAGCGGCAGGATGTCCAGCGAAATGCTCGGGTAGCTGTCGAGAAAGTGGCTCAGTTGCGGGGTGATGAAGAAGCTGCCGAAGCCTTCGGTGCAGCCCATGCGCACATGCCCGGACAACGCGACGCTGGACCCGGAAACCTGTTCGCAGGCCATGTGCAGTGTGCTTTCGATGGACTCGGCATAACCCAGCAGGCGCTGACCTTCTGCGGTCATGATGAAGCCGTTGTTGCGCGATTTCTCGAACAGCAGTGTGCCCAGCGAGGTTTCCAGCGAGTTGATGCGCCGCGACACGGTGGTGTAGTCGACGCCCAGGCGGCGGGCCGCGCTGCTGACTTTTCGAGTGCGTGCCACCTCGAGGAAAAACTTCAGGTCATCCCAGTTCAACAACCCTAGGGAGGTGATGTTTTTTTGCATGTTGACCCTGCTTTTATCTGCATTCTTGTTAGAAGTTTGCACATCTATACTCCAAAGCACGCCCCCTGACCAATTCAAAAACAAGACTGCCGGGAGGCCACGATCATCCTTCTGCACAGGCTGTGGATGCGTGGTTTGCTGAAGGGAGAATCGCTGAAATGAATGCCTCACTGAACCACACGACGACCTCGATTGCTCGCGTGAAACTGCTGATCAACGGCGAGTGGACCGACTCGCAAAGCAGCGAATGGCAAGACATCGTCAACCCGGCCACTCAGGAAATCCTCGCCCAGGTGCCATTCGCCACGGCCAGTGAAGTGGACGCCGCCGTCGCAGCCGCTCACGCGGCCTATCGAACCTGGCGTGAAACCCCCATCGGTGTGCGTATGCGCATCATGCTCAAGCTGCAGGCGCTGATTCGCGAGCACTCCAAGCGTATCGCGGCGGTACTCAGTGCCGAGCAGGGCAAGACGCTGGCCGATGCCGAGGGCGATATCTTTCGGGGGCTGGAAGTGGTCGAGCACGCCTGTTCGATCGGCACGCTGCAAATGGGCGAGTTTGCCGAGAACGTCGCCAGTGGCGTTGACACCTATACCCTGCGCCAGCCGATCGGCGTGTGCGCCGGGATCACGCCGTTCAACTTCCCGGCGATGATTCCGCTGTGGATGTTTCCGATGGCGATCGCCTGCGGCAATACATTCGTGCTCAAGCCTTCCGAGCAGGATCCGCTGTCGACCCTGTTGCTGGTCGAGCTGGCGATCGAGGCGGGGGTGCCTCCTGGTGTGCTCAACGTGGTGCATGGTGGCAAGGAGGTGGTGGACGCGATCTGCACGCACAAGGACATCAAGGCTGTTTCCTTCGTCGGTTCGACGGCGGTTGGCACGCACGTCTACGATCTGGCCGGTCGGCATGGCAAGCGGGTGCAGGCAATGATGGGGGCGAAGAATCATGCCGTGGTGCTACCCGACGCCAATCGCGAGCAAACCCTGAACGCGCTGGTGGGCGCAGGTTTCGGTGCGGCGGGTCAGCGGTGCATGGCTACCTCTGTGGTGGTGCTGGTCGGCGCGTCTAGACAGTGGCTGCCCGACCTCAAGGCCCGGGCGCAGAAACTCAAGGTCAATGCCGGCAAGGAGCCGGGCACTGATATCGGACCGGTGATTTCACGAAGGGCCAAACAACGCATTCTGGATCTGATCGAGAGTGGCGTGCGTGAAGGCGCGACGCTGGAACTGGATGGTCGTGAGGTTTCGGTTCCGGATTACGAGGGCGGCAACTTCGTGGGGCCGACCTTGTTCTCGGGCGTCACCACCGACATGCAGATCTACGCCCAGGAAATTTTCGGGCCGGTGCTGGTGGTGCTGGAAGTCGATACCCTCGATGAGGCTATCGCGCTGGTCAACGCCAACCCGTTCGGCAACGGCACAGGGCTGTTCACCCAGAGCGGTGCGGCGGCACGCAAGTTTCAAAGTGAGATCGATGTCGGGCAGGTCGGGATCAATATTCCGATTCCCGTGCCGGTGCCGTTTTTCAGTTTCACTGGCTCGCGGGGTTCCAAGCTGGGCGATCTGGGCCCGTACGGCAAACAGGTGGTGCAGTTCTACACTCAGACCAAGACCGTCACCAGCCGCTGGTTCGATGACGACAGCGTCAACGATGGCGTGAACACCACGATCAATCTGCGCTGAGCGCTGGCGGTCAATTCGTTCGGGAGAACAACCATGAACATCGCATTTATCGGTCTGGGCAATATGGGCGCGCCCATGGCCCGCAACCTGATCAAAGCCGGTCACGCCTTGCAGGTGTTCGACCTGAACAAGAGCGTACTGGCTGAGTTCGCCGAGCTGGGCGCACAGGTCAGCGACTCACCCGCGCAGGCGGCCCAGGGCACTGAACTGGTCATCACCATGCTGCCCGCAGCGGCGCATGTGCGCAGCGTGTACCTCAACGACGACGGCGTGCTGAAAGGCATCTCAGCCGGTGTCCCGGCAGTTGATTGCAGCACCATCGACCCGCAGACCATCCGCGACATTGCCGCTGTTGCTGCGCGGCAAGGCGTGGTGTTGGGCGATGCGCCGGTGTCGGGCGGCACCGGTGGTGCGCAGGCCGGAACCCTGACCTTCATGGTCGGAGGTTCTGCCGGGCATTTCGCCGTGCTCAAACCGGTGCTGGAACAGATGGGCCGCAACATCGTGCATTGTGGTGACGTGGGCACCGGCCAGATCGCCAAGATCTGCAACAACATGCTGCTGGCGATTTCAATGATCGGCGTGGCCGAGTCCATGGCGCTGGGCAATGCACTGGGTATCGACACCGAAGTGCTGGCCGGCATTATCAATACTTCGACCGGTCGTTGCTGGAGTTCGGAGGCCTACAACCCGTGGCCCGGCATCGTCGAAACCGCTCCCGCGTCACGCGGTTACAGCGGCGGCTTTGGCGCCGAGCTGATGCTCAAGGACCTGGGCCTGGCAACCGAGGCCGCGCGCGCTGCGCATCAACCGGTCATCCTCGGCGCAGTGGCGCAACAGCTGTACCAGGCCATGAGCCTGCGTGGCGATGGCGGCAAGGATTTCTCGGCGATCATTGAGGGGTATCGCCCGAAAGCCTAGGCGTCACCCGTGTCGGGAATCAGTGGGGCGTTGCTGTGTATCCGGTTTTTACATTAGGAAAACGCGGCAGAACCGGCTACTTTGGATCCCGTCAGATCAGCGCAGGGATGCTCGGTACGCTTCGATGAGAAGTGCCGCATCCTCGCCTGGAGGCTGGCGCTTCACTCATCAAACGTCCCTGACCCAGAAAAAGAAGAGATCGACCATGAAGTTCGAACCCCTCGCCAGATCGTTGATCGCGACGGCACTGATTGTCGCGTATTCCCCCACATTCGCCGCGTCACAAGCCCCGGTCGCTGCCGAAAACGGCATGGTCGTAACGGCTCAGCACTTGGCTACTCACGTGGGTGTCGATGTACTCAAGGCTGGCGGCAATGCGGTCGATGCGGCCGTAGCGGTCGGCTACGCGCTGGCGGTGGTCTATCCCGCTGCGGGCAACCTCGGCGGTGGTGGTTTCATGACCATTCAACTGGCCGACGGGCGCAAGACCTTCCTCGACTTCCGTGAAAAGGCACCATTGGCGGCCACCGCCGATATGTACCTGGACAAGGACGGCAAGGTCATCCCTGACCTGAGTGCCAAGGGCCATCTGGCTGTCGGCGTGCCGGGCACCGTGTCCGGTATGGAAATGGCCCTGAGCAAGTACGGCACCCGCAAGCGTGAAGAAGTCATCGCGCCGGCGATCAAGCTCGCCGAGGAAGGTTTTGTGCTGGGGCAGGGCGATGTCGACATGCTGTCGAGCGCCACCGATGTGTTCAAGGCGGACATGGCCGATTCCGGCTCGATCTTCCTGAACAAGGGCGAGCCGATGCAGGTCGGTCAGAAGCTGGTGCAGAAAGACCTGGCCAAGACCCTCAAGGAAGTGTCCGAGAAGGGCAGCGACGGTTTCTACAAGGGCTGGGTTGCCAAGGCGCTGGTCGACTCCAGTCAGGCTGGCAAGGGCATCATCACCCAGGCGGACCTGGACCATTACAAGACCCGCGAGCTGGCGCCTATCGAATGTGATTACCGTGGCTACCACGTGGTCTCGGCACCGCCTCCGAGCTCCGGCGGTGTGGTCATCTGCCAGATTCTGAACATCCTCGAAGGCTACCCGATGAAAGAGCTGGGCTTCCGCTCGGCGCAGGGCATGCATTATCAGATCGAGGCCATGCGTCACGCCTACGCGGACCGCAACAGCTACCTGGGCGACCCGGACTTCGTCAAGAATCCGGTCGAGCACCTGCTGGACGTCAAGTATGCCGCCAAGCTGCGCGCTGCCATCGATCCGCAAAAGGCCGGTGACTCGAACAAGATCAAACCCGGCGTCGCGCCCCATGAAGGCAGCAACACCACTCACTATTCGATTGTCGATAAATGGGGCAATGCGGTTTCGGTGACCTACACCTTGAACAACTGGTTCGGCGCGGGCGTCATGGCCAGCAAGACCGGCGTGATCCTCAACGACGAAATGGATGACTTCACCGTCAAGGTCGGCGTGCCCAACATGTACGGACTGGTGCAGGGCGAAGCCAACGCGATCGCGCCGGGCAAGACGCCGCTGTCGTCGATGAGCCCGACCATTGTCACCAAGGACGGCAAGGCTGTGATGGTCGTCGGCACGCCGGGCGGCAGCCGCATCATTACCGCCACGCTGCTGACCATGCTCAACGTCATCGACTACGGCATGAACATTCAGGAAGCGGTGGACGCGCCGCGTTTCCACCAGCAATGGCAGCCTGAAGAAACCAACATCGATACCTTCGCGGTCAGCCCTGACACGCTGAAGATTCTCCAGAGCTGGGGTCAAAAGTTCGCAGGTCCGCAGCCGCTCAATCATGTGGCGGCGATTCTGGTGGGCGCGCCTTCGCTGGGTGGCAAACCGGTCGGTAACAACCGCTTCTACGGCGCCAACGATCCGCGTCGCAACACCGGCTTGTCGCTCGGCTACTGAGTCACGCTGCTAATCACGCCACGGCCCTGAGCTTCAGGGGCGTGGCGTTTTGCTTTCTGCCGCCTGCTCAGTTACGCACCCAGCGCTGCCTGCTCCAGCCGCTCAAAGCGTCGACGGCGAATACCAGTATCAGCATCGCCAGAATCACGGTACTGGCCTGCGCTTCCTGAAACAGGCTGAGGCTGACATACAGCATCTGCCCCAGACCGCCCGCGCCGACGAAGCCCAGCACGCTGGCCATGCGAATGTTGTTCTCCCAGCGATACAGCGTATACGCCAGCAGTTGTGGCCAGAGGTTGGGCAGGGTGCCGTAGCTGAACGCCTGCCAGGCGCTGCCGCCCTGCAGACGAATCGCTGCAGCGGGTTGCGGCGCGGTGTTTTCCAGTGCCTCGGCAAACAGGCGGCCCAGAACGCCTGTGGTGTGCAGTGCCAGTGCCAGCGTGCCGGCATTGGGGCCGAGCCCGGCAGCCAGCACCATCAACACGGCCCACACCAGTTCCGGAATGGCGCGCAGCGCATTGAGCAGCAGGCGACTCAGGCTGCGCAGGAACCAACCGAAGCGTCCGGCAGCGGGCAGTGCCAGGAGTAAACCTGCAATGGCGGCCAGCAAGGTGCCGAGTGCCGACATGGCCAGGGTTTCCAGGCCGCCCTGGCCGATTGCCTGCAGATGAGGGCCACTCAGGTCCGGGCTCATGAAGCGCAACGCGTAACGGCCCATCTGTGTCAGGTTGTCGTGACTGCCCAGGGTGAACAGGTCGAGGCCGAGGTACACAAACGATGCGACCACGGCCGCAATCATGGTCAGCACCAGCAGCAGATTGCCTGCGCGCTTCATGTGAACTGCCTGCGCAGCAAACGGCTGAGCTGGTCGGCGAGCAGCACCAGCAGCAGGAAGGTCAGCAGCATGCTCGCCACTTCGTCACCGGCGAACATGCGCATCGACAGGTCGATCTGCTGACCCAGTCCGCCTGCGCCGACGAAACCCATGACCACCGAAGCGCGCACGGCGCACTCCCAGCGGTACACGGTGTAGGAGGTCAGTTCGGCTGCCGCGTTGGGCAGGATGCCGTAAGCCAGTGCGGCCAGGCGACCGCTGCCGGCCTGGAGCAGCGCGTGGGCCGGGCGTTGGTCCACCGATTCGAAAATCTCCGCGTACACTTTGCCGAGCATGCCTGCGTAGGTGATGGCGATGGCCAGCACGCCTGCTGTCGGGCCCAGGCCGACCGCGCGCACGAACAACAGCGCCCAGACAATTTCCGGCACGCTGCGCATAAAGATCAATACCCCGCGTGCCGGCCAGCGCAGGCATTGGCCGAGCCAGCCGGGGCGGCCGCCACGTGAGGCGGCCGACAGCGACAATGCCTGGCTGGCGAGCAGGCTTGCCGGAACGGCCAGCAGCAAGGCAAGGGCAATGCCGGCTGTGGCGATCGCCAGGGTTTGCAGCGTCGCATCCAGCAGCAGCCCGAGGAATTCCGCAGAGTGCGCCACCGGCCAGAACCCGGCGAGAAAGCTGCCCATCGTCCGCGCATTATCGGCTTGCAGCAGTACCAGCGGATTCAGTTCGGCCAGGCGAATGCCCGGCCAGAGCAGGGCGACCGCCAGCAATGTCAGCAACAGGCGCGGCGTTGCCGCCGGGTCGCGCTGATCCCGACTCAGCATCGTGGCGTCCAGCGTGTTTCAGCCGCATCCGAAACCGCCTGAGGGCTGAGTTGTTCGTTGGCATACAGCGTGTCGAGATGCTCCCGGCCTACCTCGCTGGCGGCGAGGTCGAAGTGAATTCGCCCGTCGCGCACCCCGATGACCCGCGGGAAATGTTCCAGCGCCAGTTCCACCGCATGCAGGCTGGCGACCAGCGTCACGTTGTGCTCGATGGCGTGCTGACACAGCAGCGCCAGGGTGTGATCGGCGAGGCGCGGGTCCATCGCCGAAACCGGCTCGTCGGCCAGCAGCAGTTCGGGTTGCTGATACAGGGCGCGGGCAATGCCGACACGTTGCAGCTGCCCACCGGACAACTGCTGGCAACGCTCGAACAATTTGTCCGCCAGGTCCAGACGCGCCAGCACCTCGCGGGCGCCGCTGATGTCGAGTGGATGCAGCAGGTTCAGCAGGCTTTTGCCCAGCCCCCACTGACCAAGCCTGCCCGCCGACACCGCAGTCACCACCCGCTGGCGCGCCGGCAACGGCGGTGCCTGATGAATCAGCGCAATGCGGCTGCGCAGGCGCTGGCGTCGTGTGCTGGAGAGCTGCCAGGGATCAGTCCCCAGCACCTGCAGTTGCCCGGCACTGGGTGGCAGAGCGCTGGCCAGCAGGTTGAGCAGCGTGGTCTTGCCCGCACCGGACGGCCCGATGATCGCTACCCGTTCGCCACGAGCGATGCTCAGGTCCATGCCGCGCAACGCCAGTGTGCCGTCGCTATGGCGCAGCTCGATGGCGGACAGATGCAGGGTCATTTCAGCAGGTCGGCAGCGCGTGCGGCTTCTTCGATGCCTTTGTAGTTCTCTGGCTTGGTCTCGATGAAGCGGCTGGCGGCCTGAAGATCGAGGATCGCCTTCTGCTCCGGGTTGGCCGGGTCGAGGTCGAGGAAGGCCTGTTTGATCTTCGCTGCCAGTGCCGGGTCGAGGCTGCCGCGTACGGTCCAGTTGTAGTCGAAGTAAGCCGGTGTGGTCTGGAAGACGTGAACCTTGTTGGTGTCGACCTTGCCGCTGGCGACCAGCTTGTCCCACACGCTGGCGTTGAGCACGCCTGCATCGACCTTGCCCGCCTGAACCCACGCGGCGGTTGCGTCATGCGCGCCGGAATAGGCGACGCGGCTGAAGAACGTTTCCGGCTTGATGTTTTCCTTGAGCATGAAATAGCGCGGCATCAGGCTGCCGGATGTCGACGACACCGAACCGAAGGCAAACGTCTTGCCCTTGAGGTCTGCCAGGGTTTTCACGTTCGGATCGGAGGTGATGAATTTGCTGGTGAACCTGGCGTCCTGCTCACGCTGTACCAGTGGCACCGCATTACCGGTCTTGAGGTTGACCTGAACGAAGGTGAAACCGCCCAGCCAGGCCATGTCGAGCCGGTCAGTGGCCAGCGCTTCGACCACTGCCGGGTAATCCGCGACCGGGACGAACTCGACCTTCATGCCCAGCCGTTGCTCCAGATAAGCTCCCAGCGGCTTGAACTTGCGCAGCAGTTCGGTGGGCGCTTCGTCGGGAATGGCCGAGACGCGCAGGGTGTCGGCAGCGTGGCTGGTCAGGGCGGAGAAGGACAGGGCAAGGCCGGCGGCGAGCGCCAGGGTACGCTTGAGCATGGAGGTTCTCCGGTTCAATAGCGGAAAAAGGATAACGTGAAGCCCGCCTGCACGAGCAGGCGGCGCTTCACAGGATTCGGTGGTGATGCGCGGGGATTATAAGAGGCATGGCGAGAAAGGCCAGTTCGCAGATTCACCGCCCGAATGCACGACCGGCGCACGACGCGGTTTGCGCTGATAAGGGAACAGCCCCTAGACTCCACAGCCTGTTTCCCGGTAACCGAGAGTGTCGCGATGAATGAGCCAATCCGCCTGACCCAGTACAGTCACGGAGCAGGGTGTGGCTGCAAGATTTCCCCCAAGGTGCTGGACGTGATCCTCGCTGGCAGCGGCGCTCAGAACCTTGATCCCAGACTCTGGGTTGGCAATGCCTCGCGTGATGACGCGGCGGTCTATGCGCTGGATGACGAGCGCGGCGTGGTCTCGACCACGGACTTCTTCATGCCCATCGTTGATGACCCGTTCGACTTCGGCCGTATCGCCGCGACCAATGCCATCAGCGACATCTATGCGATGGGCGGTGACCCGCTGATGGCCATCGCCATTCTCGGCTGGCCGGTCAACATCCTGCCACCCGAAGTGGCGCGTGAAGTCATTCGCGGTGGCCGTGCCGTCTGCGACGCTGCCGGTATTCCGCTGGCGGGCGGGCACTCCATCGATGCGCCGGAGCCGATCTTCGGTCTGGCGGTGACCGGCGTGGTGCAGAAAAAGCACATGAAGCGCAACGACACTGCCCTGGCGGGGAGCACCTTGTACCTGACCAAGCCCCTGGGCATTGGCATCCTCACCACCGCCGAGAAAAAATCCAAGTTGCGCGATGAAGACATCGGTCTGGCGCGTGACTGGATGTGCACCCTGAACAAGCCGGGCAGCCGTTTCGGCAAGCTGGACGGCGTGCAGGCAATGACCGATGTCACCGGCTTCGGTCTGCTCGGGCATCTGGTTGAAATGGCGGACGGCGCAGGTCTGACCGCGCGTCTGGACTACGCTGCTGTACCGCGTCTGCCCGGCGTCGAGCATTACATTGCCGAGGGCTGTGTGCCGGGCGGCACATTGCGCAACTTTGAAAGTTACGGCGACAGGATCGGCGCACTGAGCGATGCCCAGCGTGACCTGTTGTGTGATCCACAGACCAGCGGCGGTCTGCTGGTCGCGGTCAGCCCTGAAGGTGAAGCCGAGTTTCTGATCGTGGCCGCCGAACTGGGACTGCTGCTCAACCCTATCGGCACTCTGCACGAGCGACAGACCCACGCCGTCGAGGTGTTCTGATGGCCGACAACAGCAGCGACTACCGCGCACTGTTTCTCAACGACGTGCCGATGATGGACGCTCGCGCTCCGGTGGAGTTTTCCAAAGGGGCTTTTCCTGGCGTGATCAACCTGCCGCTGATGAATGACATCGAGCGGCAAAAGGTCGGCACCTGCTACAAGCAGCACGGCCAGGACGCCGCTATTCAGCTCGGGCATCAATTGGTCTGTGGTCAGGTCAAGGATGAACGCGTCAATGCGTGGATCGAGTTCGCCAAAGCCAATCCGGATGGCTACCTGTACTGCTTTCGCGGCGGGCTGCGCTCGCAGACGGTACAGCGCTGGCTGAAGGATGCCGGGGTCGACTACCCGCGGGTTCTTGGCGGCTACAAGGCGATGCGCACATTCCTGCTGGATACCCTGCACGAGGCGGTGAGCGAATGCGCTATCGTCGTGCTCGGCGGAATGACCGGCACGGGCAAGACCGAAGTATTGACGCAGCTGCCCAACAGCGTGGACCTGGAAGGCATCGCCAATCATCGCGGCTCCAGCTTCGGCAAGCGTGCCACTGGGCAGCCGGCGCAGATCGACTTCGAGAACCGGCTGGCCATCGACCTGCTCAAGAAGCGCGCAGCCGGTATCGAACAATTCGTTGTGGAAGATGAAAGCCGTCTGGTCGGCAGTTGCAACGTGCCACTGGAGCTGCACCAGGCGATGCAGGGCTGCGCGATGGTCTGGCTGGAAGACAGCTTCGAGAACCGCGTCGAGCGCATTCTCGAGGACTATGTGATCAACCTCTGCGCAGAGTTCATCACCGTCAAGGGCGAAGAGCAGGGCTTCGGGCTGTTCGCCGAGCGTCTGTTGCAAAGCCTGAACAACATTCACAAACGCCTCGGCGGCGAGCGTCACCAGCGCCTGTCGGGCCTTATGCAGGCGGCGCTGGAAGAACAGCAGCGCAACGGTGCGGTTGATCTGCACCGAGGCTGGATCGAAGGGCTGCTCGGCGAATATTACGACCCGATGTACGCTTACCAGCGTGAACACAAGGCGGCGCGTATCGAATTCGCAGGTGATCAAGCGCAAGTGCTGGCTTACCTGCGCGAGCGCTCAGTAAAAGGTTAAGCCTCGACCTCTATCCATCTGGCAAGGGACGCCATGCACTCGATTCTCGACTTCTATCAAACGCTGGGCTGGGGCCTTTCGGCGCTGGTAATCGGCACCTTTCTGCTGGCCGGTACGGTCAAGGGTGTGATCGGCCTGGGCTTGCCCACGGTGGCAATGGGGTTGCTGGGGCTGGCCATGCTGCCGGCGCAGGCTGCGGCGTTGCTGATTATTCCGTCGACATTCACCAACGTCTGGCAACTGGCGACGGGTGGCAATCTGCGGCCTTTGCTGAAGCGGCTATGGCCGATGCTGAGCATGATTTTCATCGGCACGCTGGCAGGGGCGTTCTGGCTGGGCATGAGTGGCGGTCATTCAATGACCCGCGCGTTGGGTGGCGCGTTGTTTCTCTACGCACTGAGCGGGTTGTTCCTGCCGACCTTCAGGGTTGCCGCCGCTGCCGAGCGCTGGCTGGGTCCGCTGTGCGGTTTGATCACCGGGGTGATCGCGTCGGCCACCGGGGTGTTCGTGATTCCCGTGGTGCCTTATTTGCAGGCATTGGGGCTTGAGCGCGACCAACTGGTCCAGGCGCTGGGGTTGTCGTTCACTGTCTCGACGCTGGCGCTGGCGGCGGGTTTGTCGTGGAACGGCGCACTGGGCGGCGCAGAGCTGGGCGCATCCACGCTGGCGCTGATTCCGGCCCTGTTGGGCATGCTGTTGGGGCAATGGCTGCGCCAGCGAATCAGCGCGGTGCTGTTCAAGCGTGTGTTCTTTATCGGTATGGGCCTGCTGGGGCTGCATCTGCTGATAAAGGGCTGATGAGTCATGCGCTGTATCGCGGGCATGCGCGACTTGCACTGAGGATTCAGTGTTTTCCGGATTTCATGCAGGAGAGGATGACGGATTACGCGCTGACTGCCATTTGCCGAGCCCGTCGCTGGACGGGCTTTTGACTGCTACGAATATTAGTGCGTACGGGCGACTGCAAACTCGCTCAGTTCGATCAGTGCGTCGCGGTACTCGCTGGGCGGCAGCGCGTCCAGGCAGGCAATGGCGCGGGCCGCGTAGTCACGCGCCAGCTGTGCGGTGTAATCGAGGGCACCGGCGCTTTCTACTGCGTTGCGGATGCTTTCCAGATCTTCCAGACCACCTTTCTGGATCGCCTGACGAACCAGTGCGGCCTGTTCCGGGCTGCCTTCACGCATGGTGTAGATCAGCGGCAGGGTCGGCTTGCCTTCGGCGAGGTCGTCACCGACGTTCTTGCCCAGCGTCTCGGCATCGCCACGGTAGTCCAGCAGGTCATCCACCAACTGGAAGGCCACACCCAGGTGGTCGCCGAACGTGCGCAGGGCTTCGCTCTGTTCCTGAGGAGCGTTGCACAGGGCCGCGGCGCTGTGGGTCGAGGCTTCGAACAGCATGGCTGTCTTGCCGCGAATCACTTCCATGTAGGTCTCTTCGGTGGTGCTGGCGTCACGAATCTTCGAGAGCTGCAGCACTTCGCCTTCGGCGATGATGCGAGTCGCCTTGGACAGAATCTTCATGACCTCCATCGAGCCCAGTTCGACCATCATTTCGAACGAGCGCGAATAAAGGAAGTCGCCCACCAATACGCTGGGCGCATTGCCCCAGAGCGCGTTGGCGGTGGAACGACCGCGACGCATGCCGGACATGTCGACAACGTCGTCATGCAGCAGGGTCGCGGTGTGCAGGAATTCGATAGTGGCGGCGAGCAGGCGAACATCATCGCCTTCGCGGCCCAGTGCCTTGCCGCACAGCAGCACCAGCAACGGGCGCAGGCGCTTGCCACCTGCCGACGTGATGTAATCACCGATTTTCGAGACCAGCGGTACGCGCGACGTCAGTTGCTTTTTGATGATAAGGTCAACGGCACTAAAGTCGTCCGCCACCGCGCGGTAGAAGGCTTGGGGTTGCATCAGCGACAGGTGCTCCGGATAGGTTGCGCCGCATGCTAGGTCGCGGGGTAGAGCGTGTCAAGGTATGACGAGCCGCCTCTTGCAACACGCGAATGCCTTGCGTACAATCGCGCACCCTAACTTTCCTGGGCAGCACCTGCCTTACGCAATGCAAACGGGCCGTTCCAGCCCCATGCAGCCATGCCAGCCGATACTCTTCTTATAAAGAGCTGGGTGAGCAGGATTTTCGGAGAAATACCATGTACGCAGTAATTGTTACCGGTGGCAAGCAGTACAAAGTCGCCCCAGGTGAATACCTGAAAATTGAAAAACTGGAAATCGCTACTGGCGAATCCGTTACGTTTGACCGCGTTCTGCTGGTTGGCAATGGCGACGACGTCAATATCGGTGCTCCCGTTGTTGCTGGCGCTACCGTTGTGGCTGAAGTGGTTTCGCAAGGTCGTCACGATAAGGTTCGTATCATCAAGTTCCGTCGTCGTAAGCACCACATGAAGCGTATGGGCCACCGCCAGTGGTACACCGAGATCAAAATTACAGGTATTCAGGCTTAATTCAGCCTAATCCTCAACTGGAGAATTGACTCATGGCTCACAAAAAAGCTGGTGGTAGTACCCGTAACGGGCGCGACTCAGAAGCCAAACGCCTTGGCGTGAAGATGTATGGCGGCCAGGCTATCATCCCTGGCAACATCATCGTGCGTCAGCGCGGCACCCAATTCCACGCTGGCTACGGCGTTGGCATGGGTAAAGATCACACCCTGTTCGCGAAAGTGGAAGGCGTGATCAAGTTTCAGGTCAAGGGCGCCTTCGGTCGCCGCTACGTGAGCATCGTTCCGAAGACTGAAGTCTCCGCAGCGTAATCACGCAGTAGCTTAAGAGCCCTGTCTTGCGACGGGGCTTTTTTGTTTGTAGAGGTAGAGAGGCAGGTGAGTCTCTTGCAAAACTGTTTGTGCGGGCTGTTGTGATGTTGACCCATGGGGTTGCTGGTTTCTGATCGGTATCGCAACGCTCATTTTTGCAAGAGTCTTATGTAATTTATGTGGTTCTGCTCGTCCCTGTGGCGGGAGGCGTGCGTTATGAAATTTGTAGATGAAGTATCCATTCGAGTAAAAGCCGGTGACGGCGGCAACGGCTGCATGAGCTTCCGCCGCGAAAAATTCATTGAAAACGGTGGTCCCAACGGTGGTGATGGTGGTGATGGCGGCTCGATCTTCATGGTCGCCGACGTCAACCTGAACACGCTGGTCGACTACCGTTACACCCGTCACTTCGACGCCGAGCGCGGCTCCAACGGTGGCAGCGCCGACTGCACCGGTCGCAAGGGTGAAGAGCTGGTACTGCGTGTGCCGGTCGGGACCACCATCATCGACGCCACCACTCAGGAAATCATCGGTGACCTGACCAAAGATGGTCAGCGCCTGATGGTTGCCCAGGGCGGCTGGCACGGTCTGGGTAACACCCGATTCAAGTCCAGTACCAACCGCGCTCCGCGCCAGACCACGCCGGGCAAGCCTGGTGATCAACGTGATCTCAAGCTCGAGCTGAAAGTGTTGGCCGACGTCGGCCTGCTGGGTCTGCCGAATGCCGGCAAGAGCACTTTCATCCGTTCGGTGTCTGCGGCCAAGCCAAAGGTTGCCGACTATCCGTTCACCACGCTGGTGCCAAACCTGGGCGTGGTCAGTGTCGATCGCTGGAAAAGCTTTGTGGTTGCCGACATTCCAGGTCTGATCGAGGGTGCATCCGACGGCGCGGGCCTGGGGATTCGCTTCCTCAAGCACCTGGCGCGTACCCGTCTGTTGCTGCATCTTGTCGATATGGCGCCGCTGGATGAAAGCAGCGCTCCGGATGCGGCCGAAGTGATCGTCAACGAACTGGAGAAATTCAGCCCGTCGCTGGCCGAGCGTGATCGCTGGCTGGTGCTGAACAAGTGCGATCAGATTCTCGAAGAGGAGCAGGAGGCGCGCAAGCAGGAAATCGTCGATCGTCTGGAGTGGACCGGCCCTGTTTACGTGATCTCTGCCATTGCCAAAGAAGGCACCGAGCAGCTGACTCGCGACATCATGCGTTACCTCGAAGAGCGCAGCCAGCGTATCGCCGAAGAGCCTGGTTACGCCGAAGAGCTGGCCGAGCTCGATCAGCGCATCGAAGATGAGGCCCGTGCCCAGTTGCAGGCGCTGGACGATCAGCGTGCCCTGCGTCGCAGCGGCGTGAAGAGCGTGCATGACATCGGTGACGATGACTGGGATGAAGAAGACGTGGACGATGAAGACGGTCCGGAAATCATTTACGTCCGTGACTGATCGCTTGAAGTAAACTTGAACGCCGCTACGATTGTCAGCGGCGTTTTTGTATCCCGAATTTGAAAATCTCTGGCTAGGGTTGGAAGAAGATGCGCAGCAAAGTGACGGGCGCCCAGCGCTGGGTTGTGAAGATTGGCAGTGCCTTGCTGACGGCTGATGGCAAGGGCCTGGATCGCAACGCCATGGGTGTTTGGGTGGAGCAGATGGTGGCGCTGCACGAGGCGGGTGTCGAGCTGGTACTGGTGTCTTCCGGGGCGGTGGCTGCCGGCATGAGCCGTCTTGGCTGGACGGCCCGACCCAGTGCCATGCACGAGCTTCAGGCTGCTGCGGCGATTGGTCAGATGGGCTTGGTACAGGCGTGGGAATCGAGCTTTGCCGAGCATGGCCGGCATACCGCGCAGATCCTTCTGACCCACGACGACCTGTCGGACCGCAAACGCTACCTGAATGCCCGCAGCACCCTGCGCACACTGGTCGAGCTTGGGGTTGTGCCAGTCATCAACGAAAACGACACAGTGGTTACCGACGAAATTCGTTTCGGCGATAACGACACGCTGGCGGCGCTGGTTGCCAATCTGGTCGAGGCTGATCTGCTGGTCATCCTGACCGACCGTGACGGCATGTTCGACGCCGATCCGCGCAATAACCCGGAGGCGCAGCTGATTTACGAAGCGCGTGCCGATGATCCGGCGCTGGATGCAGTGGCCGGTGGTACGGGCGGTGCGCTGGGGCGTGGCGGCATGCAGACCAAGTTGCGTGCAGCGCGTCTGGCGGCGCGTTCCGGTGCGCATACTGTTATCGTCGGCGGGCGCATCGAGCGCGTTCTGGCGCGGCTCAAGGGTGGTGAGCGGTTGGGTACGCTGCTGTCCCCTGAGCGTGGCATGCTCGCAGCGCGCAAGCAGTGGCTGGCAGGGCACCTGCAGACCCGCGGCACGCTGGTGCTGGATGATGGCGCGGTTGCGGCGCTGGCCAGGGATCACAAAAGCCTGCTGCCGGTGGGTGTCAAGCTGGTCCAGGGCAGCTTCCGGCGTGGCGAGATGGTGGTATGCGTCGCCCCGGACGGTCGCGAGATCGCTCGTGGCCTGAGTAACTACAGTGCCATCGAAGCCCAGAAAATCATTGGTCACTCTTCCGAATCCATCGTGCGCGAGCTGGGCTATATGGCCGAGCCCGAGCTGATTCATCGGGATAACCTGATCCTCGTCTGACTCAAGGCTGCAAAAAAGGACTATTTGATGCGTTTCATGAAAGGTTTATTGGCCGCTGCGTTGCTGATGCCGGTGCTGGTCTCGGCCGAAGAGATCGGTCAGGTGTCGACCGTGTTCAAGATGGTCGGGCCCAACGATCGAATTGTGGTCGAGGCGTTTGATGATCCCAAGGTGGACGGGGTGACGTGCTACCTGTCACGCGCCAAGACGGGCGGCGTGAGGGGTGGTCTGGGGTTGGCCGAGGACCGTGCCGAGGCGTCCATCGCCTGTCGTCAGGTTGGGCCTATCCGCTTCAAGGAAACCCTCAAGGACGGCGACGAGGTGTTCAAGGAGCGTACTTCGCTGGTCTTCAAGACCATGCAGGTGGTGCGTTTCTTCGACAAGAAGCGCAATGCACTGGTGTACCTGGTCTACAGCGACCGGGTCATCGAAGGCAGCCCGCAGAATGCCGTGACCGCCATTCCGATCCTGCCATGGACAACCGCGCCTGCGCCTTGAGTCTATAGCAGGATAGTTACAGGGCTATCGTTCCTCACGCTCCGGCGTGGGAATACCTTTCGTGACGCTCTGCGTCACGGGTTTGCGCCGCGCCGCGCGTCTGCGTTTCCCACTACTTTCCAGCAGGCAATAAAAAACCGACCCTGAGGTCGGTTTTTTAACAAGCGGGTCGCTTAGGCTGCAGCAGCAAGGCTCAGAGCCTTGATGTGACCGTTCAGACGACCTTTATGGCGAGCAGCCTTGTTCTTGTGGATGATGCCTTTATCGGCCATACGGTCGATAACAGGAACAGCCAGAACATAAGCGGCTTGCGCTTTTTCTGCGTCTTTTGCGTCGATGGCTTTAACTACATTCTTGATGTAGGTACGAACCATGGAACGCAGGCTGGCGTTGTGGCTGCGACGCTTCTCAGCCTGTTTTGCACGTTTTTTGGCGGAAGGTGTGTTGGCCACCGTCGAGCTCCTCGAAAGACTTTGTGAAATAGCAAACAAAATAGGCCGCGAATCATGCCGATGAGTTGAAGTCTTGTCAAGGGCAGTTAAGGTGTTCCGCTGAGTGGTTGCTACATTTGACTGGAGGATTTATTTCCGGCCTGTGACCTGTAAACTCGCGGCCTTTGCTTCGGGCGTTTTTGCGGCGCGAAGTATTGCATAAATGGCTGGCTTTATCGCCCATCCTTTGCCGAGGCGCACAACTCTTTCAATGAATCTACTCAAGTCACTCGCCGCCGTCAGCTCTATCACCATGGTTTCCCGGGTTTTGGGCTTTGTACGCGACACCATCATCGCGCGCACTTTCGGTGCCGGAATGGCCACGGATGCGTTCTTCATTGCCTTCAAACTGCCCAATCTGCTGCGCCGTATTTTTGCCGAGGGTGCCTTTTCCCAGGCATTCGTGCCGATCCTGGCCGAATACAAGAGCCAGCAGGGGGAGGAGGCGACGCGTACCTTCATTTCCTATGTCACCGGGCTGCTGACCCTGGCGCTGGCGCTGGTGACGCTGCTCGGGGTGATCTTTGCGCCCTGGGTGATCTGGGCCACCGCGCCGGGCTTTGTCGACACCCCGGAGAAATTCGCGCTTACCTCGGATCTGCTGCGGGTGACCTTTCCTTATATATTGCTGATCTCCCTGTCCTCGATGGCCGGTGCGATCCTCAATACCTGGAACCGCTTCTCGGTGCCGGCGTTCGTGCCCACGCTGCTCAACGTCAGCATGATTTTCTTCGCGCTGTTCCTGACGCCGTATTTCGATCCGCCGGTCATGGCGCTGGGCTGGGCGGTTCTGGTCGGCGGTCTGCTGCAACTGCTTTACCAGCTGCCGCACCTGAAAAAGATCGGCATGCTGGTGCTGCCGCGCCTTAATCTGCGCGACACCGGGGTCTGGCGGGTAATGAAGCAGATGCTGCCCGCCATCCTTGGCGTTTCTGTCAGTCAGATTTCTCTGATCATCAACACGATCTTTGCCTCGTTCCTCGTCGCCGGCTCGGTGTCATGGATGTACTACGCCGACCGCCTGATGGAGCTGCCTTCCGGCGTGTTGGGCGTGGCGCTGGGTACGATTCTGCTGCCGATACTGTCCAAAACCTATGCGCAGCGGGATCGCCAGGAATACTCGCGGATTCTCGACTGGGGGCTGCGGCTGTGTTTCGTGCTGGTGCTGCCTTGCACCCTGGCGCTGGGGCTGCTCGCCGAACCGTTGACCGTTTCGTTGTTTCAGTATGGTAAATTCGACGCACTCGACGCGGCCATGACCCAGCGTGCGTTGGTCGCCTATTCGGTCGGGTTGCTGGGGATCATCCTGATCAAGGTGCTGGCCCCCGGCTTTTATGCTCAACAAAATATCCGCACCCCGGTGAAAATCGCGATCTTCACCCTCATAGTGACTCAATTGCTCAACCTGGCCTTCATCGTGCCCTTGCAGCATGCCGGTCTGGCGCTGGCGATCAGTGTGGGGGCGTGCATCAATGCCGGGTTGCTGTTCTGGCAGTTGCGCAAGCAGGATCTGTTTCAGCCGCAGCCTGGCTGGACGAAGTTCCTGTTCAAGCTGGTGATTGCCGTCGCGGTGATGTCGGCGGTGCTGCTGGGGCTCATGCATGTCATGCCGGCGTGGGACGAAGGTCATATGCTGGAGCGTTTTCTGCGTCTGGGTGCTCTGGTTGCAGCCGGCGTCGTGACCTATTTCGCCATGCTTCTTTTATTAGGCTTCCGCCTCCGGGATTTCGCCCGCAAAGCCATTATGTAGGGCGCGTCGCAGAGGTTGATCTTCGGTTTTTGTCGCCACACGCCGAGAACCTTCATCCGGTCTTGGTGTGTTGCCTGTCGTCCACGGCCGTGTGTGGTTATAATCGGCCACTTTATGAGCAAGAAGTGCGTTATGCAGCTGGTTAGAGGCCTTCACAACCTGCGCCCCGAACATCGGGGCTGCGTCGCCACGATTGGCAATTTCGACGGCGTTCATCGCGGCCACCAGGCTATCCTGGCGCGCCTGCGCGAGCGTGCCGTCGAATTGGGTGTGCCCAGTTGTGTGGTGATCTTCGAGCCGCAGCCGCGTGAGTTCTTTGCGCCCGAAACGGCGCCGGCACGTCTGGCCCGTCTGCGTGACAAGCTCGAACTGCTGAGTGCCGAAGGCGTTGACCGGGTACTTTGCCTGTCCTTCAATCAGCGTCTGTGCAAGCTCAGCGCGGCGAGTTTCGTCGAAACCGTGCTGATCGACGGCCTGGGTGTTCAACACCTCGAAGTGGGCGACGATTTTCGTTTCGGCTTCGACCGGGTCGGTGACTTCGACTTCCTGCAACAGGCCGGCACGACGTATGGTTTTACTGTAGAAGCGGCGCAGACCGTTGAAATAGATGGCATCCGTGTCAGCAGCACCAAGGTGCGCAAGGCTCTGGCTGCGTCGGACTTTGCCCTGGCCGAGCGCATGCTCGGTCGTCCGTTCCAGATAGCCGGGCGGGTATTGCACGGCCAGAAGCTGGCCCGTCAGTTGGGTACGCCCACCGCCAACGTGCAACTCAAGCGTCGTCGTGTGCCGCTGAGCGGGGTCTATCTGGTCAGCACCGAGATCGATGGCAAAGCCTGGCCGGGGGTCGCCAACATCGGCGTACGCCCGACGGTAACGGGTGATGGCAGTGCCCACCTTGAAGTGCATCTTCTGGATTTTGCCGGCGATCTTTATGACCGGCGTTTGACGGTGGCTTTCCACCACAAGCTGCGTGATGAGCAGCGTTTCGCCTCACTGGAGGCGCTCAAGACGGCGATCAATGCGGACGTCGCCGCCGCCCGTGCCCATTGGCATGGCTAACCGCTAAACAAGAGCCTGAAATGACTGACTATAAAGCCACGCTAAACCTTCCGGACACCGCCTTCCCTATGAAGGCCGGCCTGCCCCAGCGCGAGCCGCAAACTCTGCAGCGCTGGGACAGCATTGGCCTGTACCAGAAGCTGCGCGAGATTGGCAAGGATCGTCCCAAGTTCGTTCTGCACGACGGTCCTCCGTACGCCAACGGCAATATTCACATCGGTCATGCGGTCAACAAGATTCTCAAGGACATGATCCTGCGTTCCAAGACCCTGGCGGGCTTCGATGCCCCGTATGTGCCGGGCTGGGACTGCCATGGTCTGCCGATCGAGCACAAGGTCGAAGTGACCCACGGCAAGAACCTCTCCGCAGACCGTACGCGTGAGCTGTGCCGCGCTTATGCGTCCGAGCAGATCGAAGGCCAGAAGTCCGAATTCATCCGTCTGGGCGTGCTCGGCGACTGGAGCAACCCGTACCTGACCATGAACTTCGCCAACGAAGCCGGAGAAATCCGCGCGCTGGCCGAGATGGTCAAGGGCGGTTTCGTCTTCAAGGGCCTCAAGCCGGTCAACTGGTGTTTCGATTGCGGCTCGGCACTGGCTGAAGCCGAAGTCGAGTATCAGGACAAGAAGTCCTCGACCATCGACGTGGCGTTCCCGATCGCCGACGAAGCAAAACTGGCAGCCGCATTCGGCGTGCCGTCGCTGGGCAAGCCTGCGTCCATCGTGATCTGGACCACCACACCGTGGACGATCCCGGCCAACCAGGCGCTGAATGTCCATCCGGAATTCGAATACGCACTGGTCGATGTTGGCGACAAACTGTTGGTACTGGCCGCCGAACTGGTCGAAAGCTGCCTGGCCCGTTACAAGCTGGAAGGTATCGTCATCGCGACCACCACCGGTCAGGCGCTTGAGCTGATCAACTTCCGCCATCCGTTCTACGACCGCCTGTCGCCAGTCTATCTGGCTGACTACGTCGAGCTGGGTGCGGGCACGGGGATCGTGCACTGCTCGCCTGCCTATGGCGTAGACGACTTCACTATCTGCAAACAGTATGGCCTGAGCAACGACGACATCATCAGCCCGGTGCAGAGCAACGGTGTGTATGTCGAGTCGCTGGAGTTCTTTGGTGGCCAGTTCATCTTCAAGGCCAACCAGAACATCATCGACAAGCTGGTCGAAGTCGGCAGCCTGATGGACACCGAAACCATCAGCCACAGCTACATGCATTGCTGGCGCCACAAGTCGCCCTTGATCTACCGCGCCACCGCGCAGTGGTTCGTGGGCATGGACAAGCAGCCTGAGAGCGGCGAGACCCTGCGCAAGCGTGCGGTCAAGGCCATCGAAGACACCGAGTTCGTGCCGGCGTGGGGGCAGGCGCGCCTGCACTCGATGATCGCCAACCGTCCTGACTGGTGCATTTCGCGTCAGCGCAACTGGGGTGTGCCGATTCCGTTCTTCCTGCACAAGGAAAGCGGCGACCTGCACCCACGTACCGTCGAACTGATGGAAGAAGTGGCGCAGCGTGTCGAGAAGGAGGGCATCGAGGCCTGGTTCAAGCTCGACGCCAGCGAGTTGCTCGGTGACGAAGCCGGCAAGTACGACAAGATCTCCGACACCCTGGACGTCTGGTTCGACTCGGGCACCACGCACTGGCATGTGCTGCGCGGTTCGCACCCGATGGGCCATGAAAGCGGTCCGCGTGCCGACCTGTACCTGGAAGGCTCGGACCAGCATCGCGGCTGGTTCCACTCCTCACTGCTGACCGGCTGCATGCTGGACGATCACGCACCGTATCGCGAGCTGCTGACCCACGGGTTCGTGGTCGACGAGAACGGCCGCAAGATGTCCAAATCGCTGAACAACGTGGTAGCGCCGCAGAAGGTCAACGACTCGCTGGGTGCCGACATCATGCGCCTGTGGGTATCGGCGACCGATTATTCCGGCGAGATGGCGGTTTCCGACCAGATCCTGCAGCGCAGCGCCGACGCCTATCGTCGTATCCGCAACACTGCACGCTTCCTGCTCTCCAACCTGACAGGCTTCAACCCGGCGACCGACATCCTGCCCGCCGAGGAAATGCTCGCGCTGGACCGTTGGGCCGTGGACCGCACCCTGCTGCTGCAGCGCGAGCTGCAAGAGCATTACGGCGAATACCGTTTCTGGAACGTGTACTCGAAGATCCACAACTTCTGCGTGCAGGAGCTGGGTGGTTTCTACCTCGACATTATCAAGGATCGTCAGTACACCACGGCGGCCAACAGCACCGCGCGTCGTTCGTGCCAGACGGCACTGTTCCACATCTCCGAAGCGCTGGTGCGCTGGATCGCGCCAATCCTGGCGTTCACCGCCGACGAGCTGTGGCAGTTCCTGCCCGGCGAGCGTAACGAATCGGTGATGCTCAACACCTGGTACGAAGGCCTGACCGAAATGCCTGCCGACTTCGACATGGACCGCGCCTACTGGGAGCGGATCATGGCGGTGAAGACCTCGGTCAACAAGGAAATGGAAAACCTGCGCGCTGCCAAGGCCATTGGCGGCAACCTGCAGGCCGAAGTGACCCTGTACGCCGAGGAGTCGCTGGTGGCTGACCTGTCGAAGCTGAGCAACGAGCTGCGCTTCGTGCTGATCACCTCGACAGCCAGTGTGGCACCGTTCGCATCCGCGCCAGCCGATGCCGTGGTCACCGAAGTTGCCGGCTTGAAGCTGAAAGTGCTCAAGTCCAGTCATGCCAAGTGCGCCCGTTGCTGGCATCACCGCGAGGATGTAGGGGTGAATCCCGAGCATCCGGAAATCTGCGGCCGTTGCGTAGACAACATCAGCGGTGCAGGCGAGGTCCGTCACTATGCCTAACGCCTCGTTTGGCCGTCTGGCCTGGCTGTGGTTGAGCGTGCTGGTTCTGGTCATTGACCAGGCCAGCAAGTATTACTTCGAGAACGCGTTGAGCCTGTATCAGCAGATCATCGTGATTCCCGACCTGTTCAGCTGGACCCTGGCCTACAACACCGGTGCCGCCTTCAGTTTTCTGGCTGACGGTGCCGGCTGGCAGCGCTGGTTGTTCGCCCTGATCGCAGTGGTGGTCAGCGCTGTGCTGGTCGTCTGGCTCAAGCGTCTGGGGCGTGATGACACGTGGCTGGCCGTTGCACTGGCGCTGGTATTGGGCGGCGCATTGGGCAACCTCTACGACCGTATCGTGCTGGGCCACGTGATCGACTTCATTCTGGTTCACTGGCAGAACCGCTGGTACTTCCCGGCCTTCAACGTCGCCGACAGCGCGATCAGCGTCGGCGCAATCATGCTGGCGCTGGACATGTTCAAGAGCAAGAAAACCGGAGAGACCGTCAATGACTGAGCAATCTTCGACTCAAGGCTCGTCTGACGAGCTGCGCATCGGTCAGAATACGCAGGTCACTCTGCACTTCGCCCTGCGTCTGGAAAACGGCGATACCGTCGACAGCACCTTCGAAAAGGCTCCGGCCACGTTCAAGGTCGGTGACGGCAACCTGCTGCCTGGCTTCGAAATGGCGATTTTCGGTTTCAAGGCGGGCGATAAAAAGACCGTCGAGATTCTGCCGGAAAACGCCTTTGGTCAGCCCAACCCACAAAACGTGCAGATCATGCCACGCTCGCAGTTCGTGGGCATGGAACTGTCCGAAGGGTTGCTGGTGATCTTCAATGACGCCGCCAATACCGAGTTGCCAGGCGTGGTGAAAGCGTTCGATGACGAGCAGGTCACCATCGACTTCAATCACCCGCTGGCAGGCAAGACTCTGAGCTTTGAAGTGGAAATCTTCGAAGTGAAGGCGATTCTGGCTTCCTGACCTTCGCCGTAAAGCCCGGCCCAGGCCGGGCTACCCCGTACCAATCATGAGGCACCGCATGCAAATCAAACTCGCCAACCCCCGCGGCTTTTGTGCCGGAGTGGACCGCGCGATCGAAATCGTCAATCGCGCTCTGGAAGTGTTTGGTCCGCCGATTTATGTGCGCCATGAAGTCGTTCACAACAAATTTGTCGTCGAAGACCTGCGCTCTCGCGGTGCGATCTTCGTCGAAGAGCTGGATCAGGTGCCGGATGACGTCATCGTTATCTTCAGCGCCCACGGTGTTTCCCAGGCTGTGCGTACCGAGGCGGCAGGCCGTGGTCTGAAAGTGTTCGATGCTACCTGTCCGCTGGTTACCAAGGTGCATATCGAGGTCGCCCGTTACAGCCGTGATGGCCGCGAGTGCATCCTGATCGGCCACGCCGGTCACCCGGAAGTCGAAGGCACCATGGGTCAGTACGACGCCGCCAACGGCGGTGCGATCTATCTGGTCGAGGACGAAGAGGATGTTGCCAGCCTGCAGGTGCGCAACCCTGAAGCCCTGGCCTTCGTCACCCAGACCACCTTGTCCATGGATGACACCAGCCGGGTGATCGATGCCTTGCGCACGCGCTTCCCGGCCATTGGCGGGCCGCGCAAGGATGACATCTGCTACGCCACGCAAAACCGTCAGGACGCGGTCAAGCAACTGGCCGACGAATGCGATGTGGTGTTGGTGGTGGGCAGCCCGAACAGCTCCAACTCCAATCGCCTGCGCGAGCTGGCCGAGCGCATGGCGACTCCGGCGTACCTCATCGACGGCGCCGAAGACATGCAACGGGGCTGGTTCGACGGTGTAGAGCGTATCGGCATCACTGCGGGCGCTTCGGCCCCCGAAGTGCTGGTGCGCGGCGTGATCCAGCAATTGCAGGCCTGGGGCGCGACCGGTGCAGATGAGCTTGCCGGCCGCGAGGAGAACATCACCTTCTCGATGCCCAAGGAATTGCGCGTCAAGTCGCTGCTCTGAGGCTATTAGCCACACAGCGCTGCATCGATTTTCGTGTCCTCGACCCTCACGCGCCCGGCCGGTGCGACTATCACTCGATAGTTGCTCACCGGCTGGTCTGCGGCACACACGTGCAACGTCCTGGCGGTTCTGCGCCGCAACGTCCCCAAACCATTGAAACTGATCTCCTCCACACGCTTGCGGTTATCGACCACTCGCGCTGTGCCGCTATTGGCGCGTTCTATCAGCACCGGATCGTTTTCGTCGGGACCTTTGCCATCTGCGTCGAGTATGATCCTCCAGCCGTTGCTCCAGTCGTTCTCGATGGCATGAAGCGTAACGATCTGGTTGCGCGTGACTGCGGCCGCTCTCGCCGAGCGAATGCCGCTGGCCAGCTCCCGGGCGGTTGCAAGGCCACGGCTGGAATCGATGAGATCCTTGAAAGACGGGGTTGCGACGTTGGCCAAAATGGCCACCAGTGCAACGACGATCAATAATTCGACCAGTGTGAATCCTGCATGCTTCATATGCTTTCCTCCCTGGAAACCGCCGTTTCAATACACTGCGGGCGTTCGTCGTGGCAAAACAACCGTACGTCCCGCTATGGATTTTCCAGCGGCGTTGCTGCCTTATAGTCGTAACGTCTAGGAGACACTCAATGCGTCATATAGCCAAGGGATTCAGCCTCATCGAATTGTTAGTCACTGTGTCCCTGGTGGGCATCCTGGCGGCTATCGCTATCCCGAATTTCACCAGCTCCATCCAGAGCAACAAGGCCGATACCGAACTCAGCGATTTGCAGCGGGCGCTCAACTATGCGCGACTCGAGGCGATAAACAGGGGAGTGGCGGTGCGTATAGCGCCGATCAGCGGGACGGCATGGACCAACGAATTGCAGGTGTATCTGGTTTCCGATACTCAGACGACGCCCACTGCGCTCCGGAAAGTAGCGGCCATGAGCAGCGGCGCCACGCTGGTGGCCGATAACAATGCCACGGCAATTGATTTCAACAACCTGGGCGCGCTCATCGCCCCGGCTGCGGCGGTGACCATGACCTACACCCGAGGCACCATTAGCAAAACCATAAAGGTCTGTCTGACCGGCCGGATCACCCTGGGTGGAGGCTGCTGATGGCCGGTGAAACCCGACATCGCCAGATCGGTATGACTCTGATCGAGGTGCTGGTCTCGGTATTGATTCTGGCCATCGGCCTGCTGGGCGCGGCGGCCATTCAGCTCAACGCGCTCAAGTACACCGACAGCGCGACCATGAGCAGTCAGGCCAGCTTCATTGCTTACGACATGATGGATCGTATCCGCGCCAATGTTGATGGTAATGCCAGTGCCAATGGGTCGACCAACGTGCTGGCGACTTATGCGTTGGCGAATCTGGATGCAGCGCCAGCGGCCAATCCGAACGATGCCAGAGCGCAGGATCTGTCTGATTTCAGAAGCAACATCATCAACTTTGCAGGCTCGAGCGGTACCGGCAGCATTGATATCACCGGGGCTCCGGAGGTGACCATTAACATCGGCTGGAGCGACACAAGGGCTGCGGGATCGAGCAATCAGGCAACCGGAAACACGACCGGCAGCCCGACCAACCGGAGTTTTACGCTGACCTCGCGGATCGGGGTCAACCCATGAGAAAGCTTTCCAGAGGCTTCGGCCTGGTCGAAATCATGGTGGCGCTGGTCCTGGGGCTGGTGGTCAGCCTGGGTATCGTGCAGATATTCACGGCTGCCAGAGGCACCTACCAGAGCCAGAATGCCGCAGCGCGGATGCAGGAGGATGCGCGTTTCCTGCTGAGCAAACTGATTCAGGAAATCAGGATGACCGGCATGTATGGCTGCCTGAGCTTCAAAAACTACACGCCTGTATCTCCTGCTATCCCGTGGCCGATCGCACTGGATACTCCAATTCTCTGGGATAATCCGAGCAGGACGCTGACGCTGGTGACTGCCGACGTAGGGACCACAGGCAGTACGCCCACCTGGACCATCGTTTCAGACTGTCAGTCCAAGACGCAGCTTTACGCCAGTACTCGTGCGCCGGCTACGGGGGAGACGGCCTTTCCGTTGCGGCAGTTGGTCTACACGCTCAGCGGAACAGACTTGACCATAAAATATGGCACGGACGGCACTCCGCAGCCGCTGTTGCAGAACGTCGCGGACTTCAGTGTTTCTTTCGGCATGACGGGTAACCCGATGTCCTATACCACGGCTGTTACCAAGGCCAACGCTGACGCTGTGCGCAGTGTGCGTATCAGCCTGACGCTGCAGGATGGACAGAACGGCATCGTCAAGTCTCAGCAGTACAACGTTGTTGCTTATCTGCGTAACCGCTTTTGAACGGGCCAGGCATGAACAAGATCGTGCGATTCAATTCGATACCGACCTTCCCAGCGCGACAGCGCGGCATGGTGTTGCTGGTCAGTCTGGTATTTCTGCTGCTGCTGACGCTGCTGGGCATTTCTTCCATGCAGAACGCCACGCTGCAGGAAAAGATGGCGGGCAGTGTCACCCTGCGCAATCAATCCTTCCAGAAGGCCGAAGCGGCATTAAGGCTGGGTGAGTCTTCAATCAAGGTGGCCGGATACACGTTGGCCAAGTGTACAAACTGCGCCCCACCCGCTGAATCAGCCACGCTGACCGTCGCGGGAGTGGGTGCGTCCGGGGTGAGCTGGCTGGCAGCAGGTGGTGGTTTCTACGGTATACAGAATCTGGGGACCACTGCGACACCTGTGAATCGGCCACCGATCTGTACCGGAACAGTAACGCTCTATCGCGTGACATCAGTCGCTATTCAAGGTACGTCGCGCACGGTGCTGGAGAGTATTTATGCCAATTGCTGAGAAACTCCGTCGCAGCCTGCAGTATCTCTGCGGTGCGCTTTTGGCTTTTTATGCCCTTACGCCCGTGTATGCGTTTACGCCAGCACAAGTACCGTTGCTCAGTGCGTCGGCCGTGCCGCCTAACCTGATGCTGCTGGTGGATAACTCCGGGAGTATGTACAACATCATCTGGGCCGCCGGCTTTGATCCGACGGTGACCAATCGTCCGTCGATTATCTATGCGCAGCCAGGGTCATGCGGTTTTCTTAACTGCAGAGGCGTTTCCATTCAGGCCGACGATACGCTTTCGCTGGACTCTGCCGGGCCCTACACGTGCAGAAGCGATTACACCTACGTTGCGCGTGACAACGTGGGTTACTGCCTGAAGTTGCCCGATCCGGCCGGTAACGAGAGCACCACTCGCTACACTGCAGATTACCTTTCTTATCTGGTTGACCTGACGCGGGCCGCCAACACTACTACCAAAGACTTCACCGTCAACAACATCATTCCCAACGATTACCGTATCAACGTCGCGCGCAACGTTTCATTGAAGCTGGTTGAAAACAACAAATCCCTGAGAATCGGTCTGGCCGGGTTCAACCCGCCGACCAACACTGATCCCGGGCGTGGAGGGAAGATTTCCAGACCTGTTGCAGACCTGTCCCCTGTCGCCAGTAACCCTTACAACAACGGCGGTGTCAGCCAGGCTGATGCAAACGATAATGTCACTGCCCTCAATGCGGCCATCAATGCACTGCGAGGCGACTCCAATACGCCGTTGGCCGAAACGTACTATGAGATAACCCGCTACTTTCGAGGCATGACCCCGTATTACGGTTATAGCGGGGCACCGACAACCTACACCAGCCCTATACAGTACCGGTGCCAGAAAAACTTTGGCGTGGTGATCACTGACGGCTTGCCGACATACGATCGGACGTTCCCGAGCAACGATCCGGAGGATGTACTCAATACCTCCCGCTCACTGCCCAATTGGGACTTGAATGCGGCCAATGACGGGGCCAATCTTAATGGTGATGGTGAGGGCGATACGCTTTATCTGGACGACCTCGCCAAGTTTGCCTATGACATCGACATGCGAAGAGCGAGCAGTACACCTGCCACTGACCTGACCAAGAAAAGTTGGGACACCGACGGCTTCTCTCAACAGAACATGACTACCTACACCATTGGTTTCACCGCCGCCAACCAGATGCTGATAGACGCTGCCGACAATAATCACGGGCACGGCAAGTATTTCCAGACCAATGACAGTGCCGGTTTGAACAACGCCTTGAACCTCGCATTGAGCGATATCTATGCCAAGGCCGGTTCGGGCGGTGGTGGCGTGGCAAACTCGTCCACCCTTCAGGCGGGCAGCCGCTTCTATCAGACGCTTTATGACCCGACGGACTGGCATGGCACGATCAAGGCTTACAATCTGGACGCTACGACAGGAGCGCTGAGCGCCCCTGTCTGGACCACTGATACCACGATCACCAGCAGCACCAAGGCGCCTGTTTTCGAGTCATGGAGCACAGCGGCGACACCGACGAAAATCACCCTGGATTTTCTGAATTTTACGCAGGCGCAACGTGATGCCTTTACCGCTACGCTGCCGACCGGAGTGACCGGCGCGGAGGTTATTGCCTGGGCCAAAGGCACGGCCAATGCCAAGCTTCGTACTCGTGCCACACTCTTGGGCGATATCGTCAATTCATCATTGGGGGCCGGGCTGCCGACAGAGAAGACGGCGTCTGATTTGCTCGGCGACACCACTTACACGACGTACCTTTCTGCCAAGTCCAGCAACATGAGTTCCAGTCTGCTGGCCAACGCCAACGATGGCTTCTTCAACGTGATCGACGCCAGCTCCGGTGCGCGTAAATACGCGTATATGCCGTCTACGTCTCTGAGTTCATTGGCGACCATTTCATCCTCTTCCTACGGTTCCGGCGTTCACCGTTTTACGGTGGATGGTCAGATTGCAGTCTTCGATACGCAGGCATCAGCAGGGAGTGTATGGCGCACGGTGGCGTATTCCGGGCTGGGCGCTGGCGGCAAGGCTTTTTTTGCGATCAAGCTTTTCGAAGGTTCGGCAGACAGCATCGGGGCATTGTGGGAGGTCAAGGCTCCCGACACTTCAGACACCAACAACAAGTTCAACAACCTTGGATACACCTACTCCAAGCCGGATGTAGCACGTATGGCCGATGGCACCGGGATCGTTGTCGTTGGCAACGGTTATGGCAGCTTTACCGGGAGGGCGTCCCTGTATGTACTCAACGCCAACACCGGACAGTTCATTGCCGAAATTCCGACTCCGGTCATTGGCAGCGAAACGGATAACGGGTTGTCTTCGGTGAAACTTCGGGTCAATTCGCAGAATGTCGTTCAAGCAGCCTATGCGGGCGATCTCAAGGGCCGCCTATGGAAGTTCGACATGAGCGGGGCCGCAGCATCCAGCTGGAAAGTCGCTTTCAATGGCTCACCCTTGTTCACTGCACCTCAAGGGGCCAGTCAGTCGATTACCGTTCAGCCCTTGTTGCTGGACCATCCACTCAACGGCAAGATCGTGTATTTCGGCACCGGGAAATTCAGCGAAACCGCGGACAAGCAGACCAGCTCGTTGCAGGATTTCTATGCCATCTGGGATAGCGACAACGGTTCAGGCAACATCGTTGAGGCCAATCTGCAGCCTCAGGCCATTAACGGGACGGTAGTCGGAAGTGGCAATACGTATTACACCACGACTTCCAATGATGTGGATTGGGGCACCAAGAAAGGCTGGTACCTGCCGTTGGCAACCACGGCCCCTTATGTCGGCGAGCGGATTATCTATCCGGCACAAACCTCTCGCGGTCGTATCATCTTCACCACGGCAGCCGTCAACTCTACCGACCCCTGCGAAAGCACCGGGACCGGGCGCTTGTTCGAGCTGAACGCCGCGACTGGCAGCATGCTTAATTACCAGGTACTGGACACCAATAATGACGGCGATATCAACTCTTCGGATTTGATCATTGGCGGTCTCGGTATCGGTACTGGTATCCCGGTAGTGGCTTCTATCGTTGCCGGTACCAATGGGGCCAACGATAACAAGTACGTGATTGACTCCAGCGGCGGCACGCCCACCAAGCTTAATGAGAAGGGCGGCAGTGCGAACGTCTTCCAACGCATCATGTGGCGACAAATCCAATAGGGAAACTAGACATGCGAGCGACATCCAGGGGCTTTACGTTGATCGAACTCATGATCGTCGTGGCTATTGTCGGTATTCTGGCGGCCATCGCGTACCCCAGCTACACCGAATACGTGAAGCGTACCCAGCGGTCGGCGATTGCCAGCCTGCTGTCCGAGCAAACCCAGGCGCTGGAGCGGTTTTATTCGCAGAAGGGAAATTACTCGGATTACAAAGGCGTATCTGGTGGCAATACGTACTACAAGATAACGCCGACCCTCACTGCCACCGACTTCACCCTGACCGCTGACCCTATCGGAGGCACGCTGATGGCTGGCGACAAGTGTGGCAGTTTCGTGATCACTAACACCGGGGCGCGTACCAACACTGGCGCAACCAGCGGTGTCACTGTCAAAGACTGCTGGGGCCGCTAAACCGTTTCCTTGTCACGAGACCAAGATGTCCAAGCAGAAAGTAGTCATCGTAGGCGGTGGCGTCATAGGTCTGTTGACCGCCTTCAATCTGGCGTCCGAGCAGGTCAGCGTGGTGCTGCTGGATCGTTCGGGCGTTGGCCAGGAGTCTTCCTGGGCGGGCGGCGGGATTGTCTCGCCGCTTTACCCGTGGCGCTACAGCACTGCGGTCACCGCGCTGGCGCATTGGTCGCAGGACTTCTACCCGCACCTCGCCGAGCGTTTGCTCGCACAGACCGGTATCGACCCCGAAGTGCACAAGACCGGCCTGTACTGGCTCGATCTTGATGACGAGCAGTCTGCGCTTGAATGGGCGGTCCGTGAAAAACGCTCGTTGAACCGCGTGGATATCTCGGCGGTAAATGATGCCGTGCCGGTGCTGGGTGAGGGCTATTCGCGGGCGATCTACATGGCCGATGTGGCCAATGTACGTAATCCCCGCCTGGTCAAATCGCTCAAGGCGGCCTTGCTCGCAATGCCCAATGTCGAGATTCGCGAGCAGTGTGAAGTCAGCGGCTTTACCCGTGAAGGCAGCAGGATTTCGGGTGTGCAGACACCAGCAGGGGATATCACCGGTGATCGGGTGATTCTGGCGGCGGGTGCGTGGAGCGGCGAGTTGCTCAAGACCCTGGGTCTGGAGCTGCCGGTCGAGCCGGTAAAGGGCCAGATGATTCTCTACAAGTGTGCATCGGACTTTCTGTCGAGCATGGTGCTGGCGAAAGGGCGCTACGCGATCCCGCGTCGTGACGGGCATATCCTGATCGGCAGTACTCTTGAGCACGAAGGTTTCGACAAAACCACCACGCAGGCCGCATTGGAAAGTTTGAAGGCGTCGGCCGTCGAATTGCTTCCGCCATTGGCCCATGCCGAGCCGGTCGCCCAATGGGCAGGCCTGCGCCCTGGCTCGCCTGAGGGCATCCCGTTCATCGGACCGCTGGACGGTTTTGACGGCCTGTGGCTCAACTGCGGGCATTACCGCAACGGCCTGGTGCTGGCTCCGGCGTCCTGCCAGTTGATCACTGACCTGCTGCTGGAGCGCGAGCCGATCATCGATCCGGCACCCTACGCGCCGACTGGTCGCCTCGCAGGCTAGTCATCCTGTCGGTCACGCGGAGCGTGGGGCGCGACGATGTTCTCGCGCGCACCTATCGTTCCGCACGCTCTAGTGGAATGCCTTTCGTGACGCTATGCGTCGCACGGTTTTTGCCGCGCAACGCATTCAATCCAGGCCCAGCTTCTTCAGGCGATAGCGCAGTGACCTGAACGACAAACTGAGCCTTTCTGCCGCCGCAGTGCGGTTCCAGCGGGTTTCTTCCAGTGCCTGCAGGATGAGCTGGCGTTCGATGCTTTCCAGGTAGTCTTCAAGGTTGTCGATGTCGGCCAGGCTCGGGCCATCGCCCTCCTGAGGGCTGGCGGACTCGGTCAGGCGCAGGTCGCTGGCGTGGATTTCGTCGTTCTCGCACAGCGTGTAAGCGCGCTCCAGCATGTTTTCCAGTTCGCGCACGTTACCGGGGAAGCGGTAGCTCTTCAGCGTTTCCAGCGCCTGAGCGTTCAGGCGCGCGACGGGTTGTGCGCCGTTCCCGGCAAGGCGCTTGAGCACGCTGGCTGCCAGTTGGTCGATATCCTCACGCCGCTCGCGCAACGGGGGCACGCGCACTTCGATCACGTTCAATCGGTAATACAGATCCTGACGGAACCGACCGGCCGCGACCTCCGCATTCAGGTTCTTGTGGGTGGCGCATAGAATGCGCACGTCGACGATCTGCTCTTGCTGGCCGCCGACGCTGCGAATGGATTTTTCCTGGATGGCGCGCAGCAGTTTGACCTGCATGGCCAGCGGCAGGTCGGCGACTTCATCGAGAAACAGCGTCCCGGTGTGCGCCGCCTGAAACAGACCGGGCTTGTCTTCGTGGGCACCGCTGAAACTGCCTTTGCGATGGCCGAAGAATTCGCTCTCCATCAGTTCGGAAGGGATGGCACCGCAATTCACCGGTATGAAAGGTTTATCGATGCGTGGGCCCTGCTCGTGGATCAGCCTCGCTACAAGCTCCTTGCCGCTGCCTGACTCGCCGCTGATGTAGATCGGCGCCTGGCTGCGGGCCAGCTTGCCGATCTGATTGCGCAAGGTACGCATTGCCAGCGAGTCGCCCAGCAGGCGGTTGTCGATGCTGCGCGTGGGTGGTGCGCCGGGCAGGCTCAGCGCGCTATTGACCAGCTCGCGCAACCTGCCGAGGTCGACCGGCTTGGTCACAAAGTCGAAAGCCCCGGCCTTCAGCGCGTTGATCGCGGTATCCACATTGCCGTGGGCAGTGATCATCGCCACCGGCACGTGGGGGTAGCCGTGCTGTATGTGTTGCACCAGCTCAAGGCCATTACCATCAGGCAGACGCATGTCGGTCAGGCACATGTCGAACGGCTCGCGGGCCAGCCAGTCGTGGGCTTCGGCAACGTTGCGGGCGCTGCGCGTGTCGAGTTTCATGCGCCCCAGCGTGATCTCCAGGAGTTCGCGAATATCCGGCTCATCATCGACTATCAGGATTTTTTGCCGTTGGCTCATGCTCAGCTCGTCTTGAACGGGTGGGCGAAGGTAATGCGCAGGCAACTGCCACCCGTGGGGCGGGGCGCATATTCCAGGTGCGCCTGATTGCTTTCGCACAGTTCACGTGACAGATATAGACCAAGGCCGGTGCCTTTGCTCTCTGTGGTGAAAAACGGTTCGAACATCTTGCTCAGGTGTTGCTCGCTGACCCCCGGCCCGTCGTCCAGCACTTCCAGCGTAGGCAAATCGCTTCTCGGTTCATTGTGCAGTTTCAGCCAGACCTGCGCTGACGGATGATTTTTGCCGCTGTAGCGCAGGCCGTTCTGCAACAGGTTGGTCATGATTTGCGTCAGCTGTCCAGAATCCATGCGGGTTGTCAGCGTGCCGGGGCTTATGTCGACATGAATCAACTGATTGGGCGCTGCAGAACTGCGAAATTCAGCGACAAAGTGTTCCAGCCAGGTTTTCAGATCGAGCAGTTCGGGTTGCGCTTCGCGTCTGCGCGACAATTGCAGGACATTTTCGATGACCCGATCAATGCGTCCCGACTGCTCGTGAATGATCTGCCCCAGGCGTCGATCCGCTGCACTGAGCTCTTCCGATTCATTAAGCAGTTGAGCCGCATGACTGACGGCGCCCAGCGGGTTGCGTATTTCGTGGGCAATCCCGGCGGTCAGGCGTCCCAGTGCGGCGAGCTTGAGCTGCTGCGCCTGATGGGCGATCTGCGACAGGTCTTCGAGAAAAACCAGCGTCTGACGCTGATCGCCACGGTTGAGCGTGGCAAAACTCGGTTGCAGCACCAGCCCGACGGGGGCGGTGGTGATGCTGCGCGGCACCATGATTGGATTGACGAGCCACTGGCGCAGGCGTTCAACCAGTTGCGGCGAGCAGGTGTCGATGATCTGGCCGACCAGTTGCTCCTGACCCAGCAGGTGCAAGGCACCCTGATTGGCCAGCAGCACCTGGTGATTGGCATCCAGCACCAGAATGCCGGTACGCATGCGTTGCAGAATGAGTGCGTTGAGTGCTTCGAGGCTGTCGACATCCGCCGCGCGCTGTTCGGCCAGTACCTCGCTGACCTGCATGCGCGCTGTCAGCGCCTGCACCAGCAGGGCGGCGGCGAAGCACAAGGCGCCCAGCGAGCCAGCCTGCACGTAGTCGTTGGAAACCGAGGGTGTGCCGAAGCTGATGTAGAACGTCAGGTAGATGATGCCGATGGCCGAAACCGCAGCGATCAACAAGCCGATACGGCCGCGCAGCAAAACGTTGCTGATCGCTACCGAGGCAATCAACAGGTTGCCGATACCGCTGGAAGGCCCGCCGGCTGCGTAGAACAGCGCGGAGAGCATGATCGCGTCGGTCATCGCCAGGCCGAAAAACTGTGCCTGACGGCTGGGGCGTTCCAGCAGCACGACGACCAGAATGTTGAACACCAGATACAGCCAGCAGCCCGAGCGGAACAGGTTCGGGTTGGCCAGTTGCAGCAGCTCGGTTTCCAGGCTGCTGGAAATCAACAGGACCAGTACGACGCCGATGGTCAGTCGATAGAGGTGGTACAGCCGCAGAATCCGCTGTGCCTGCGGGCTGACAAGGGACGGTGAGTCAGCGGTCACGTGCCGCGGGGCCTTGCAGCCGGTGTGCCTCGCTGCAATACCATTGCTGTGCCTGGCTCAGCGCACGATCCTGCGGCAGATGAACGCCACATTGCGCGCATCGCACCATGGGTGTCGACGCCAGTTCAGGCGGCTCGGCGCGGGATTTGGGCTTGGGGGGATTGATCAGACGCTTGACGAACCAGACCACCGCCGCGATCAACGCGACCCACATAAGTAAGCGAATCATGACTACCAGCTTAGTGATTGACGATGGCGCAGTGTAGCCAAGCCGCGAGCGGGCGCACAGTGGCAAAATTGATGCACAAAAAAAGAGGCCCGAAGGCCTCTTTTTTCATGCGCTCAGGATCAGTCGAACAGACCCAGGGTCATGTAGCTGAACCACGAACGGCTCTTGGTGCCTTTCGCTTCGGCGTCTTTTTCCGCCTGTTCGTCCAGCTCGGCCTGATTCTCCGGCAGCAGTTCTTTCGGAATGGAATCCTTGGCGTCCTGGTACTGCTTCTTCATGTCCTGATCGGCGCGGGTCTGGCCCGGTGGCAGCGGTGCGCTACCGTCGATCAGGCCAAGGGTCGCTTTCGACAGCCATGAGCGGTTATCGGCCTCGGCTTCACGCGGGGTGAATTTGCCGTCAGCCAGTTGCGGGTGGTTCGGGTAGTTGGTCTTCAGCACTTCCAGGCTGGTGGCAGCCAGGTCGTCAAGGTGCAGACGCTGATAAGACTCGACCATCACCGCCAGACCGTCGCCGACCGAAGGCGTCTCCTGGAAGTTTTCCACTACGTAGCGGCCGCGGTTGGCGGCGGCGACGTAGGCCTGACGGGTCAGGTAGTAGTCGGCTACGTGGATTTCGTAGGACGCCAGCAGGTTGCGCAGGTAAATCATGCGCTGCTTGGCGTCAGGCGCATAGCGACTGTTCGGAAAGCGGCTGGTCAGCTGGGCGAACTCGTTGAACGAGTCGCGGGCAGCACCCGGGTCACGCTTGGTCTGGTCCAGCGGCAGGAAGCGCGCCAGAAGGCCCACGTCCTGGTCGAAGGAGGTCAGACCCTTCATGTAGTACGCGTAGTCGACGTTGGGGTGCTGCGGATGCAGGCGGATGAAACGCTCGGCAGCGGATTTGGCTGCTTCGGGTTCACCATTTTTGTAGTTCGAGTAGATCAACTCGAGCTGAGCCTGATCGGCGTAGCGACCGAACGGATAGCGAGATTCCAGCGCCTTGAGCTTCTCAGTGGCACTGTTATAGCTGTTATTTCCCAGGTCGGCCTGCGCCTGCTGGTACAGCTCGACTTCGCTGAGGTTTTCGTCGATGACTTCCTTCGACGAACAGGCCGCAGTCAATGCGAGGATGGCGATCAGCAGCAGGTGTTTCACTTGCATGGCGGCTTGCGTCCCTATAACGGCCTGCTGTCTTGGGCGGGGCCGTCCTGTTATGATGAGCGCCCCGCGATACCGGCGGGACAAAAGACGCCGTATTTAACCACAAGCGCGCTGCCGAAACCAAAGGCTAGCCGCCACCTAGTCTGGTCATGTCCGAAAATATAGAACTTCGCGCAGAGGTGCCGTCCGAATTGGGCGGTCAACGCCTCGATCAAGTCGCCGCACAATTATTCGCTGAGCACTCGCGCTCGCGCCTTTCCGCCTGGATCAAGGACGGCCGCCTGACTGTGGACGGAGGCGTTCTGCGCCCTCGCGACATCGTGCACGGTGGCGCTGTTCTCGAGCTGATTGCCGAGCAGGAGGCCCAGGGTGAATGGGTCGCTCAGGACATCGAGCTCGACATCATCTATGAAGACGACCAGATCCTCGTCATCAACAAGCCCGCCGGGCTGGTGGTGCATCCGGCTGCCGGTCATGCCGATGGCACGCTGCTCAACGCCTTGCTGCACCACGTGCCGGACATCATCAATGTTCCGCGTGCCGGCATCGTGCACCGTCTGGACAAGGACACCACCGGTCTGATGGTGGTCGCCAAGACCATTCAGGCGCAGACACAGCTGGTTACCCAGTTGCAGAGTCGCAGCGTCAGTCGTATCTACGAGTGCATCGTGATCGGCGTGGTGACCGCCGGCGGCAAGATCGACGCACCGATCGGCCGTCACGGCCAGCAGCGCCAGCGCATGGCGGTAATGGAAGGCGGCAAGCAGGCGGTCAGTCATTACCGCGTGCTGGAGCGCTTCCGCTCGCATACCCATGTACGGGTCAAGCTGGAAACAGGGCGTACTCACCAGATTCGCGTGCACATGGCGCACATCAACTATCCGTTGGTCGGCGACCCGGCCTATGGCGGTCGTTTCCGTATTCCGCCAGCGGCCAGCCTGACCATGGTCGATTCGCTCAAGACCTTCCCGCGGCAGGCGTTGCATGCCCGCTTCCTGGAGCTGGATCATCCGACCACCGGTAAGCGCATGAGCTGGGAATCGCCGTTGCCGGACGATTTCGTCTGGTTGCTGTCCTTGCTCAAGCAGGATCGCGAGGCGTTCATCGGGTGAATGACTGGCTGATACCTGACTGGCCTGCGCCAGCACAGATCAAGTCCTGCGTTACCACTCGCTCGGGTGGGGTCAGCCTGGCCCCATTCGACAGCTTTAATCTGGGCGATCACGTCGATGACAGCCCGCAGGCCGTGGCGACCAATCGCCAGCGCCTGACCTCCAGTCTCATGGCTCAGCCCGCCTGGTTGAAGCAGGTGCACGGTGTAGACGTCGTACCTGCCGATCCATCCCGCGTCGTTGAAGCCGATGCCAGCTGGACGAGCACGCCTGGCGTGGCCTGCACCATCATGACCGCCGATTGCCTGCCCGCGCTGTTCTGCCGTCGTGACGGCTCGCGGGTAGCAGCAGCGCACGCTGGCTGGCGTGGACTGGCGGCCGGGGTGCTGGAAGCGACGGCCAACAGCCTGCAAAGTGCTCCCGAAGACATCATGGTCTGGCTGGGACCGTCTATCGGTCAGCCGTCGTTCGAAGTGGGTCCCGAGGTGCGCGAGGCCTTTACCGCAAGCCACCCGCAGACAGCCGCTGCGTTTGTCGCCAGTTCGAATCCTGATCGTTTCATGGCCGACATCTACGCGCTCGCCCGGTTGCGACTGGCAGCCCAAGGTATTCGCGCCGTTTACGGCGGCGGGCTGGATACCTTCACCGATCCGCGCTTCTTTTCCTACCGCCGCGCCGCGAGTACTGGCCGTTTCGCCTCGCTGATCTGGATCGAACACGCCTGATTGCCGGGCTGTTTTGCACAAGCCAGCTAGGCTTGCCTGAGCACTCGTCTGATCTGTATCAACCCCGGCCCGCTTGAAACGCGCAGAATCGTCCGCATCTAACTGGCTATTCAGCAGGTTTTCTTTATAGGTGTGTTCATTGCTCCGGCCTGCATTAAAGGAAGGTGACAAATGCGTATCGACAGATTGACCAGTAAATTACAGTTAGCGTTATCCGATTCCCAGTCGCTGGCCGTTGGCCTCGACCATCCCGCCATCGAACCTGCGCACTTGATGCAGGCGCTGCTTGAGCAGCAGGGCGGTTCCATCAAGCCTCTGCTGTTGCAGGTAGGCTTCGACATCAACAGCCTGCGCAAGGAACTGAGTGCAGAGCTGGACCGCCTGCCAAAAATCCAGAACCCGACCGGCGACGTCAACATGTCGCAGGATCTGGCGCGCCTGCTCAACCAGGCCGATCGTCTGGCGCAGCAGAAAGGCGACCAGTTCATTTCCAGCGAGCTGGTGCTGCTCGCGGCAATGGACGAGAACAGCAAGCTCGGCAAGTTGTTGCTGGGGCAGGGCGTCAGCAAGAAGGCCCTGGAAAATGCCATCAATAACCTGCGCGGCGAAGGTGCCGTGAATGACCCGAACGTCGAAGAGTCGCGTCAGGCGCTGGACAAGTACACCGTCGACCTGACCAAGCGTGCGGAAGAGGGCAAGCTCGACCCTGTGATCGGACGTGATGACGAGATTCGTCGCACCATTCAGGTCCTGCAGCGCCGCACCAAGAACAACCCGGTGCTGATCGGCGAACCTGGCGTGGGCAAGACCGCCATTGCCGAGGGCCTGGCGCAGCGCATCATCAATGGCGAAGTACCCGATGGCCTGCGCGGCAAGCGCTTGCTGTCGCTGGACATGGGTTCACTGATTGCCGGTGCCAAGTACCGTGGCGAGTTCGAAGAGCGCCTGAAATCGCTGCTCAACGAACTGTCCAAGCAGGAAGGCCAGATCATCCTGTTCATCGACGAGCTGCACACCATGGTCGGCGCCGGCAAGGGCGAAGGCTCGATGGACGCTGGCAACATGCTCAAACCTGCACTGGCGCGCGGCGAGCTGCATTGTGTCGGCGCGACCACGCTCAACGAGTACCGCCAATACATAGAGAAGGATGCGGCGCTTGAGCGTCGATTCCAGAAGGTCCTGGTCGACGAGCCAAGCGAAGAAGACACCATCGCGATCCTGCGTGGCCTGAAAGAGCGCTACGAAGTGCACCACAAGGTGGCCATTACCGACGGCGCGATCATCGCGGCGGCCAAGCTGAGCCATCGCTATATCACCGACCGCCAGTTGCCGGACAAAGCCATCGACCTGATCGACGAAGCGGCCAGCCGTATTCGCATGGAGATCGATTCCAAACCTGAAGTGCTCGACCGCCTTGAACGTCGCCTGATCCAGCTGAAAGTAGAAGCTCAGGCCCTCAAGAAGGAAAAGGACGAGGCGGCGATCAAGCGCCTGGAAAAACTTCAGGGTGAAATCGAGCGTCTTGAGCTTGAGTACGCGGACCTTGAAGAAATCTGGACTTCGGAAAAAGCCGAGGTCACCGGCTCGGCACAGATTCAGCAGAAAATCGAACAGTCTCGCCAGGAACTGGAAGCCGCGCGCCGCCGGGGCGATCTGAACCGCATGGCCGAGTTGCAGTACGGGATCATTCCGGACCTGGAACGCAGCCTGCAGATGGTCGACCAGCACGGCAAGCCGGAAAACCAGTTGCTGCGCAGCAAGGTGACCGAGGAAGAAATTGCCGAGGTCGTGTCGAAGTGGACCGGTATCCCGGTGTCGAAGATGCTCGAAGGCGAGCGCGAGAAGCTGTTGCGCATGGAAACCCTGCTGCACAACCGGGTGATCGGCCAGGAAGAAGCGGTGGTCGCGGTCTCCAATGCCGTGCGTCGTTCGCGTGCCGGGCTTTCCGACCCTAATCGTCCGAGCGGATCGTTCATGTTCCTCGGCCCGACCGGCGTGGGCAAGACCGAACTGTGCAAGGCGCTGGCCGAGTTCCTGTTCGACACCGAAGAGGCAATGGTGCGTATCGACATGTCCGAGTTCATGGAGAAACATTCTGTGGCTCGCCTGATCGGTGCGCCGCCAGGCTACGTCGGTTACGAAGAGGGCGGCTACCTGACCGAAGCCGTGCGTCGCAAACCGTATTCGCTGATTCTGCTCGACGAGGTCGAGAAGGCGCATTCCGATGTGTTCAACATCCTCTTGCAGGTGCTTGAAGATGGACGCCTGACTGACAGCCACGGGCGCACGGTGGACTTCCGTAATACCGTGATCGTCATGACTTCCAACCTCGGCTCGGCGCAGATCCAGGAACTGGTCGGTGATCGTGAGGCGCAGCGTGCTGCGGTGATGGATGCAGTCGGTACGCACTTCCGTCCGGAGTTCGTTAACCGGATCGACGAAGTGGTGATCTTCGAACCGCTGGCACGTGACCAGATCGCCGGTATCACCGACATTCAGCTGGGCCGCCTGCGCAAGCGTCTGGCCGAGCGCGAGCTGTCGATGACCCTGAGCCCCGAAGCGCTGGACAAGCTGATTGCCGTTGGTTACGACCCGGTCTATGGCGCACGGCCGTTGAAGCGGGCGATCCAGCGCTGGATCGAGAACCCGCTGGCGCAGATGATCCTCTCGGGCAGCTTCATGCCCGGCACGACCATCACCGGCAAGGTGGTCGACGACGAGATCACGTTTGTCTGATAGCGCTCGTCAACGCTCTATGGAAGGCCCTCGAACCGAGGGCCTTTTTTTGAGGCGTGGTCAGCAGTAGAATCAGGCCCGAGAGGCGATCTGAAAAAAAATCGCAAATCATTGTCTTAAAAAGCAATTTATAGGGTTGACAGGTGTTTTTAAAATTGTAGAATAGCGCGCCTCAGAGACGTGAACGCAACGATACAAACGAAGCGCAAAGGTCGATGAGATTGAAATCAACGAGTTAACAGCAAGCTGGTTTCAAGGCAACAGGTTGTAAAGTTGAATCTGAAATCGATAGTTCCGCGATAGCTCAGTTGGTAGAGCAAGTGACTGTTAATCACTGGGTCCCTGGTTCGAGTCCAGGTCGTGGAGCCAGATTTCGCAAGGTTCAATGCAGTTTCAGTCGGGGTATAGCGCAGTCCGGTAGCGCGCCTGCTTTGGGAGCAGGATGTCAGGAGTTCGAATCCCCTTACCCCGACCATATTTGGGTCGTTAGCTCAGTTGGTAGAGCAGTTGGCTTTTAACCAATTGGTCGTAGGTTCGAATCCCACACGACCCACCATTTTTGGTCAGTTTGTATCTGGCTGGATCTTAGGGAGTGACGCCACAAGCGTCACCCAAATAGAAAACGCCTCCTCGGAGGTGTTTTTTAGCATCATCGGGGTATAGCGCAGTCCGGTAGCGCGCCTGCTTTGGGAGCAGGATGTCAGGAGTTCGAATCCCCTTACCCCGACCATTTTCGCCCAGCTGTATCAGGGTTGAAGATCAGGACTCAAGAACAGTCGTTTTGAGTCCAACAGAAAAGGCGTCCTTCGGGACGCCTTTTTTGTTGGGTGCATTTTCAGGTGAGACCGTTTTGAGCAGCCGCCTGATGCGACTCTGGTACCAGCAAGCTGCGATGTAAAACCGGAGCGCCCCGTACCGAGCGAATGCTTGTGTACGGGGCCTCACGCATGACATCGGGTACTGGAATCAACGTGCCCGCAACTGAAAGGCCGCTGCCTGCCTTACTGACTGGCCCGCGTCGGCGCTTTTTGACCCAGGCGTATCAGTTCGTTGGAGAAACACAAACCAGCGATGATCAGGGCCGCTCCCAGATAAAGGCTTTCGCGTGGTACTTCATTGAGGGCTACAAATGCCAGCAGTGCCGCAAATAGCGGTTCGGTGAGTTCAAGCGCTTGCACCTGGGATGGCTTGAGGTACTCAATGGCCTTGGTCGTGCAGAAAAAGCCGAGGATGGTCGGCAGGGCGGCCAGCGCCAGCAGTGCTGCAATGGCCATTGATGACAGCTCGCCAATCACGAAACCATCGGCGGTGGCAGGCATCAGCAGGTACAGGCTGCCGAAGAAGAGCAGTTGACGAGTGAAATGCAGGCCTCCCGAAACGCCCATTTTTTTCATGGCAACTGAAAACGCTCCGTAGCCACAGCCTGCGATCGAGGCCAGCACTGCACCTTCCAGAGTGAAGCCCTGTTGCAAATCAGCGCCGAAGATCACTGCAATCCCTGAGATGGCAAGTGCGGCACCCACGGTTGCGTTTGCAGTGATGGCATCCTTCAGTAACAGGCGCCCCAGAATGATCGACGAGATTGAGGCACTGGCCATGAGTACGACGACGACACCCGCCGCAGCGTAATGCCGGTAGGCGGATGTTTCGAAATGGAACAGCACGAAAATGCCCAGGAACGCGCAGATCGCTGCCTGGCTCCATTTGGCGGCTGATGTCGGACGCTTGAGGAAAAGCAGCACGATCGAGAGCAGGATGCACCCCAGTATCGTTTTGATGACGGCAACGCTGCTGGAAGTGAAGCCATTGCTCATGAGTACCTTGCTGAGCACACCAATGGTTGCGTTCAGTGCGGCGGCGGAGAGCGCAAAGATAACGCCCTTGCTGAAATTGGATGGCATTGATGACGTTCCCTGTCGCTGGTTTGTCGTTTGAGAGGACTGAAGCGATTGCAGGTGGCCTGCAGATCCACGCTGGCCTTGGCAATCATCGTTAATGTTCGACGAGTTCGATGAACCAGGTCAAGGCCTGAAAAGTTGTCAAATACGGCAGCAACCCATAAAGCAGGTAATCCTTGACGCCTGACACGAGCGTCAAAAGCCGTGCGAGCAGACTTTGGCACACGGCCACTGAAAGCAGGTCCGCTTGCTGGGGCTGCGAATCAGCCGATTGACCCAGCAGATACTTCAGGCTTACCGGTACGCCGATCAGCAGAATTGCCAGTGGTCACAGCCAGTGCGTGGACTCACCCGGGTAAATCGCAAGGCTGCGCCGGAAAGTTGATATTGTTTCGCCATCTTAATCGTTCGGGTTCAGTTGTGATGTATGTTACAGAGACCGTATTCCCTGGGTTTACATCATAAGTGATCATGATATATTAATTCGATCGTGTGTCTAAAGGTGGATAAATTAAATTTAATTATTATTTCTCGATCAGTGAATGTACGCTCATTTAAATATTGCCAGAGGGCGATCATGAGCATGTGTCCGTCGAGACGTTACAGGGTTTAATTCAATAGACTGCCCGCTAATATGAGTGACTGCCATGAGTGATATTCTAAACAAAATAAAACATTATAAACTTCAAGAGATAGAAGCGGCGAAAGCGAACTTGCCACTAAGCCGCATCAAGCAGCGTGCCCTCGAACAGTCCAGCCCACGCGGTTTTTATAAAGCACTGAAAGCAAAAGAGCAGCAGGGCCTGATAGGCTTAATTGCAGAAATAAAGAAAGCCAGCCCATCAAAAGGCCTGATTCGCGAAGACTTCAACCCGCCCGAGCTGGCGAAGGCTTATGAAACCGGTGGCGCCGCCTGTTTATCCGTTCTGACCGACACGCCAAGCTTCCAGGGCTCGCCGCAGTTTCTCATCGATGCGCGAAATGCTTGCGCCCTTCCTGTGTTACGAAAAGACTTCATGTTCGATACGTATCAGGTGTATGAGGCACGTGCCTGGGGCGCGGACTGCATATTGTTGATCATGGCCTCATTGAGTGATGACCTGGCTGCCGAACTTGAAAGTACGGCCATGACGCTGGGGATGGACGTCCTGGTGGAAGTGCATGACGAACATGAAATGGAGCGTGCGCTCAAACTGTCTTCTCCGCTGCTCGGCGTCAATAATCGCAACCTGCATACCTTCGAAGTAGACCTCGGCACAAGCGAGCGACTGGCATCCATGGTGCCCGCAGGCAAACTGCTGGTCGGTGAAAGTGGCATCGGCAACCATGACGATTGCCTGCGACTCAAAAAATCCGGCATTACTACCTTTCTGGTCGGCGAAAGCCTGATGCGTAAAGAGGATGTTACTGCGGCGACAAGAGCACTGCTGACCGGCAGCGCTGACTGACACGTATTTAACGCCTGGCCCAGAGGGGCGACCATTCGCTTCTCTGACCAGTCATGCACATGCAGTTGATTTGCCCTGAATGCTGTGGAATCAGTATCCACAGCATCACGACCCGAAGCAGTAGAAAACCCTTAGAGCGAAAACCTGGCCACCAGCTTGTTCATGTCTGCAGCAAGCACTGAGAGCTCGGAACTGGCCGCCGCTGTCTGATTGGCCCCCGTTGCGCTCTGGATGGAAAGATCGCGAATACTCATCAGGTTGCCGTCGACCGAACGTGCGACCTGCGCCTGCTGCTCCGATGCGGTCGCAATCATCAGGTTCATTTCGTTGATTTCATTGATTGCCTTCGCGATCAGCGTGAGCGCTGCTCCGGCTTCATGAGCGATGGTGAGTGTGCCATCGGCCTGGTCGCAACTTTCGCTCATGGCCTTGGTGGCCTGCGCAGTGCCCGTGAGGATGTCGCCAATCATTTTCTCGATTTCCTGGGTCGAGGTCTGGGTGCGATGTGCAAGCGCTCTGACTTCATCGGCCACCACCGCGAAACCACGTCCCTGTTCACCTGCCCGTGCCGCTTCGATTGCCGCGTTCAGGGCCAGGAGATTGGTTTGCTCCGCAATCGTACGAATGACTTCCAATACCTTGCTGATGTCCTTGGACTGCACGGCCAGACGCTCAACATCGGCACTGGTGTTCTGCACGGTCTTGCTCAGTTTCTCGATGGCGTCGACCGTGCTGGTCACCCGTGCCGCGCCGGTGCGGGTTGACTGATCAGAGGCTTTGGCTGCATCCGATGCCGCGGCAGCATTACGCGCCACTTCATCGACTGCAGCGGTCATCTGGTTGACGGCGGTGGCTGCCTGATCGATTTCGTTATTCTGACGCAGCAAACCTCTGCTCGACTCTTCAGTGACCGCATTCATTTCCTCGGCGGCGGACGCCAGTTGAGTGGATGAATCGCCGATCAGCTTGATCGTATCGCGCAGGTTGTTTTGCATCACCTGGGTAGCGCGCATCAGGTCGGAGAATTCGTCTTTGCCCGTGACGGTAATCACGCTGCGCAGATCACCCTTGGCGATGGTGTCGTTGACCCGCAGCATGTCGCGCAATGGTGCAACGATGCTTTTGGTAAACAGCACGGCCAGCACAATCGTCGCCAGCGTCGCGGCTGCAATAATGAAGATCACAAACGTTAAGCCGCTTTGATACGAATCCTCGGATTCTTTTCCTGAGTTGGCGGCCTCGTCAATGTTCATTTGAACAAGTCCGTTCACGGCGTCGTCAAGAAGACGGGTAACAGGGGTGACGTTGGCGCTCAGGTAGGCCAGTGCTTCAGTGGTTGCGTTTTTGCGGATAAGTGCAGTCACCTGGTCGAATGCAACCAGTGCTTTATCGGTGTTTTCAGACACGGCCTTGAACAGTTGCCCTTCTTTATCGCTGGCGACAAAAGGGGCGTAAAGGGCTATCTGCTTTTTCAATTCTTCGCTCAGCGAAGCGATCATGCCGGTCGTGGTGGCCATGTCCTGCGGATTGGTCTGGGACAGCATTCTGCGGACTTCCAGGCGCAAGCGCAGCATCGTGGAATTGATTCGGTCTGCGACCACCACACTGGCCAGGGCGTCGTTTTCAAGGTCTCTGGCCGTGTCACGGATTTCTCCCATTTTCCATACTGAAATCCCCCCCAAGGCGACCAATAAGAGTGCAATAAACATAAAGCTGAGTGCTGCGCGCGCAGATACTTTCAGGTTTCTCATTGTCACTGACCTCCTTGTAGAATTGATTTTTCACGGTTGTAGAACTATCGGCTACTAATAGTATAACTTTAGGGTGTGAGAATTAGTTGCTGTATTAGTTGTGCACATTTTTGTGTTTCTTTAGTTTTTAGTGCGCTTTTTTGGGGCGGAAACTTATGTAGGCGAAGGGTGGTGCAGCTTGCTTAGTTGCAGCTATTCATCAGTAGGCGATTGAAACAGAAGGACAAAGCCAAACTTTTAGGGGGGCATACGCCCAGCCGCTCTCACCCCTCTCAATCGTAACCATTCAATACGGTCAGCGTTTCAGGGGCGTCAATCAGAACTCAATAGCCGTCGTTTTTGTCAGGATCGTCCCGCGTGACGACTCGATGCGTGGGCTATCCCACGCAAGGCTTCATAGCGATTCTCTGACCACCAGCGGGCAATCCACCGGCTGGGAGCCCGACACTTCAAGGCTTTCGATCAAGTGCCGGGCGGCGTTGCGACCGATCTCGTAATACGGCAGTTGCACCGTGGTCAGCGCAGGAATGAACAGCTCGGCGATGCCGATCATGTTGTCATAACCCAATACGGCGACATCGCCAGGAATTTTCAGACCCTGGCCCAGCAGCAGCTGGTAGGCACAAAAGGCAATGCGGTCATTGCCGCAGATCAGAATGTCGAACTGCGGACGGCCATCCACCATGTGCCGGGCAAGGATGGCGGCGGTTTCCCAATAGGCGTCATGCTCGGACAGGTTGTATTGCAAGAGCTCGTCGCGAGCCAGGCCGAATGCCTCGCAGGCACGCAACATACCCGCCTGGCGGATTTCCCAGGCCAGGCTCTGTTTTGGCAGGTTGATGAACAGCGGGCGTCGATAGCCCTTGCTGAACGCGTGGTGCAAGGCGCGGTACTGACCTGTTTCGTCGTCCGGCACATAACTGACCAGGCTGCTGTCATCGGCTACGCAATTGGCGAGCACCAGCGGTTTGCTCTTCAAGCGCTGGGGGATACTCACTTTGCGTAAGCCCATGGCGCTGAAGATCAACCCGTCGGGGCGGTGCGAGAGCATCAGGTCAATGTTCTGGTCGGTGGGCGGATTGCTCAGCAGGTTGAGGATAAATACGTTCCAGCCTGCCTGCTGCGCGGTCTGTTCGATCGACAGCAGCAGCTCGACCGCAAACGGCGTGGTTGCGGTGTCCAGGGCAAATACGCCGATGGTTCGGGTCTGCAGGTTGTCGCCGCGAATCCGGCGAGCCGACAGGCTGGGGACGAATTGAAGCTCATCGATCGCGTTGCGCACTCGCTGATAAGTCTCCGGGCTCAGCTTTCCCGGATCATTGAGCGCCCGAGACACCGTCATCAGAGACACACCGGCCAGTTTTGCAACGTCTTTAACTGAGGTCATGCGAGGCGGGGCCTGTCGGGTTGACTGATGATTATCATGCTACAGAGACCTGATTTTTTTCGCGACTTCAATGATTTACCGGCAGGTATCCCGAGGAGAGTTGCCAAGCGTCGGCAATGCAGACTCGGCCTCCCGTTCCGTTGGCAGTAAGCTTCACCCCCAGGCTGTCGGTCTGTGGATAAAGGCGACTGCTGAAGCTGAAACTGCCGTTTTGCTCGAACACCTCAATGGACGAGCGATCAAGGAAGATCCGCAGTTCAAGCTGATTCTGTTGTGGATCTATCGCTACGCTGCGCTGACCGCTGACGTGGGTACCCGATTGATCGCGGTCCAGTACCAAACGTTTTAGCGACGCATCGTAGTAAAGCAGAGTCTGCTCCTGGCCATCCGGACTGCAACGCAATGCCACGCCCAGGTGACCTTCGGCGCAGTCGAGCAGGTCCAGGTGCACGTGTATCTCCAGCATGTCGCCGTGTATGTCGGTCAGCCACTGGCTACCCGCTTCGCTCCACCAAGGGGTACCAGGCAACGGTGTTTGGCGCAACGCTATCAGTTCGCGTGCGGGTTGTACGCAAAGGCGATTTGCGCGCACTTCAAGTTCACGCGGCAGGCCGAGCATGCCGCGCCAGTGATGCGCTTCGGTTGGGGTCGGGCTTTCCCACATGTCGATCCAGGCCCACAGCAGACGCCTGCCATCGGCAGCCACCAGCGTCTGCGCCGCGTAGAAGTCATGGCCGCTGTCCAGCTCGATAAAAGGCCCGCCGGTGAACTGCCATTGATTGTCGACCTGGCCCACTCGATAGCCGGTGTGGAACCGGTTCAGTCGCTCGTAGCGCTGTGCCGGCATGCCCTGGGGGGAGTAAAGCAGTACGTCGCGTCCATTGAGGCCAAACAGGTCCGGGCATTCCCACATATAGCCGTCGCCTTCGTCGCCTGTGGACACATAGCTGACGAATTCCCACGCGTGCAGGTCCTTGGATCGATAGATCGGCAGCAGCGGTTTTTCACCCAGGCGTGCGCCGGCAATCAGGTACCAGTGACCATCCTGTCGCCAGACCTTCGGGTCACGGAAATGAATCATCCCGTCTTGCGGCGGGGTGTCGATGACGGCGCCGTGTTTGCTGAAACTGATGCCGTCGGTGCTGGTGGCCAGGCACTGCACCTGACGGATAAAACGCTCGTCGCCCACTTCACCCAGCCATGTGTGCCCGGTGTAGATCAGCGCCAGGGTGTCGCCACACACCACTGCACTGCCGGAAAAACAGCCGTCCCGATCGAAGTCATCACCGGGTGCCAAGGCAATGGGCAGGTGTTGCCAATGGACCAGATCGGCACTCTTTGCATGGCCCCAGTACATCGGGCCCCATTTCGCGTCGAACGGGTGGTGTTGATAGAACACATGATATTCGCCGCGAAAGAACACCACCCCGTTGGGGTCGTTCATCCAGCCTGCCGGCGGGGCCAGGTGATAACCGGGGCGATAATCGTGGACAAGCTGCGACAGGACCTCTTCCAGCGCATGGTGCGCGCGCTCGAGGGCGGGAGACATCGGGTTGCTCATGGCGTTTGCAGAAAAACTCATAGGGTGCCTGCTTGTACGAGGTGCGGTGTGGTGCCGGGTGTCAGGTGTTGACTGGCGTCTGTGTGGCGCTTCAGGGCCAGGCCATCGGCGTCGAACAGGTGCAGGTTGCTGTCGTCGAATTGCAGCGCGACCTGATCGCCCACCTGCCAGCCGGCCTTGGCATCGCAGCGACAAATCAAGGGCTCGCTCGCCCCGGTAGCCAGGTGCACATAGACCTCGCTGCCCAGGTATTCGACACCGGATACCGTGACGCCAACGCCGTTGTTCGCAGCATTAAGGGTGATGTGCTCCGGGCGAACACCTAGGGTCAGTTGCGCATCCTCGGTCAGATTCGAGCTGTCGAAGGGCAGGGATTTCATGCCCAGTGCCGGGATATCGATCAGGCTGCTGCGACCCGGTGCCTGCAAGCTCACGGGCAGAAAGTTCATTCTCGGCGAGCCCAGAAAACCGGCGACGAAAAGGCTGGCAGGGCGCTCGTAGAGTTCGCGCGGCGAGCCGACCTGTTCGACCTGGCCGCCGTTGAGCACGACAATCTTGTCCGCCAGGGTCATCGCCTCGACCTGATCGTGGGTGACGTAGATCATCGTCGAGCCCAGCCGCTTGTGGAGCCGGGCGATTTCGTTGCGCATCTGAACCCGCAACGAGGCGTCCAGGTTGGAGAGCGGTTCATCGAACAACAGGATGTCCGGTTCCCGCGCCATGGCTCTGCCCATGGCCACACGCTGACGCTGCCCGCCGGACAGTTCCCGGGGTTTGCGTTGCAGCAGTTTATCCAGTTGCAGGATCTGCGCGGTTTTCAGCACGCGTTCGCGCAGGCTGCTTTTTTCCGTCTTGGCCAGCTTGAGGCCAAAACTGATGTTGTCGTAGACGCTCATGTGCGGGTACAGGGCGTAGGACTGAAAGACCATACCGACACCACGCTCGCGCGGTTCCAGGTCATTGACCCGTCGTCCGTCGATCAGCAGGTCGCCAGCACAGATCGAATCCAGTCCAGCGATCAAGCGCAGCAGCGTCGACTTTCCGCAGCCCGACGGGCCGACGAACACAACGAACTCACCTGCAGCGATCTCCAGGCTGACGTCGCGCAGAATACGCGTGCCGCCCAATTGCTTGTTGATGTTGGCTAGCTTCAATTTCATCACGATGCTGTTCCTTGTCAGTTGTGTGCATCAACCTTTCAACGCGCCGGCAGTGAGGCCGGAAACGATGCGGCGCTGGAAGATCAGCACCAGAATCACCAGTGGCACGGTCACCAGTACCGACGCCGCCATCAACAGACCCCAGGGCAATTCGTGGGAGCTGCCACCCGAGATCAGGGCGATGGCGACCGGGACCGTTCGTTGCGCGTCTGTCAGGGTGAAGGTCAGGGCAAACAGGAACTCGTTCCACGCGGCAATGAACGCCAGCAGGCCGGTCGTGACCAGTGCGGGCCACAGCAACGGCAACAGCACGCGGGTCAGCGTGACCCAGGGCGATGCGCCATCCATGATTGCCGCTTCTTCCAGTTCATGCGGCAGTTGCCCCATGAAGGTGGTCAGCACCCAGACGGTGAAGGGCAGGGTGAAAATCGTGTAGCTCAGGATCAGCGCCCACGAGGTGTTGTACAGACCCAGTGCGCGGATCACTTCAAACAGCCCTGACAGCACCGCGACCTGAGGAAACATCGAGACCCCGAGCACCATCATCAGCACCGTGCCGCGCCCTCGGAACTTGACCCTGCCCAAGGCATAGGACGCCGTCAGGCCGAGGAACAGCGCCAGCACCACCACACTCAGCGCAACCACCAGCGAGTTGGCGATGGCCTGAAGGAATGAAGCCTGGCTGAGGACCGCTGCGTAATTGGAGAAGTCGGCTTCGGTGATCCAGTAGCTCACTTCAAACAAGGCGCTGGACGGTTTCAGCGAGGTCAGGATGGCATAATAGAAAGGGAAGATCGCGTACAGCAGCACGATCCCGACCAGGCCCCAGAAGGCCAGACGCAGCAGCGCTTTCTTCAGTTGGCGCAGGTTCATGAGCGCACCTCCAGCTGGCGGCGTCCGAGGTACAGGTAAAGCATGGCAATCACGGCCACGACCAGAAACAGCAGGGTGGAGGCGGCGCTGCCGTAGCCGACGTCCTGGAATTCCACCAGATGCTGGCGGGCATAGACCGACATGCTCATGGTGCTCGAAGAGTTGGAGGTCAGGACGTAGATGACGTCGAAGACCCGCAACGAGTCGAGGATGCGAAAGATCGCGGCGACCAACAAGGCGGGCATCAGCAACGGCAAGGTGACACGCCAGAACACCCGCACCGGATGAATGCCGTCGACCCGGGCGGCTTCGTAGCAATCGCTTGGCAGCATCTGCAGTGCCGCGAGCATCAGCAGGGTGACAAAGGGCACGGTCTTCCAGACGTCTACGATGATCACTGCCCACATCGACAGGTCCGCATCTGCCGTCCAGGCCAGTGGCGCGTCGATCAGGCCCAGGCCCAGCATCATGTGGTTGATGATGCCGAACTGGTCATTGAGCATCCACGACCAGATCTTCGCCGAGACGATGGTCGGAATCGCCCACGGGATCAGAATCAACGCACGCACCAGCGCGCGCCCGGTGAACTTGACGTTCAACAGCAACGCCACTGCCAGTCCCAGAACCATTTCCAGCCCGACCGACACCACGGTGAAATGCAGGGTGTTGCGCACCGCGTTCCACCATTGCGGATCGACCAGCACGCCAGACCAGATAACGCCGTCGTAGAGCAGATAATTGCTCAGGCCCACGAATGAGCCACTGCCGGTATCCGATAGGTCGGCGTCGGTCAGGCTGAACCAGAATGTGCGCAGCAACGGCCAGGCCGCCACCAGCACCAGGCACACCAGCATCGGCGTCAGAAACAGCCAGGCGGCGCGTAGCCTGCGACGTTGTACAGGCGTTTCCCGGGTGACGAGTTCGTCGTCTCCGGGGTAGTCGGTAGAAGAGACAGGCATGTTGATTTCCTTACGTGTGGCTTACCAGTTCCGGCGTTTGATGCGGGTCAGTTCGCGTTCCAGTTCGACCAGTGCCTGATCGACCGGTATATCGCCCGCCAGCACGCTATGCACCCGATCGAAGAATGCGTTGGAAACGCGTGGGTAGCCGTTGGCCGTGATGGCGGCGGGGCGCATGACCCCGTTGCTGAGGATGCTGTGCAACTGGGGGTAGTAAGGCATCGCCGCGAGCAACTCGGGGTCGGCATACAGCGACTCGATGACCGGGTTGTAGGCACCTGCCAAGGCACGCTGCTTTTGCTGTTGGGCGCTGGTCAGGTAGGCAACCAGTTCTGCCGCAAGCTTGGGGTTGCGGCTGTAGCGCGAAACCGCCAGGCCCCAGCCTCCGAGCGTTGAAGCGTGGGTGCCGTTCGCGCCGCCACTGGGCAGGGGCGCGACGCCGACCTTGTCTTTTATCGCGCTGTCCTTGCTTTGCACCAAGGCCCAGACGTAAGGCCAGTTGCGCATGAACAGCGCATTGCCCGACTGGAATACGCCACGGCCTTCTTCCTCGGTGTAATTGAGGACGCCGGGCGGGGAGATGTCGCCGACCCAGCTTTTGGCCAGGGTCAGCGCGACTCTTGAGGCCTGGCTGTTGACCACGATGTCTCCGCGCGGGTTGACCAGTCCGCCGTCCGGCTGGCTGCTGATCCATTCCAGTGCGTTGCACGTCAGGCCTTCATAGGCGCGCCCTTGGAACACGTAGCCCCACATAGTGGCGTTCCCCGCATCGCGCTCGGCTTTTTGCACTTTTTTGGCGGTAGCGGTCATGTCCTCCCAGGTCTGGGGGACCGGCTGTTGATACTTGTCGAGCAGATCCTTGCGGTAGTACAGCAGCCCCGAATCGGTAAACCAGGGCATCGACACCAGCCGGCCGTCGACGGTGGCGTTGTCCACCTGGGCCTGGAAATAGCCTTGTGTCGCAGTCGCCGGAAGCAGTTCGCGCAGGTCCGTCAGGTGTTTGGCGAGCATTCCCGGCCACACCATGTCGATTTGAATGATGTCGATGTCGGTGGACTGGGCACTGAGGATCTGCTGGTAGAACGACAGGCGCTCGGTCGCGGAGTTAGGCGTGGATACCACCTGAACGTTGTTGCCGGTCTGTTTTGACCAGTTATCGACTGCCTCCTTGCACAGTTGCAATTCAGCGCCGACGGCCCCGCACGAAATCGTCAGCTCGGCTGCGTTCGACAGCGCAGGAAACCCGGCAGACAGGGTGAGCAGCGCGGCGGGAAGAAGAGATTTCAGCTGTTTCATAGAGCCCTCTTTATTTTTGTTTTTATAAAAGTTAACGTTAACATCGTCAATGTAGCAGCGTATTTTCGATGTGGCACCCTTTTTTCGTCGGTTTGCACAATTTTTCGCTGTAGGGAAAAGGCTCGGCCAACGTCACGAAAACAATAAAAACAAAACAGGAAGTCCATATGCAGAACGCATCAAGATGGCTACTCGCAGGGGTACTCGGCACCTCGACAAGCGTCGCTCAGGCCGCAACGCTGGAAGAGCGGATGGCCGCATTCGAAGCCCGTGCCAGCGCTGCGGAAAAACGTGCAGCCGCAGCCGAACAGCAAACCCAGGCGCTCGCCCGTGAGCTTCAGCAACTCAAACTCGCCACCCCCGCTGCGCAGCCTGCCGCGCCCACTTCCGCGTCGACTGTGGCAGCCAGTCCACAGCCCGCTCTGGATGATCGCGTGGCAAAACTCGAAGCCCGCCAGCAAAGCATGGAGAAGCCAAGCGGTGTCGGACACCTCACCGACGGGTTCAGCTTCAAGGGCTATGCTCGCTCCGGTCTGTTGATCAATGACGGTTTGGGAGGCGGTCGCGGCGGGCCTTATACAACCCCCGCGGGTTCAGTCGGTGGGGCGGTCGGGCGCCTGGGTAACGAAGACGACACCTACATGCGCTTCGATCTGTCGAAAGAGATCTACGCGCAGAACGGCACGCGCTCCAAGTTCACCGTCTCCATCGCCGACGGCGTTGAAAGCTATAACGACTGGACACCTACCGAAAGCAGCCTGAACGTGCGTCAGGTATTTACCGAACTCGACCACATCGCCGCCTTCAAGGGTAATTCAGTGTTCGAGAACTCCACGCTGTGGGCCGGCAAGCGCTTCGACAGGGACAATTTCGATATCCACTGGCTGGACTCGGACGTGGTCTTTCTGGCCGGGACCGGTGGCGGTATCTACGATGTGCAGATGACCAAGGACTGGCGCTCGAACTATTCCCTGATCGGACGTAACTACGGCGATTTCAGTGAGGGCGGCGTCGATGCCGATGTGGAAAGCTACATCCTGACCTCCAACCAATTTTTCGACAATGGTCAGTGGCAGTGGATGTTCAACGCCATTGGCGCAAAGAAAAACGACGTCGGTACGCGCACCAATCAAGCCGGTTTCGCACCCGCAGATTCAGGCTTGCACACCATGTTGGCCAATCACCAGAAGGACTTTTTCGGCCGCGAAGGCTTCTTCAAGACCGCGCTGCTCTATGGGCAGGGCCTGGGTGCACAGGTCAAGGATATTGGTTCGGATGGCGAACTGCTCGACGACGCCCGCGCGGTGCGTCTGGCCATGTATGGCGAGACGCTTATCGCGCCGGGATGGCGCATCGGCCCGAGCCTGCTGGCCGAGCAGAGCAAAGACCGCTACGTCAAAGGCGACGATTACCGCTGGCTCACGCTGAACATGCGCCTGGCCAACGAGATCAACAGCAACTTCGAGATGGCCTACGAGCTGAGTTGGCAAACCATGGACCTCGACCCCAAAGGCTATCTGCAACGCAATGCGGTTGACGGTAACTTCTGGAAGTTTACGGTTGCGCCGACCTTCAAGCCGGACATGGGTGACCTGCTCACACGTCCCGAACTGCGAGTGTTCGCAAGCCTCATGAACTGGTCTTCGGACCTGGACCGCTACAGCACGACCGGCAACTTCGGCAAAAGTGATTTCAACTCCGGTGGTGTATGGCAGTTCGGCATTCAGATGGAGACCTGGTTCTAGGCTCTGCAGGTAAAGCCCGGAGCCGTGTGCCGGGCTTTGAATCTGTCTAGCAATGGCGAGCCTGACTAAATGAGCATCGAGGCAGTCTTACTGACCTGCAACGCCCTTCATTACCTGCACCCTGAGCACCTTGTTGGCAGCGGTAATGTACGCCCAGCTTGCCTGCTCGCTGGAGCAGAACGTCAGGTTGCTGGTATCGGCCGCCGAGACCAGCAATTTGCCGAGTGGCTTGCCTGCTGCGGAAAACACCTGAATACCTTCCTTACTGCTGCTCCACAGGTTGCCAAGCGCGTCGACTGCGATCCCGTCAGGGATGCCGGGCTCGATGTCAGCGAACACCTTGCCGTTGATCAAGCGACCGTCGCGCACCTGATAGACCATGATGCGATGTGCCAGCTTCTTGTTGGTGAAGTCGTGGGCCATTTGTGAGTCGGCCACATAAAGCAGCTGTTGATCCGGCGAGAAGGCCAGGCCGTTGGGCGAGTGGACTTCGGGAGTGTCGAGACGGGTGATCTGCCCGGTGTCGGGTACGTAGCGATAGATGAACTCGCCGCCTTGCTCGGGCTTGCCGCCATAGCCCTCGCTTTTGCTCAGCACCCCGAAGGTGGGATCGGAAAACCAGAGAGCGCCGCTTTTATCCGCCACGACATCGTTAGGGCTGTTCAGCCGTTTGCCCTGGTAGGTGTCGACCAACGTATGCCACTCACCATTAGGCTCCTGTCGCACGATGCCGCGCTTGCCATGCGAGGCCGCCACCACACGGCCCTGGCCGTCGAGCGTATGCCCATTTTGAAAGTCGGCCTTTTCCAGCCAGGTGGACACGCCATCCTTTGCCTGCCAGCTGCTGACTTTGTTGGCCTTGATGTCACTCCAGATCAAACGGCCATCGGCCAGGCACAGCGGGCCTTCTGCCCACTTTGCCTGATCGGTGAGCAGCTCGACGCGGGCCTGGGGGGCAACCAGTTGACTGAAGGCCGGATCGATAACGACTTGCCGCACAGGGGCGACGGCGTCGGTTGCGCCTGCGGAACCCGCAGCCAGGAGCGCACTGCCCAATAGCCATGAGGAAGGGCGCAGGAAGCGATTTTTACGGGTCGGTTTCATGTGTTCAGGTCCGTAGGCGATCAATAGGCACAGCTGCCGTTGGTACGTTTGTCAGCCGCACCCGGTTTAAGTTTGATGATCAGTTGAACATTGGGTTGATCACCCACGGTGCGCGTCAGGTGGCCTACACGCTCGTCATCCGGACGCGGCCGGGACCGGGTGTCGGCATTGAACTGCATCTCTCCCGGCCCTTGCACCAGCACACTGCCATCGGTGGTTTCTACTGACCATTGCCCCTGCAGGGTGACGACCCATTGTGGACCCGGCGCGTGGTGCCAGTTGCCGACGTATCCCACCGGCAGCACCGCGTAGGCGATGCTTTCAATATCGTCAGGGGAGACGCCGACCCATTGCGGCGCGGCTGGCGGGGCATAGCTTTTGAACTCCAGGCCTTCCAGGCGGCAGTGGCCCACATGCGTGGCACCTTTTTCGTCAGCCCACAGCGTGGCATATGAAACAGGCGGTTGCAGTTGACCATTACTGTGAGTCATTTGCGTAGACTCTTTCGGCACCGATTGCACGTCGGCATTGGCACTCGCCATGCCCGCGCAGGCGGCGCAGGCCAGAGCCAGGGTGTATAGAGATTTCATCGGGTCACTCCGTTTACAGGGAAATTCCATGTGCCTGTCGCAAGGCAGCGTACTGCTCAGGCCGGTCGGGTGTGAGGCAGCCAGCGCTGCTGCAAATCCCGCCGTATGACTTCGATCACCCACATCCACAGCAAGTGCCCGAACGTTTCAGATAACAACTCCGAGGCAGGCAACTCCCACAGCGGCGGTGCCCAATGGAACGCCGGCAGGATGACGCCGTGAAACCCCAGGGTCATCAACAGGCCGAAACCCAGACCCTGCCAAAGAGCGGCGCGCGGATACCTGAGTACAAGCAGGCAATAGAACATGGCGAAGAAGATGGAAAAGCCATGATGGACCAGAGCACTGCCGTAATTCACCACATGCTCTGAATACACATAAGTCAGCTGCTGGGCGTTGATGCCCAGCGAATCAAGCATCTCCACGGGCGGAACCGGGCGGTCCGGCGTGCGAGGCGGGAAGGGTATTTCCGTGCCCCATTTGATGAAACTGGAAACATTGCCCCCAACAAAGCCGGCCAGTGCGGCGACACCGTACGCTCGCGTGTTCAAATCAGCGCCCCTTCTTCGATAGACCAGGCTGTGAGCGATCTCGCCCCTAGCCGTTGAACCATGAAGTATGTGCAACGCTCATTTATTTGTAACATACTAATTTGATAGCTCATTGATACTAAAAAAATATCAGATGATTGATTTGAAATTGATGCGTCAGTACGTGGTGGTCGCTGAAACCTTGAATTTTCGCAAGGCCGCGCAGCGCTTGAACATATCACAGCCGCCCCTGAGCGTTGCGATTCGTCGTCTGGAAGAATGCCTGGGCGTGCAGTTGTTGCTGCGCAGTACGCGCTCCACGCAATTGACCACTGCGGGCGTCGTGTTTCTGGCCGAGGCTCGGCAGACGCTGCTGCAGGCCGAACGGGCCTGTGAAATGGCACGTCGCTCAGCGGCAGGCATGATCGGCACGATTCGCCTTGGCTTTGTCGACAGCGTGGTCGATGGTTTACTGCCGGCGCTGCTGCGTCGCTATCAGGCAGCCAACCCGAACGTCGATATTCAACTGCAGGAGGCCACCCCACCCGAGCAGCTTGAAGGCCTGCGCAATGACCGGCTGGACGTCGGCATTCTGGTGTTGCCGGTCATCGACCCCGGCAATATTCAGATCGAGCCGTTGTTCGAGGACCGCATGGTTGCGGTGCTGCCGCAGGATCATCCCTTGGCCGAGCGTGCGTCCATCGGTCTTGCGGCGTTGGCAGACCAACCCTGGATTCTGTTTGCCCCGCATCATGGTCCGGGCATGCACTCGCACATTCTGCTGGCCTGCGCGAGTGCAGGCTTTACCCCTCGAGTCGTGCAACAGCCTCGCCAGATGCAGACCACGGCTGCGCTGGTGGCTGGCGGAATGGGCGTGGCGCTCATGCCGCAGCGCTATGCCCGACGTCAGCCGGGGCGGCTTGCCTGTCGCGAGCTGACCGGCCCGGGTACACCTGTCGCCTATGTGCTGGCGCTGGCGTATCGCGAGCTGTCTCCGTGTGCGCAGTCCTTGCGCGAAGTGATCATGGAGCTGGTTCAGTCGCCGGCGTTCAAGCTGGCGTCCGCTGAGTCATGACACCGTCACCTGGGCTCAGGCCCAAACCCGCTATTCGCGTGCCGGTTCAAATGCACTGAACGCCTTGCTACGCCCTGACTCCAAATCTTGCCCCGGCGCTCAAACCCATGCATCACGTCGATGGGTGTTCGAATCCTCTGCCAATCAAGGAATTCCCATGACCGATCCACGTAACGTTGCCCACGACAAAAAAGTCCAGCAAGAGAAAAAGAACCACGGCGAAGAAATCGCGCCGAATGCCGAGCACGCGCCTCAGCCAGGCATGAAGCCGGCACTCAAGCATGATGATGACGAGCAGGAAGAGCAGGCGTAAGCCAGTGATCTGATCGTGACCTTTGGCGGTGCTGGCTGATGTCAGCATCCGCTGGGCGACTCCTTCGAGGTCAGCACTTCAGGCAGGCAACAGGGGCCTATAGCATGCTCAAACACATCATTTTTGACGTAAACGAGACGCTGCTGGATCTGGCCGCGCTCGACGCGTTCTTCGAGGGACTGTTCGGTGACAGCCGTTTGCGCACCGAATGGTTCCTGACGCTGCAAGAGTGCTGGATGACCAACACCATAACCGACCAGTACCAGGCGTTTGGTGATCTGGCGCAGGGCGCTTTGAGAATGGTTGCCGCACGGCACCAGGTGGACGTGGGCGACGATCAGTGCCAGGCACTGGCCGCTGGCATCAAGTCTCTTCCTGCGCACAAGGACGTTCATCAGGCACTGCAGTTATTGAACGACAACGGATTTGTGCTCATTGCCCTGAGCAATGGCGCGCTGGAGGCGCTGCAGCAACAGCTCGAATTTGCAGGATTGACCGACTGCTTCGAGCACATCATGGCAGGCAGCGAAATCAGTCAATTCAAGCCAGCCGCGGCAACCTACCAAATGGTCGCACAGCGCCTGGGCATCGCCACGGATCAGATGATCATGGTCGCTGCGCACGCTTGGGACATCGCCGGAGCTGCCCAGGCCGGGTGTCGCACCGCGTTTGTCGAGCGTCCGGGAAAGGTGCTCAACCCGATCGGCACCCAGCCTGACTTGATCGGTAAAGATGTTCAGGATGTCGCCATTAAACTCTGCGCAGGTAAGCTTTAGCGCTGATTCCTCACTTGAACGGTATGACCGATATCTCGCCGTTCCTTTCAATGATCGCGTACCTGATGTCCTTCATCTCCACGATCCCTTGCGTGGTTCGTGCTGCCTCCATCACATCGGATTCACTGATGCGCGCCTCTCTCATCCGTTTGGTCAGTGGCTTGCCGTCTTCCACGATCACAGTAGGGCCGCCATCCAGAAATTTGGCCAGCCGCTTCGATCGACGTTTGGCCAGGGAAAAACCGACGTCTATGGCGATAAGGGTGGAGATGATCAGTATCGCGTTAGTCACCGAAAAGTCATCGCCCAGCAGCGCTTGCTGAGTGGCCTCGCCAATGATCAGCAACAGGACGAAATCGAAGGTGGTGAGGTCGGTAAGGGAGCGGCGTCCGGCAACACGAAACAAGACCATCAAGACAAAATAAATCGCTGCTGCTCTGAGCACTGCATCCATAAATCGCTTTCTCTCTACGGGTAGATAAACCTGGGCATCGGCAGCGTTTCGCCACCCAGCATATGCATTTGCCCTCGGTACAGTCCCACCCCGTTACTGCGAACAGTCAGGTACAAAGTGGCTAAACCGTCCCTGTCAGCCTGCATCGGAATGACCAGATCACGGCCTTCGCTGTGAAGGGGCGCAGGCTGGGGATTAAGTTTCTCGATCGACACGCCTTCGAGCAGCCCACTGCCGACGACCAGATAACGCATTTCGGAGGGGGCGCCTTTGGACGTGACAATCATATCGTCCTGACTGCCGTTGCGGCTGAAACGCTCGTAGCTCACCTGCAGTTTGCCGTCTGCCGTTTGAGGCTCGACCTGGCTCAACGGCCCTTTGGAAAACAAGCCGGCAAGGGTCAGCACTATCAGTACAATCAGGCCAGCCCAACCGATGCGCTCAAAGCGCCAGACTCGACGCTGCTGCGCCATATCTTCCTGGACGGGATATGACCGGCTGCGGAACTCATGGTCGTCCGCCTCATCACCGCGTAGTGCCATTAACGTGCTGTCCATTAGGGAAATTTTGTAGGCACCTTATTACGCGTTCAACCCGCCCGCTGTCCAGAACGGTTTCCATCCTTGTCATGGCTATGGCCGTTCCGGGTGAGTGGCCGCCTTGCGCAGCCGGTTTGAATGTGAGCGGAGCGAATGCCGACGAGGAGGGCTATGAAGGGCTGGTGAGAGTATTGCGTCAGTCGTTCATCGGCGCGTGCATGACTGTCCAGTCTTCGATCAATCCGGCATACAGCGCGACGCATTGCTGAAGTTTGTCGACTTCACAATACTCATCGACCTTGTGCGCCATGCTGGGCTCTCCCGGACCGAGAATAAGGGTGGGCGGATAGCCGATTGCGGGGAGCAGCACCGCGGCATCGGTAAAGTAGGGCACCGCCTTTTCCTCCAGAGGGGCGTCATGCAAGGCCTGACAGCGTGCAAAAACCTGTTGCACCCACGGCTCGTCGGGGCTGGCACAAATACCAGGCAGATCAATCAGGGTGCTCAGCTCCGCGCGGCTGCCCAGATGGGCCGCCAGCCGTCCGCGAATTTCATCGTGGTCCAGATTCGGTGCAGTGCGCAGGTCCAGGGTGAACGCTGCGTAGTCCGGCACCGAGTTGATGTTCAGACCGCCGCTGATAGTGCCGACGTTCAGCGTCGGCTTGCGCATGAGCGGATGCGCAGGGCCTACTTCAAAGGTCTGCGCGCGGCCAATATGTTCGGCGGCCAGATAGATAGCGTTCACGCCTTCCTCCGGCATGGCGCCGTGGGCTGTCAGGCCATGGCTGGCGCAGCGCAGCCATAGCGCGCCTTTGTGTCCGAGTATCGGGTAGTTGGCCGTCGGCTCTCCGATCAGCAGTGCGCCCAGCTCACCGAGCAAATGGGGCGCGTCACTGCACAGGGCCTTGGCGCCGTCACAGCCGGTTTCCTCCCCGCCGGTGAGTATCAGACGAACGCCGGGCCCGCGCCGAATGGAATCACGGCTGCGCTGGCAGGCCACGATGAAGGCGGCAATGCCCGCTTTCATGTCGCTGGACCCTCGCCCGTACAGCCGGCCGTCAACGATCTCGCCGGTAAACGGCGAGTGACTCCAGGTGGCATTGCCGAGCGGTACGGTGTCCAGGTGGCCGGTGAACCCCAGCGGTTTGCCGGGGCCGTCGCCCTCAAGCCAGGCGACCAGATTGAAACGGCGCTCACCGAAACGCTGCAGCTCGCAGACAAACCCGTGGCGGGTCAGCTGCTCGGCAAGAAAAGCTGCACACGCTTCTTCATCGCCCGGCGGGTTGAGGGTCTGGAACGCCAGCAGGGCTCGGGTCAGGGCTATCGGGTCATCGAGCATTGGAGCCTCCGGTCAGGTACGGCGGGTCAGCCAGTCGAGGCTGTTGATCCAGAAGCGGCGATAGCCTCCCCAGTCGAGAAACGCTTCCGGCAGCCAGTGTTCGGAAAGGTCGCTGGTCCACGCCAGCGTGCGTCCGGCACCGACCTCACGCGCGGCGAGCAGCGGGTGCCGAGAGCCTTCGACGGTGGCCAGCAATTGAGCTTCGGGATGCAATTCAACTTCGTTGTAGCCAAGCAGGTAAGGCCATTCGCCGCCCAGGCCTTGCAGTATCGGGTGACCACTGTTGATTTGCGGCAGAAAGCCTTCCGGCACTTCGACACGATCGTCGTAAGGCAGGCAGCGCACGGGCAAGACTTCCTCGACAGGCGTTCCGCGGTAGCGCGCGCCGCCGTTGATGCCTTGAAAGCTGAAGTAGCCGCCGACCATCATCAATGCACCGCCCTGCAAGACGTACTCGCGAAGGGCTTTGAGCCGGTTGGGCGTACGCTGGCCGCGCAGCCAGGTGTCCGGGTGCAGCAGCAGGGTATTGGCACCGATGTCGGAGAGGATCACCGCCTGATACTGACTGAGTGCTTCAACCGTGGCCGGAAAGTCGGTCTGGGCCTGATCGGCGCACATTTGAGTGATCTGATAGTCGCTGTCTGCCATCGCCGCGAGCAAACGCCGTGCGCCATTGTGCGCAGTGACGCTGTCGAACTGATCGAAGCCTTTGATGTGGGTTGACGTGCTGACCCATGATTCGCCAGCCAGCAATACGGACTGTTTCATGACGTTGCATTCCTCTGCGATGAAAAAGGAGCCTGGAAGCCGCGCTGGAAGACCCGGCGCGGGTTGTCGATCAAAAGGTTTTCGAGCTGTTCACCGGTAACGCCATGACGGCCCAGGCGCGGGACAAAGTGTTTCAGCAGGTAGCCATAACCATGACCGCCGTAACGGGTCAGCATGGTTTTCAGAAAGACGTCCTGAGACAACAGCACTTGCGCGCCGAAACCGTGCTCGATCAGGGCGACGATGGCCCGCGCGTTTTCTTCATCGCTGGGCGACTGCGCGTGCTCGTCGGCGAAGTAGTAACCCATGCCGATCATGTCGTATTCCAGAAACGCGCCGCGTGCCGCCAGCGCATGCTGATACGCAGGGTCGCTGTGGCTCGGGTTCATGTGGCACAGCACCGTATGGCGCAGGTCGGCGCCTTCTGCCTCAACGATGTCCAGTACCCGGTGGCCTAGGCGCTCCCAGCCAGGCAGGTGCACCGAGAGCGGCACGCCGGTCGCGGCACTTGCACGGGCTGCAGCGCGCAGTGATTTCTCTTCGTCAGCCGTGAACGCGGCAGAAACACCAATCTCACCGATCAGGCCGGCAATCACCTCGGGCTTCTCTTCACCGCCGCCCACGTCATGAATGATCTGCTCCGCCAGTTGTTCCACCGAGCGCTCGTGCACGTAATGCGGGTGCGAGGGTTCCAGATAGAAACCGGCACCCATGATGATATTCAGGCCGGTCAGACGGGAAATCCGCTGCAAGGCCTGCGGGTCGCGGCCGATGCCCAGATTGGTCGGATCGACCACCGTTTCCCCGCCCTGCGCCCGGTACTTCAGCAGTTCTTCGCACGCGAGGTCGACATCGAACAACTGACAATTGTCGCGGCTGACCAGCGGGTTCATGTGCAGCTCGCCGAGCAGTTCGATGCTCACCGGGCGCTCGGCCAGGTGTCGCTCGCCGCAGCAACTGGGTGCGACCCATTTGCCCGAAGCGTCGAGCAGAATGTGTTCGTGCATCAGGGTGACGCCAAGACGCTCGACCGGCACTGGCCCCAGCACCGTCATGGCATGGCCGCTGTCGACGCCGAGGGGCAGGGGTGAAGGATGACGAAACAGGCTCATGCTCCAGCCCTCCCGAGTGGGCGGCCGGTACGTAGAATGCGCGTGTTCAGCCAGATCGCCAGCAGTACGATCAGGCCCGTGGCGATTTGCGTGTAAAACGGTGAGACGTGGGCCAGAATCAGCCCGTTCTTGATCGCGGCCATGGTCAGTACCCCTAGCATTGTGCCGACAATCGTGCCGAAGCCACCGAACAGGCTGGTGCTGCCGAGGACCACGGCGGCAATCACTTCCAGTTCGAAACCTTCGCCCTGATTCGAGGAGCCACTGCCCAGCCTGGCCGTGACGATCATGCCGGCCAGGGCGGCCGCCATGCCACTGAGCATGTAGACCCGCAGCAGCACACCGCGATGATTCACCCCGGCGCGGCGCACGCTTTCAGCGTTGGCACCGATACCCGTGAGGTAGCGGCCAAAGCGCATTTTGCCAAGCACCAGCACCCCGCCCAGTGTGACCAGCAAGGCCAGCCAGGCGGTCAGTGGCACGCCGAGAAACCAGCCGCGACCCAAGGCCAGAAACGCTGCTTCCTCGCGTGGAACGGGGATCGAATAGCCTTGCGTCAGCAGCATCGCCAGGCCACGAATAATGGTCAGGGTGGCCAGGGTGACGATAAAGGCCGGGATGCCCGCGTAGGCGATGAAATAGCCGTTCAGCGCCCCGATCATCGCGCCCACAGCGAGCCCGCCGAGCAGAACCAGTGGCCAGGGCAGGTGCCAGGCATTAAGTGCCATGGCCGCCAGCGCACCGACCAGTGCCAGGGTCGAGCCGACCGACAGGTCGATGCCGCCGGTGGTGACCACCAGCGTCATCGCCACCGCGACAATCAGTAACGGTGCGTTTTGCCGGATAACGTTGAGCAGGTTGGCGCCGCTTAAAAAGTTATCGGTCACCAGCGCGAACAGCACAAAGCACAGGGCGAAAAACAGGCCGATGCTGACCACGCCGGGAAAATCGTGCAGCAGGCGCTTGAACAGCGACTGCGGCAGAATGCGTTGGCGCGTGAGATCGAGCGTTTTCATGGCGTCATATCCTTTCAGGCGCTAGCGGAGCGGGCAGTGAATTTGTGCCCGACGATGAGTTCGACGACCTCGTTGAGGTCGGTGTCGGCGATCCTTCGCTCGGCCAGATTGGCGCCGTCATACATCACCATGAGGCGGTCGCAGACCAGAAACAGGTCCTGCAACCTGTGGGTGATCAGAATCACGCTGACGCCCTGGCGGCTGATGGTACGAATCAACTCCAAAACCGCTTCGACTTCGGCCACCGCGAGGGCCGCGGTGGGCTCGTCCATGATCAGAACCTTAGGGCCGAAGGCGGCCGCGCGGGCAATCGCAACGGCCTGGCGCTGGCCGCCGGAAAGGTGTCGTACCTGCGCGCGGGTATCAGGAATGGTGATGCCCAATGCTTCGAGAATCTGCCGAGCTTCGTGGTGCATGCGCGTCTCATCGAGCAACGGCACGCCGAGCACGCGGCGCATCGGTTCGCGGCCCATGAAGAGGTTTCCGGCCACATCGACCGTGTCACACAGCGACAGGTCCTGATACACCATCTGGATATGGCAGCGCTGCGCATCTGCCGGACCGCTGAAACTGACTTCCTCGCCATCGATGGCGATTCGTCCGCTGGTCGGTAACTCCGCGCCTGACAGGATCTTGGTCAGCGTGGATTTGCCTGCGCCGTTGTCGCCCACCAGCCCCAGCACTTCACCGGGCTGCAACAGCAGATCGACACCGCGTAACGAGGCTATCGAGCCGTAGTGTTTAGTGATGGCACTCATCTTTACCCGAGGCACTTCGCCAGGCGTCTGCATGCTGAGCCCCTTATTTGAATTCGGCGCGATAGGCTGCCAGGTTGTCCTTGGTCACCAGCGTGACGGGAATACTCTGTTCGCGAGCCACGGTCTTTCCGGACAACAGCGCCAGTGCCGACTCCACCGCCGTCTTGCCCATGGCTTGGGTATTCTGTTGCACCACCACCGCGACAGAGCCGTCATCCAGACCCTGCACTGCCTGAGAGGACAGGTCCCACCCGAAAATCCTGACCCGCTCGCCGGCACCTTGTGACACGCTCGCGGCAACCGAGCCAATCAGGGCGGGTTCGCCAGTGGCATAAATGATCTGCAGATCAGGGTTGGCGGTCAGCAGGTTTTCCGCCGCCGCCTGGGCGGTGTCCTGCACATTGTTACCGTCGACGGTATTGACGATCTTCGCCTGGCTGGCGGTCTTCGCCAGACCCTCGCGGAAGCCGTCCAGACGCAGATTCTGCACATAAGAGCCGAGGGCTCCGACCACGCCGATGCTGGCCTTGCCCGCCAGTTCGCGGTTGATGTATTCGCCGGTGTACTGGCCGATCTGTCGGGCTGCCTCGCGGTTATCCACGCCGACCTGCACGGCATTGTCACCATTGATCACAGCGTCGATTGCCACCACCGGGATTCCCGCCTGCGCGGCTGCGGTGACCGCCGGCTTGATACCGTTGACGTCGATGGCGCAGACCAGAATGGCGTCGACTTTGTCCTGGATATAGGCCTCGATGGCGTCGTTCTGGGCTGACGGATTGTCGTTGGCGTTGAACACCACCAGCTCTGCTCCGGCAGCTTTCGCCGCAGCCTGTGCGCCTTGGGTAATCTGGGTGAAATACAGCGCCTGTTGGTTGACCTGTACCAGAGCCAGACGTTTGCCGGTCTGGGCCTGAATGATGGGTGACAACGCCAAGGCCAAAACAACGCCGAGGGTCAGGGTGAAACGCTTGCTCAAACGCAGCATTGCCATCCTCCTAGCCTGATTGCCGGTGTGGCAGATCAGATCGGTAAACCGGTTTACCAGTTGTCTCAAAAAAAAGACAAATGAGCTTTGTCTTCAGGTTTGAGAACTGGAGAAAGCAGATTGTGTGCCATTTTTTTCGTGACGCCTTCCAGTGACCATACATCCTTGATGCGCCACAGTTTTCCGCAATCATCGGCTTTTCAGGAGGCAAACGGCAGTGCACTGATTTAATGCCGGGTGTTACTGGTTGCCCCGCAATCAGTCACTGCGCGTTGCTACCGTACCCCGGCAGACCAGCTCTACGGGTACGCGCACGACGTCCTGCGCACAGTCGCCGCCCGTCATCCTCTGCAGCAGTTGCGCCACGCCGAGACGGCCAAGCTCTCTGGACGATTGGCGGATGGTACACAGCGGCGGGGTCAGCAGGCTGGCGTAGACGGCGTCGTCGAAACCCACCAGCGACATGGCATCGGGCACGCTGATATTGCGCTCACGCAGGACATCGAGCACGCCCAGGGCGATGAAGTCACTGGCGGCGAAAATCGCCTCCGGAGGATGGGGCAGGGCGAGTAGCTGAGCGGTTGCGATACGCCCGAACTCACGGCTGTAATCCCCGAAGCACAGGTATTCCGGCACCTCTGCGATGCCCGCCAGCGCCAGCGCCTCCCGGTAGCCTGCATAACGTTCGCGGGCACTCATCAAGGCCGACGGCCCGGACACATGAGCGATGCGTCGATGTCCATGGCGGAGCAGATAGTCCGTCGCCAGTCGACCGCCCTGATGGTTGTCGGCGAAGACTTTGGGCTGCGACGTGCCGGGAACATCTTCGTCGAGCAGAATGATATTGCGGTAGCTCATCAGCTGGCCGGCCAGCGTGCCGTCATCCGGGCGGTTGCTGACCAGTAGCAAGCCATCGACGTTACGTGAATCCAGCCAGCGCACAAACGTGCTTTCGCGCTCAAGCAGGTTGCGGGTGACACACAGCACCAGGTTGTAACCATGTGCGGACGCCTCTTCCTCGGCCGCGTCTGCCAGCTCGGCAAAAAACGGGTTGGCGATGTCCGGCAGTACCAGGCCGATGGTTTCACTGCCGCCTTTGCTCAAACGCCGGGCCAGACTGTTACCCCGATAGTCCAGCGCCTTGATCGCCGTATCGATACGCTTCGCGGTCTCCGGCGGCAGGCTGATGCTTCGGTTCAGATAGCGCGACACCGCAGCCTTGGAAAGACCTGCATGGTTGGCAACATCCTTGAGCGTTACGGGTCTGGTCATGGCGGTCGGCTTTGATGCCTGAAAAACGAAGCATTGAAGTGATGTGCCGGTATCTTCTCACGCGTGCCCGAACAGCCCGACGATTTTCTCTGCGGGTGACGTCGAAAAAACCCATGTGGGGCGTTGGTCGGCCAGCTACCGTTGACTTTTTGCACGGTTGCGACACGCTCTGCTGGAGCGAATGTGTGCCGTCTTGAGCTGTTGGTACGGAACTAAATATGGCTCATTATTTATATGTTGTCGTATGACTTATGTCTGATCACTTCACATACTACGGTCACGCAAGTAGCCCAGGTATTCCTTGCATTGGCTTTAAGACATTCGCCACGAATGTGATCACTTACAGTGATAGTTCTCCATAAAGAAGCCCCTCTTGTGTGCTTAATGGAACCGCATAGCACACTGCGACACTCAGTTACTCAATTTTCCAGTAAATGCGGGCGATGAGTATTTGCGATGAATGCCATTCAGCCAATTATAAGCGCTGCTTATTTTCAATATTCTCTCGGTGATAGCAACTGGCTGCTTTCTTGGGGCTCTTCATTATCAACAGGCGTTATCCATGATTGGAACAACTCGAAAAGTGGCTATTTGCCTTGTGAGTATCGGCTGATGGCGTTCGAGTCTGATAACAGTCCTGATGCCTGTCACTCCAGGGACGAATGTTCATCGCGTGCCGCAAGACGAACGTTCAGGAAGGCTTAATGATAAATCCCGTAAAACACAATTTCAGTCACCTTGGGTTTTCAAACGCTCAAAGTACCTCGGCACTGGGGCCTGCCAGTAATAAAGTGCCCAACTTTGTTTCGCGAGGGCGAGGCAAGGGAGTTCCAGTGGAGGAATTCAATACTGCCGAAGAGTGTCGTTTGGCGGGTCGGCAGGACAGCGTACTGGATTCGATAGACGGCAAAGAGTTCATGCGACTGCTGCAGAAGTACACGGCCTCTGAAACAACTGAAGAAGAATTTGCGGACCTGAGGGCCTCCATACCGCGCTACTCCATTGAGTTGGCCAAGTCGGATCATCCTAAAGTGCTTTATCGTGGGATATCTCTGGATGATGAGGCGGCGTCGCTGTTGCTGAATACCTCCAAGGGTTACCGCAGTCGCGAAATAGCCCATGGTCTTATTCACGGACTGCGCGTGGTCAAAGGCGTTTACACCGCGACTGGGGTGGCCAGCGCCTCGACAGTGTCAGCCGTTTCGCAAGGCTTTGCGCTGGTGAACGCGAACAGGAAAAAAGAAACACCGGTTCTTTTTGTACTGAAAGCGATGCCTGCCGTTCCCGCGCTCAACCACAGTGGTGCAAAGGGTGTGACACTCAGTGAGAGCCGGTTGCCGTTATCGGTGGCCAGCAAGAGTGAACATGAAGTCATTCTGGATATCACCAACCGGTACGAAATTACGCAGGCTCGCCGGAGCGGTGAGTTCATTGTCGTCGACATGACTGTTTTAGGGCGGTCCAAGAGGGGAGGTGAATTCGCCCTCCTCGAGACTGACAAATGGAAACAACTCTCTGGCGCCAAGGGCTCTAATCCAGGTGGATTGTTTCAAGCGCCCAATGGTGTTAAGTGGTATGTAAAAACCAACCCGTCTGCCAATAGGCTTCGAAACGAGGTGCTTGCCTCCAGGCTGTACCGTGCCGCAGGAATCGATGTTCCTGACATAGAACTGGCGTCCCGCAAAGGCAAGCCCGCACTGATTTCAAAACTGATAGTAGGGAACCCGAAAGACCTCGATACGCTGGCAAAAAATAGCCAGTTGAAGTGCGGCTTCGCGGTGGATGCCTGGCTGGCGAACTGGGATGTCATCGGTCTGGCGGGGGACAATGTCATCTTCAATCACCGTCACAAACCTGTGCGCATCGACCTTGGCGGTGCGCTGGTCTTCCGCGCCCAAGGGGAGCACAAGGGTAATCAGTTCGGTACCACGCCCATGGAGCTGGTCACGATGCTGTCTCGTGAAGACAATTCGTCCAGTCGTGCCTTCCGGAAAATCGAGCGTAATGACATCCGCGAGGGTATTGCAGCGATAGAAAAAATACCGGACGCGCGTATTGCCGCACTGTGCGCAGAACACGGCCCTGGCAATCACAGCGAACGCATTGAGCTCGGTAAAAGACTGATCAGTCGGAAGAAGTGGCTGGTCGATATGAAGCAGACGCTTCCTTATATTCATCGCCAAAAGAACGAGCGCGGCAATGTTGTCACTGTTAAAAACCCCACGTCACCCAGCGCGGCGGATACGTGGCGTGATCGATACGCAACAGCCGTTTTTGTACCTCACAGCGCTGCGCGTGGCAGCATGAACAACCTGCCGTTCAGATCATTTACACCCCCGAACACGATGGATGGCTGGCGCCGATTTACAACCCGGGCGGTCAACTTCACAGAGCCGGAATTTAAGCGTTCTCCGCACCTTGCTCCCGCCAGTGGAGCGATCATTTTTGAGCCCGACGGCAGGGTATGGATCACCGAACCGACCAATCACCCGTTCGGCGCAACGCATGCTTTTCCCAAGGGAAAGCAGGAAGCCGGTCTGAACTTGAGGACCAATGCGCTCAAGGAAGTCTACGAAGAGACGGGGCTTCTGGTGGAATTCCACGGCTTTATCGGTGACTACGACCGAACAACATCCCGTACTCGTTATTACCTTGCCAAACGCATAGATGGCACACCGTCCGACATGGGCTTTGAATCTCAAAGCGTCAAGCTGGCAAACATTACCGAGGCCAAAAGACTGCTACCCAACGCCATGGATATTGCCATCTTGCGAGACGCAGAACAGGCTTATCTAAAGGGCTCTTTCAAATGAATTTCATCTGCTTGAACGCGGAAAGACGATAAAGAGGATTTCTGAAACCCTTCACAAAAAACCGTTCACCCAAACGCGTTACCTCCACAAAAAAGGAGTAATGAAATGAGCATGAATACCTCTGTAAGCAACAACAGCCCGGGGTGGTCGCCTGTCTCACCGGGCGACCAGGCTCCGAGTCCGGACTATTCAGGTAAATCGTCGAGCAATGCCGTGCACTTTCTTCCTCCGGAAAGTACCCAGCGCTCGCCGAACACGGTGAGTTGGGGGAATGGCGCGCCGACAACCGCCACCACCGGGAATGGACAAGCAGGAGGGGGCGATCAAAGTGACTTGATCGAGGCGTTGACGACGCTGATTCAGGCGCTGCTGAAACGCTTGCTCGGTGATTCTTCCGCAAGTAACTCTTCTGCAAATAACCCTTCCGAGAACCCGTCCCCTGCTTCGTCCGGGCCAGGTCGGGCTTCTGCTTCTCCCGGCGGTGCTGCCAGTTCGACGCCAGACTCAGGACTGTCTGAGCAGTCAAATCAAGCCCAACCGTTCAATAACACTGGCTTGGGTTCTCATGGCGGCGCGAATACGGTTCCTGACCGGATTGCGTCTCCTGAGGCAGCGCAAAAAATGGTCGAAGACGTGAAAAATGCCGGAGGGGAAACACTTCGCATCCAGATGACCCATGACCAGATCAATGACCCGGCGCAAATGGCCAAACTCAAGGCGATGGTCGATGCCGGCGACAAACAAGGGGTCAGGATTCAGTTTACGTTTCGTGACAACGCCAATGGCGGTGGTGGCAATGTCTTGTCCGGCGACAAGCTCAAACAAGCCGCCGACGATGTCAAAAACGTGGTTTCTGCCCTTGGAAACCATCCGAGTTTTGTACTCGATACGTTCAATGAGGGCGGCAAGAGTGCCACTCAAGGTTGGGCCGATATGCAGAGCACGTTGATCAAGTCAGCCCGCGACGCAGGTTACAAAGGCGACATCGTGGTGGAGGACAGCAATTGGGGTGGTGGTCTGACAGCCGGCGGGGAAAGCGGACTGGTAAAATACGCTGATCAGTTGAAAGCCGCCAACGGCAGCAACAACCCTGGCCTGATCGGCAGCATCCATGAGTACGCCAGCGGTGCCGATGCCTCCTCGCGTTTGTCATCGGAGATCAAGGCGCTTACGAGCGCGGGCTTCAAGCCGCAAATCGGTGAAGTCGGTAACGCCAACTGGACCGGAGGCGGTAACTTCGAACAGCGCGACGGCGCCAACCAGGCCGTGAAAGACAACATGGGCGCCCTGAAAGCGGCCGGCGCCGATGTGCTGCCATGGATGGACCAGTTCGAGAACGGCAAGATCAAACACGATGTCGGTTTCTCGAAAGGCGATCAGTTTTCCTGATCCTGTTTCATGGAACCTGATTTGCCTGTTGACCACTCAGCGGGCAGCTATCTGTGAGGTCGTCAACGACCAGTGCAGAGCGGCGAGTTGGAGAGGTTGCACAGATGCTGCGCTGTCTGCGCAACCCCCTTTTTTCATGACCGATAAGTAGCAGGTATAAAAGCTATGCCTATCAACAGACCCGCCTTCAATTTAAAACTCAATACGGCCATTGCCCAGCCGACTGTGAAGAAGGATGCCGGTGCGGAATTGCGCCGTTTGAATCAGAGCGAAGTGCGTGCCAACACACAGACACGTTTTGCCGTTAATCACCGTGCCCCCACTTATGACGTCGCGCAAAGCGCGCTGGGTGAAAATCACGGTGGCTGGACTGCCGCCAATCATTTCAAGATGACGGGGTCTGAGGTCTTCATCCATATGGATCGCCTGGAGCCGAACTGCAAGGGGGAGTTTGCCGGAGACAAGATCCACCTCAGCGTTGCACCTGAGGATGTACCGGATGCATTCAATGCGATAGGCAAAATACTGCAGGCGAGCGACAGCCCGGTTGACTCGTGGAAAGTGACTGACATGAAATGCCTGCAAGCAGAGATGCCGGCGGCAAAGCAGCGCGTGGCGCTGGGCGCTCAGTTCACGATCTACGCCAAGCCCGACCGTGCAGACAACACCTACAGCCCAGAGTACATGGGCAAAATGAGGGGGATGATCAGCAGTATCGAACAGGAGTTGAGCGCCGCCGGTGTAAGGCAGAGCAGCCATCGCCCGGACTCCGATGTCTCCCCGGGGCACTGGAGCTATGCGTCTTATCGCAATGAGCATAAAAGCAACAGATCAGGGACTTCCAATCAGCACAGGAACCTGGAGGCCGAGCCTTTTTTCCAGTTGGTCTCATTCTCTGACGGGGCTTCAGGGTCATCCAGGTCCAGCGCTGACCATCAGGCCTTGCTGCCGCCGCCGTGGGCCCGGTAAGGCTGTTTTTCTGAGCATTGCCGTGCGACCGGGGTTTCTGTCGTGAAACGTGGGTGTCGAAAGAAACGCTGGCTGCACGGCGACAGCTTCGGGTTCACCGGTGCAGGATCGCCTGATGAATCTCCTGCAGCGGAATGATCCGCTGCGCCGCGTTCAGTTTGATCGCTTCCTTGGGCATGCCGAACACCACGCAGCTGGCTTCGTCCTGAGCCACTGTCGCGCTGCCGGCGTCGAGCATTTCCTTGAGCCCGCGTGCGCCGTCGTCGCCCATGCCGGTCATGATGATGCCGGTGGCGTTCTTGCCGGCGAATTTGGCCACCGAACGGAACAGCACGTCCACCGAAGGACGATGGCGGTTGACCAGCGGGCCGTCGATGACCTGGACGTGGTAGTAGGCGCCGCTGCGCGTGACCATCATGTGTTTGCCGCCGGGGGCGATCAGTGCGAGGCCGGGCAGGATGCGGTCGTTGTTTCTGGCCTCGCGCACCTCGATCTGACTCAGGCTGTTCAGGCGTTCGGCGAACGATGCGGTGAATTTCTCCGGCATGTGCTGGACGATGACCATGCCGGGACAGACGCGGGGCAGGGCGGTCAGCACTGCTTCGAGTGCTTGTGTACCGCCTGTCGAGGTGCCGATGGCGACGATGCGTTCAGTGGTCTGCGCCATGGCATGGCCGCTGGCAGCCGGCAAAATGGCATCGGCGGTCAGTTTGCTGGCCGGGGTCAGCACCGGGGCGGCGGTGCGCTTGCCGAGGTTCCTGACGTTGGAGTTGGCTGCTGCGCGTACTGCTGCAACCAGCTCGGCAGCCGAATCGATGAGGAAGTTCTTCAAGCCGGTGGTGGGTTTGGTGATGATTTCCACCGCCCCGGCAGACAGCGCCTGCAATGAGGTTTCCGCGCCTTTCTGGGTCAGCGACGAGCAGATCACCACCGGTGTCGGCCGCTCGCTCATGATCTTCTTGAGGAAGGTGATGCCGTCCATGCGCGGCATCTCCACGTCCAGCACAATGACGTCCGGCCATTCCTGAGCGAGCTTGCTCATGGCAAATATCGGGTCTGACGCCGCGCCCATCACATGAATATCGGGGGTGTCGTTGAGAATGGCCACCAGTACCTGACGAACTACAGCCGAATCATCGACCAGCAGTACGCTGATTTTTTTGTTTGGCATCTTTTTCCATTGCTTCCATTGGTTGGTGCCTGACCCATACGTTTCCGTCCCACAGGTCGAAGATGATGCTGCGATGGCCGGTGCTGCCCAGGTCCTGAGCCATCAGTTTCAGGCGGTTTTGTTCGGCCAGCGCAAGCGCCGCGTGAACGTTGCTGTCAGCGACGTTCTGCATGTGCGGGTCATGACGATGAGCAGGAAACATTTCGCCGCCACCGAACAGCTTGACCTGATATTCCTCCGGCAGGGTGCCATTGGCCAGCGCATGACGGATGAGTATTTCCATCGCTTCGTCAGCGTACTTGCCGTCCAGTGGCTGATGCCGGCGTATGCGCCCGGGCAACATGAAGTGGCACATGCCGCCAATACGCCGCCACGGGTGCCAGAAGGTAATCGCCACGCATGAACCCAGCAATGTGCGCAGGCGAGTCGGCCGGGTCTGAAAGACCACTTCGCCAGGCCCGAGTACTATTTCGGCGACACCCACAGGCGTGTTCATGGTTTGCGGTAAATCGAAGGGGAGACCATTTTCAACATGTCATTTATACCGTTCAGGCTTTCTGAGTGGCTGATGATGAAATAGCCTCCTGGCTTGAGACGCGGAATCAACCGCGCGACCACTTTGCTTTTGGTTTCCTGATCGAAATAGATCATCACGTTACGCAGGAAAATGACGTCGAACTCGCCCAGATCCGGCAGGGTGTCATTGAGATTGACCTGCACGAAGCTGACCCGGCTGCGCAACGACTTGTCGATCAGAAAGGTCCCTTCCTGGCGACCTATGCCTTTCAGACAGTATTTGAACAGCAAAGGTTGCGGCAACGTTTCGGTGCGCTCCAGAGGGTAGTGACCGCTGCGCGCCTTGCTCAGCACGCGCGTGCTGATGTCCGAACCGACCACTTCCCAAGGCGTGGTGCCCAGTTGTTCGGCCAGTGTCATCGCCAGGCTGTAGGGCTCTTCGCCAGACGAACTGGCGGCGCTCCAGATGCGGAACATTTTGCCGTGTGTCACCTTGGGCAGCACCTGCTGACGCAGAAAATCGAAGTGCTTGGGTTCGCGGAAGAAATACGTTTCGTTGGTGGTCAGCAGGTCCAGCGCCACTTGCAGCTCGCCGTTGCGCTGATCGTTCATGATCAGCTTGAAATACTCGCCATAGTTGTCCAGCTCGTAATGCTTGAGACGCTTGAACAGGCGGCCGGCGACCAGCGCTTTCTTGGCCAGCGTCAGTTTGATGCCCGCAGCGTTGTACAGCCAGTTCTGGAACTGGCCGAATTCGCGATCGGTGAGCGACGCTGTATCAGGCATGCGCAGGCCTCACGTCGCGTCGACGTCGGTCGGCAGCGACTGGCTTGCCTCGGCGAGGCTGGACATTTCATCGATGGACAACACGCGGTCGACCTCAAGAACGATCACGAACTTGCCGTCGACCTTGGCCATGCCGCTGATGAAGTCGGCGCGAATTCGCGCACCGAAGTTCGGCGGCGGCTCGATCTGCGACGCCGGAATCTCCAGCACCGCCGAGACATTGTCGACCAGCAGACCGATGTCCTGCGGCTGGCCGTCCTCGCTGTTGGCCTCGATGATGATCACGCACGAGCGCCGGGTGATGGCCGAGTTCTGCCGCCCGAAGCGCGCCGACAGATCGACCACGGGCACCACCGCGCCGCGCAGGTTGATCACCCCGCGCACGAAGGCGGGCATCATCGGCACCACTGTCAGGCTGCCGTACTCGATGATTTCCTTGATGCCTAAAATACCGATGGCGAACATCTCGCCACCGAGCATGAAAGTCAGGTACTGCGCCTCTTCTTCGACCGTCGCTGCGGTCTGCCGAGTCGTGACCAATGAGCCCATGTCGTTCTCCCCTGGAGTCTCTATCGAAGCCGGCAATCAGAAACGGGTAAATTCCGATTCGTCCGGGGCGCCCGCCATGCTTTGCGCAAATGCCTTGCGCGGAGCCTGCTGCGGTGGGCGCGGAGGCTGACGGTTCGGGCTGTTGCGGCTGTCGAAAGTAGCGCTTTGTGCGACGGCCCTTGGCGATGCGTCGAGGGTGAAGAAACTCATGGCCTGTTGCAGTTGTTCGGCCTGGCTGCTCATTTCTTCAGCCGTGGCCGCCAGTTCTTCGCTGCTCGATGCGTTTTGCTGGGTGACCTGGTTGAGCTGGGTCATGGCGGTGTTGATCTGCGCCACACCGGCTGCCTGCTCTTCCGACGCGGCACTGATTTCCTGCACAAGGTCGGAGGTCTTGTTGATCGAAGGCACCATCTCGTCCAGCAACTTGCCGGCCTTCTCAGCCATGTCCACGCTGCTCGACGACAGCTCGCCGATTTCCTGCGCGGCCACCTGACTGCGTTCGGCCAGCTTGCGCACCTCGGCGGCCACTACCGCGAAACCCTTGCCATGTTCGCCGGCACGGGCGGCTTCGATGGCGGCGTTGAGAGCGAGCAGGTTGGTCTGGTAAGCGATGTCGTCGATGATGCTGATGCGCTGGGCGATTTTCTTCATCGCCACGACGGTCTGCTGCACCGATTCGCCGCCATCGGTGGCTTCTTTGGCGGCCTTGCTGGCCATGCCATCGGTGACTTTGGCGTTCTCGGTGTTCTGGTTGATGCTGGCGCTCATCTGCTCGACCGATGCGCTGGTCTCTTCGACGCTGGCGGCCTGCTCGCTGGTGGCCTGGCTCATCGACTGTGCAGTGGCACTGACTTCTTCCGAGGCGCTGGCCAGGTTGTCGGCGGCGTTACGCACTTCGCCGATGATGTGCGACAGCTTGCCGACCATGTTGCGCATGGCATTGAGCACCATGCCGGTCTCGTCCTTGGAACCGTGGCCGATGTGAGCGTTGAGGTTGCCCTCTGCCAGCTGCTCGGCGGCCGTTGCGGCCTCTTTCAGCGGGCGGGAGATGATCCGGGCGATGAACAGCGCCAGACCCAGGCCGATCAGCAAGGCTGCAACCAACACAACGACGATCGAGATGCGTGCGTTTTCGTACAGCTTCGTGCCCTTGTCACCCGCGACAGTCGCACCGGCGTCGTTGAGCTCGACCATTTTTTGCAACTGGCCGGTCAATTCGTCGAAATGCGTTTTGGACTCGCCCTTCAGCATCGCTCGTGCCTGGGCTTCGAGGCCCTGACGGGACATGTCGAACAACTCGCCGCTGCTCTTGAGGTACGCAGACCATGTCGCTGTAGCGCTATTGAACAACTGGCGATCCTCATCACTGACCACCAGCTTGTCATAGGTGGCCAGGCGGGTTTCGAACTGTTTGCGAGCGTCCGCTGCTTCAAGCTCCATCTGCGCCTTTTCCTGGGCGGTGTCGGCTGCAATGTGGCGGTTTTCCTTCAAACGATAGTTGGCGGCGAAGAAGCGCATGCCCGCTGCCGCACGCATCGACGGCATCCAGTTTTCCTTGATGTCCTGAGCGGCCTGGTTGACCTGGCCGAGCTGGAGGATGGCAAAGACTCCCATGGCCGCGGTCAACGCCAGAACCACCAGAAACGAGGTAATCAGCTTGGTGGAAATCTTCAGATCGTAGAACCATTTCATTGAAGTAACTCCTTGGGAATTGCGAATCCGTCAGCGAGAAGTGGGCAACAGGGATTGAGGCGCCTGGGTCGAGCGGGCCTCCATGTGTACGATCTGGTTGAGCAGGGCGGGTATGTCGAGAATCAACGCCACCGCGCCACTGCCCAGGATCGTCGAGCCGCTGATGCCGCGCAGCGCGCCGAACAGCTTGCCCAGAGGTTTGATAACGGTTTGGAACTCGCCAAGCAGCTCGTCGACCACCAGCCCGGCCTTGTGCTCGGCGTAACGCACCACCACCACGTTCTGGCGCCTGGCGGCCGGGCCTTCATGATTGAAGTGGTCGCGCAGGTAGACCAGCGGCAGCACTTCGCCACGCAGGTCCAGGTAGCCGCTGTCGCGGGTCAACTGCCGGTTGTGTTCGTCCAGCTCGATGCATTCCTGCACCATGTCCAGCGGGATCACGTAAGTCGACTGATCGATACCGACCAGAAAACCGTTGATGATCGCCAGCGTCAGCGGCAGGCGGATGCGCACGATGGTGCCCTGACCGGGCTGACTGTCCAGATCCACCGTGCCGCGTAGCAAGGTGATGTTGCGCTTGACCACGTCCATGCCGACACCGCGCCCCGAAAGGTTGGTGACGGCCTCGGCAGTGGAAAAGCCGGGTTCGAAAATCAGGTTGTAGATTTCCTGATCGGTGAGGCTTGCGCCGACCGCCACCAGCCCGCGTTGCTGGGCCTTGTCGAGGATGCGCTCGCGGTTGAGTCCGGCCCCGTCGTCGGCGATTTCAATGACGATGCTGCCAGAGTCGTGGTACGCATTGAGGCTCAAATGACCTTTGGCCGGTTTGCCTGCCGCGCGACGTGCTTCGGCGCTCTCGATGCCGTGATCCATGGAGTTGCGCAGCAGGTGCATGAGCGGGTCGCCGATCTTTTCGACGACGGTCTTGTCCAGTTCGGTCTCCGCACCATTGATGATCAGGTCGATGTCCTTGCCCAGTTCCTGGCTGACATCGCGCACCACACGGCGGAAGCGATTGAAGGTGTCGCCGATGGGGATCATGCGCAGGTGCAGCGCGCCATCCAGGATCTGCTCGACCAGCCCCGATACGGTGGAACTGGCTTCCTGAAGCGGGTCGTTGTCGCACGACTTGGCCAGCAGGCTGGCGCCAGCGCTGGCAATGACCAGCTCGCCGACCAGATTGATCAGCTCGTCGAGCTTGTCGGCGTTGACGCGCACATAGCGGCCGTCCTTGTTTTTCTGCTCGCTGCCCGAAGAAGGGCGCTCTACAGCGGTTGCGGTTGCGGGCGTACGTGGCACTGCGCGCTGATCGCCCAGCAGTTCGCCGCTGGCCACCATAGGGCTGTGCTCGGGCTGCGAGACCAGTTCGGTGCCGGTGGGCTCGACGTGGTCTGGCGTCTCGTTCACCGGGGTGATCTCCACGGCGCAGTCTTCACGCACGAAATCGAAGACTTCGTTGATCGCGGCGTGCCCGGCAGCAGAGCGGAAATCGATCTCGAAACCCAAGTGGCAGGATTCCGGGTCCCACGCCTCAACTGCTGGAATACTGTCGGTTACCGTCGTGACCTGGACCATCTGCCCCAGGGTATTGAGGTAGCGCAGGAACGACAGCGGGTCCATGCCGTTGCGAAACACATCCACGCCAAAACGTAGCGAGATATGCCAGAGCACTTCGGCTGACGGTTCATCATCACTGACGACCGACGCGCTCGCGCTGTCAGCGGCCCCGGCGCTGGCCGGTGCCTGGAAGACCTGCAATGCCTGACGCAGCGCCGCCTCGCGTTCCAGGGCAGGCTGCTGCAATTGCTCGCCACGGCTGGCGACCACGTCGATCAACTCAAGCATGTGATCGCCGGATTTGAGCAGCACGGCGATCAGCTCGGCGTTCACCGAAACACTGCCTTCACGCAGACGATCCAGTACGTCTTCGACGATGTGAGTAAAACTGACGATAGGCGTCAGCCCGAACAGTCCGGCCGAGCCTTTGATGGTGTGCGCTGCGCGGAACACCGCGCCGATCGCGTCCTGGTCGCCGGGCTCGCTTTCGAGTTGCAGGAGGGATTCCTCCATGGCCTGCAAAAGCTCACGCGCTTCAACGATAAACGTCTGCTGTGCCTGATCGAGATTAATACTCACGATGACTTCCTTGATCGATCACTGGGCAGTACTGCAAATGGACGCGCTACAGCACCACACCCGGATTACATAACTCGAAGGTTTCGCTGACCGCCTTGCTTTGCCCGGTCAAATGCAGCGAAGTCCCGGTCTTGCCGGCTTCGCGCTGAATCACAGCCAACAGTTGCAGACCGGCGCCGTCCATCTCGGTGATCTGTGAAAGGTCTACCTCCAGGCGTGCCGCAGCGCCGATCTGCGGCAGTAGCCTGGCGGCCAGTTCGGTCACGGTGTAGATCGTCAACTCGCCGTCTATCTGCACGCGTGCAGTGTCGGTAGCGTTTTCGTCTGGCGTGGGCATGCTGGCCTCCATGGGCCTGGGTCTCAGGGCAGGATGAGCTTGGAAACCGCTGCGAGCATTTGTGCCGGCTGAAACGGTTTGACGACCCACGCCTTGGCGCCTGCGGCCTGACCTTCAGCCTTTTTCGATTCCTGGGATTCGGTGGTCAGCATGATGATGGGCGTGAACTTGTAGCTGGCCAGCTTCTTCACTTCCTTGACGAAAGTGATGCCGTCCATGTTCGGCATGTTCACGTCGCTGATGATCAGGTGCACTTTCTGCCCGGTGAGCTTGCCCAGTGCATCCTTCCCGTCACAGGCTTCGATAACGTCGTATCCGGCACTCTTCAGCGCGATACCGACGACTTGCCGGACGCTGCTTGAATCGTCGACCACCAATACACTCTTAGCCATGATTTACTCCTAGAAAAACGTGATTTCCTGCGAATCCTGCTGTGCTGCCGATTCACCTCGGTGAGTGCGACGTTGCTCGTCGGTCGCGTAGGTGGACTCCATGCGCGCCAGCCATTGCCGGGCGTCGATGGCGACCGCCTCATCAGGGGATTGGCTGGCCTGCAGAAGGTGCGCGTGCAGCGAGTCGATGTTGTCGCGTACGTGGGCGAGAATCTGGCTGACCCGGTCCTGAAACTGCAGGTTCACCAGAACCTCGGTCATTTCGTCGCGAATCCCGTAGCTCTCCTGCTTGAGCAGGTCGGCGGACTCGGCCAGGCGACCGGTGATGCTCTGGAAGCGCTCCAGTACGTTCTGAATGCTTTGTTCGGAAGCGGCCACCGAATGGCTGTCCTGATCGGCGCCGCTCGATGCGGCCTGCACCAGCTGGGTAATCGCGTTGTTGATGATGTCGACCTTGGCGGACATCTGCTGACCGGTTTCGCTGGACTTGCTCGACAGGCTGCGCACCGCGTCGGCCACCACGGCAAAGCCACGGCCCGCTTCACCGGCACGCGCCGCTTCGATGGCCGCGTTGAGGGCCAGCAGGTTGGTCTGTGCGGCAATCGCTGCAACGTCGGCGGCCATGGTGCGCAATTCGCCGGTATAGGCGGTGAGGCTGCGGACCTGTGAGAGCGTCTGGTCGCGGCTGGCCTGAGTGGATTTGAGCGAGTCGATTACCTGGCTCAGCTCGCTGTCACTCTGCGACAACACTTTCAGCGCACCATCGGCGTTCTGACCGTCCAGTTCACCGGCAGCGTGCTGCGACGCTTGTACGGTTTCCTGCAGGCGTTCGGAAATGCCCATGAAGCGCGTGCTCAGCTCGACAATCGCGGTTTCGGTCTGCTGGCGCGAGCTCTCGACCTGCTTGGCCCAGATCGGCATGGCACCGAGAAGGATTTCATTGAACTGGGCGTTGGACGCCATGGCGCTGCTTTGTGCGCTATGCGCCTGGTGATGATTCAGCGCCTGAGCCACGGCGCGGCGCACGTCGTTCTGCTGTGAACGGGCAGCCCAGGCACACGCGCCGAGACCGATCGCCAGCAGTACAGCGCACGTCACCAGATTGGCCGTACCCGTGCCGAACTGCGTGAGAATCCAGGCAATGGCGGGTATGACGGGAATGAGTGAGAACCAGATGAAACGCGGATGATTTTGTGCAGGAGTACTACTGTATTGATTCGACATCATGGGTTCGATCCCTGAACAGTGCAGCGTTGTACACGACTCAATGGTTATCTGCGCGCCGCAGACAAACTTGATAACAGTACGAGAGCCTTCCGTCCGATTGCTTGGCGCACAACCCGATCCTGTTAAAAATAGCGGGTATTCGGGGCACCGCAAGTCGGCGCAGCAAACGCGTTGGCAGAACAGCCGAATTCACTTGGGAGAGGACGCAGAGCGTCCGGAACGGCATGCGACGCAGAGCGCCGCACGATAGTGGGGGGATCGTTCCTCACGCTTAAGCGTGGGCATGCGTTTCACGAGGCTCTGCGTCGCAAGAGGATGCGGAGCGTCCGGAACGGCATACGACGCAGAGCGCCGCACGATAGAGGGGTGATCGCTCCTCACGCTCCAGCGTGGGCATGCGTTTCACGACGCTCTGCGTCGCAAGTTATGTGCTGCACAGGCCAATTCAAGAAGGGACGCAGAAGCGTCTCAGGCTGCATGCCAATGCAGGGCATTGGCATGAGAGTCGGTGGGGACGGTGTAGACGATGAGTCTGGCGTGCCTTAGTGCAGCTTCATCCGCGGCTCGGTGCCTTTGCCGATCTTGCTGCCCAGCATCAGCATTAGGGTACGGAAAGTGCCGTACAGCGCCATCTGGTGCATGCGATACAACGACACGTAGAACATCCGCGCCAGCCAGCCTTCGAGCATCACGCTGCCCATCAGGTTACCCATCAGATTGCCGACGGCCGAGAAGCTCGACAACGAGATCAGCGAGCCGTAGTCCTTGTAGGTGTACTCAGGCAACGTCTTGCCTTCGATCCGCAAGCGCAGCGACTTAACCAGCAACGACGCCTGCTGATGGGCGGCCTGAGCGCGTGGCGGGACGTTGCGGTCGGTGCCTTTTTGCGGGCAGGCCGCGCAGTCACCGAAGGCGAAGATATTTTCGTCACGGGTGGTTTGCAGCGTCGGCAGCACTTGCAACTGATTGATCCGGTTGCTTTCCAGGCCATCCAGTTCCTGCAGGAAGGCCGGGGCACGAATACCTGCCGCCCAGACCTTCAAGCTCGCCGGAATGACCTGCCCGGTAGCAGTGATCAAACCATCAGCCGTCACCTCACTGACTGCCGCATTGGTCAGCACTGTCACACCGAGTTTTTCCAGCGTCTTGTGCACCGGCGCGCCGATGCGCTCGGGCAGCGCGGGCAACACCCGTGGCCCGGCTTCGATCACCGTGATGCGCAGGTTTTCCGGCTTGATCTGACCCAGCCCGTAAGCCGCCAGCTCATGCGCCGCGTTGTGCAGCTCTGCCGCCAGCTCGACACCGGTTGCACCGGCACCCACGATGGCCACGGTGATTTCCTGCGCGCTGTCGGCCTGACCGGCGTGGGCGCGCAGGTAGTGGTTGAGCAGTTGCTGGTGAAAGCGCTCGGCCTGCTTGCGGCTGTCGAGAAACAGGCAGTGCTCTGCCGCGCCCTTGGTGCCGAAGTCGTTGGTGGTGCTGCCCACCGCGATGACCAGCGAGTCGTAACCCAGGCTGCGTGCCGGAACCAGTTCTGCGCCGTTTTCATCCAGCGTCTCGGCCAGATGAATCTGGCGGCTGGCGCGGTCCAGACCGGTCATGCGCCCGAGCTGAAACTGAAAGTTGTTCCACTTGGCCTGAGCCACGTAGTTCAGCTCATCCTCATACGAGTTGAGCGAACCGGCGGCCACTTCGTGCAACAGCGGTTTCCAGATATGCGTCAGGTTGGCATCGACCAGCGTGACACTGGCCGTGCCTTTCTTGCCCAGGGTCTTGCCCAGACTGGTAGCCAGCTCCAGACCGCCAGCGCCTCCGCCAACGATAACAATACGATGCGTCATAAGGATTACTCGGAAGGTTTAAGGAATTCGGGGGGAGCTCGATCTTCGCGAGCGCAAGGCAGCTCATAGCGTCAGAAGGCTCAGTAATGGGTTCATCACGACACTGTCCGGGTCAGGAGCGGCCTGCGCTCGACTGGATGCCGGTGTGTCTGAAGGTACTCTTCGACACACCTTTGCGGTTCCGGGTTCAGGTGTCTGCTCAATTTATCCGTTGTCTCAGGCGTGCTGTCGGGCAGGGGGCCACGGATCGGTGATTTCCAGCGGCTCGACCTGCAGCGTATCGTCCAGGCGGATGATTCCGCTTTGTAACACTCGCGCGGTAATTCCACCATGCCCGCGCACCGCCTGGAACGTCCCGTGACCAAGACGCTGCTCAAGTCGCGCACAAGGCTGACACCAGCCGGTGGTTTCGAAAATCGCCTGACCGATCCGGAAACGTCGATTCTTCAGGCTGAACAGGTTGATGCCACTGATCACCAGATTGCGCCGCAAATCCTGCGGCACGATAGGGTTATCCGCCGCGCGGTTCAGCAACGAGCCAACCACCGCCAGATGTTCCCACTGGATCAACGTCACCTGCCGCGCATTGCGCGGGCCGGGCCGCGAGTGATCGCCGGTCAGACCCGCTTCGCGACGCGCTTCCACGGCGTCCAGCTCGATCATCTCGACCCGCGATTGCGGACGTACGCCTATCCAGCGCACACGACCTTGTTGCGGCACATCGGCCAGCAGTTCCTGCAGGGGGCTCATAAACTGATTCCAACATCGAAAACGACACTGCGCCCCAGATTGGTACGCAGAAAATCCGGAGCGCCGGGATGCGCGAACAATACCCGAGCGAAGGTCGGCCCCACCAGCGACAACGAGCGCCAGCCCTGACGCAGGTACTCGGTCGGTGGTGGAAAGTGACTGTTGAGGTCCAGCACCTCGCGCTTGAGGCTGGCGAAGGCAATGATATCCAGACCGCCCAGATCAATGCCGCGTTCGCGATAGTTGGTGGACTTCTTGCGCAGGGTAGGGGCGAGTCGGTGCAGCAGTTCAGAGGCCGGAATGCGCTTGGGCTTGGCCTCCCGACGTACCAGTTGGCTCAACGAGAACGCGCTTCGTCGTCGCGCCAGCTCCTCGCGCCACTCGTCATTGAGACGCCGCCCCTCATCCAGCACGAAAAACACCTCGAAGCGCCCGTCACGAAACAGCACATCCGGCGGCTCCTGACTGGCAGGCATGAAGTCCTCATTACGATGCGTAATGTTCAGCCCCTGCAACAGGCGCTGACAAACCCAGCGCTCACGCTCCCACTTCCGCGCATTGGAAAGAAAGGCGTTGGCTTGTTCGGCCTGGATCGTCAACAGGCGCAGGTAGTCTGAGTCATCCATAGGGCCAAGCTTAGCGTTCAAGTTGCCATGACTGGAAGAGTGAATGCAGGGGTGTAGACTGGCAATTCATTTTTTGATCGCTTGCGATAAATGTCGCAGGCGCCGCTTTTATCGAGGATCGACCTGTGAAGCTTCTGCCCATCCTGCTACTGGCCTTGCTGCCCCTCACTGCCAACGCCCTGCAAGTCGGCGAGCGCTTGTCTTCCTGGACACTGCTCGATCAATACGACCAGCCCTACACCCTGAACAACCAGACACAAACCCTGCTGGTCGCACGCAGCATGGACGCCGCGAAACTAGTCAACGCTGCCCTTCAGGACAAGCCAAAAGGCTTTCTGGAATCACGCCACACGGTGTTTGTCGCTGACATCCAGAAAATGCCAACCATCATCGCCAAAATGTTCGCCATCCCCAAAATGCGGGATTACAGCTATCGCGTGATGCTTGATCGAGAGGCGCGCATCGTGCCGCAGTACGCAGGCGATGACGATAAAGTGCTGTGGTTACAGTTGCGCGACGGGCAGTTGGTCAGTCAGCAGCAGTTTGGCAGTGCTGATGCGTTGAGGGCTGCGTTGGACCGTAAATGATCGAGAGACATGAGCGTCGTGGGAGCGAGCTTGCTCGCGAAAGGGCCATCACAGACGTCCTGAGATGCGGCTGAAAGACAGCCCTCGTAGTTGCGTATAAGGCGAGTTGCTTCACATCGACTTGTTATCAATGCCCCCTGTGCGGAGCCTCCAGATCACCCGAGAACAACTCATCCTCGGCATCCGGGCTCACCGGAATTGCATGCTCTTCAGAAGCCCAGGCTCCCAGGTCGATCAGTTTGCAGCGCTCGGAGCAGAACGGGCGGCTCGGACTGGCTGCGCTCCATTCCACCGGGGCGTCGCAGGTTGGGCATTGAACAGTCATTGGTTGGCTCATGATTGGCCTCCACGCAAAGTAAGGTAAAAGTGGTGCAGCCGCTCGACTTCGCTGGTTAGCCAGGCGTGATCGCGGTCGTTGACTAGCACATCATTGGCATGACGCAGGCGGTCTTCGCGCTGGAACTGCACCTTGAGAATGGCTTCGACCTGCTCCTGGCTGGAGCTGTCGCGCAGCATGGTGCGTTCTATCTGCAGGTGCGGCGGAGCATCGATCACCAGCAGCCTCTGGACCATGCGGTATTGCCCGGACTCGACCAGCAATGGCGAGACCAGAATGGCATACGGCGATTTGGCCTTGGCCAGATGGCTGACGATTTCCTGATTGATCAGCGGATGCAGCAGCGCTTCCAGCCAGCGCCGATGCTCGGGGTTTTCGAAGATCAGCTTGCGCAGCGCGCCTCGATCCAGCTCGCCGCTGGTCTGCAACACGCCTGTACCGAAGTGCGCCGCTATCTGCTCCAGCGCCGGGCGCCCGGGCTCGACTACCCAGCGGGCGGCATGATCGGCATCCACAGTGTCGACGCCAAGGTCGCTAAAGCACTTCGCCGCTGCACTTTTACCGCTACCGATGCCGCCAGTCAGGCCAAGAATCCAGGGTTTTTCATCAGGGTGAGTCATCTGAAACCGGCAAACTGCATGTAAGAGTCGGTTATTTGACCACCCCAGAGCAAAGCGATCCACCCCGCAATGGCCAGATAAGGACCAAAGGGGATCGGCGTACCGCTTTCGACCCTGCGCACACGCATCATGATCACCCCAAGCACCGCGCCCACCAGCGACGATAACAGGATGGTCAACGGCAAAATCTGCCAACCGCCCCACGCGCCCAGCATGGCCAGCAACTTGAAGTCGCCATAACCCATGCCTTCCTTGCCGGTCACCAGCTTGAACAGCCAGAACACCGACCACAGCGCCAGATAGCCGGCCACCGCTCCCCACAGCGCATCGTTCAGCGAGGTGAACAGCCCGAAGGCGTTGACGATCAGGCCCAGCCACAGCAGTGGCAGCACCAGAGAATCAGGTAACAGTTGGTGATCGGCATCGATCAGACTCATCGCCAACAGCCCCCAGCTCAGTACCAGCATCGCCGCCGCCTGCCAACCAAAGCCGAAATGCCAGGCCACGTAGGCTGATAGCACTGCGCAGGTCAGCTCGACCAGCGGGTAGCGTTTGCTGATCGGCGCTTTGCACTGCGAGCATTTGCCACGCAGCAGCAGATAGCTGATCACCGGCAGGTTTTCCCACGGGCGGATTTTGTGCGCGCAATGCGGGCAGCTGGAACGGGGGCGATTCAGATTGAAGACGGGCTGATCGGGTTCGGCGGGCAGGCCGAGCAGTTCTCTGGATTGGGCTTTCCAGTCGCGCTCCATCATTATTGGCAGGCGATAGACGACCACGTTGAGGAAGCTTCCGATGATCAGGCCGAGTATGCAGCAGGTGGTGACGAAGGCCAGGGGGGAGCTGGCCAGGAGGTCGAGGAGGGGCATGTCAGGCAACGTCCCCTAGTTTGAATATTGGCAAATACATCGCAATCACTAAGCCGCCGACAACGACGCCGAGTATGGCCATGATCATTGGCTCCATTAGGCTGGTCAGGCTATCAACCATGTTATCGACTTCATCCTCATAGTAGGTCGCGACCTTATCCAGCATGTTGTCCAGAGCACCGGACTCTTCACCGATCGCAGTCATCTGGATTGCCAGGCTTGGAAAAACTCCCGTTGCACGCATTGAAAAATTCAACTGCATCCCTGTGGACACGTCTTGTTTAACTTTATTTACCGCATTTTTAAAAACCACATTACCTGTTGCACCTGCGACCGAGTCCAGCGCTTCCACAAGCGGAACGCCGGCAGCGAAGGTAGTTGCCAGTGTTCGTGCGTAACGTGCAACGGATGACTTAAAAATCAACGGTCCGATAACCGGGATCTTCAACAATATTCGATCAATACTATCTCGAAAATTCTGTGATTTTTTATAAGCCTTTTTGAACAAAAAGAAGCTAGCAAAGAACGCCACAACAATAGCGATCCACCATTGCTGGATGACCTCGGAAAGCCCGATAACCATCAATGTGAACATTGGCAACTCGGCGCCAAAACCCGCAAAAACCGATTGAAATTGTGGTACAACTTTTATGAGCAGAATACCTGATACGATCACCGCAACGATCAACACGGCCGCAGGATAGGTCATTGCTTTCTTGATTTTGGCTTTGAGTTTTTCTGTTTTTTCTTTATAGGTCGCGACTCGATCCAACAGACTTTCGAGTGCTCCCGCCTGCTCTCCCGCATCTACTAAATTACAGAACAGGTCGTCAAAGTACTCAGGCTTTTGCCGTAAGGCTGTTGCAAAACTATTTCCCGCCGAAACTTCCTGCTTGAGCGAGTTTACCAATGCTCGCATATTTGGGTTTTCTGCCCCCTCGCTAATAATGTCGAACGACTGTAGCAGCGGCACGCCAGCTTTCATCATTGTCGCCATTTGCCGAGAAAAAAAGGCGATGTCCAATGGTTTTATTTTTTTGCCTTTACCGAAGATAGAGGCAGATTTTTTACGCACCTTGGTAGGGTTTACACCCTGTTTACGCAGTTGTGCCTTGATGAGTGCCGGGTTATGGCCGCTCAATTCACCGCTGAGTTTTCCGCCTTTTTTATCTACGCCTTCCCAAGTATAGATATTGACTTTAACTGCCTTGCTGGCCATGCTTAATCCTTGGTCACGCGGTTGACTTCTTCAAGGCTGGTGATGCCTTGCATGGCTTTCGAAAGCCCCGATGTGCGAAGGTCATTGAAGCCGTCCTTGCGCATCTGTCTGGATATTTCCAATGAGTTGCCTTCTTCCATGATGATGCGCTCAAGCTCCGGTGTTTTTTTGACAACTTCGTAAATACCGACCCTGCCTCTGTAGCCCCCATTGCAATGCTCGCAGCCCACCGGACCGTATATCTTGAAAGTGCCGATTTTGGCTTCTGGAAAGCCTTCCTGAATAAGCGTCTCGCGAGGAATATCCAATTCTTTCTTGCAGTGGCTACACAGCTTACGTGCCAGTCGCTGCGCAATAATCAGGTTGATTGCTGTAGCAATGTTGAATGCTGCAACGCCCATATGATGCAGGCGGGTCAACGTTTCCGCTGCGCTGTTGGTGTGCAGTGTGGAAAGCACCATATGGCCGGTCTGCGAGGCTTTGATGGCAATTTCTGCCGTTTCCAAGTCTCGTATCTCCCCGACCATTATCACGTCGGGATCTTGACGCAAAAAAGCGCGCAAGGCTTGGGAAAAGTCCAGCCCCTGGCGCGGGTTGACGTTGACCTGATTGATGCCTTCCAGGTTGATCTCCACCGGGTCTTCGGCTGTAGAAATGTTGATGTCTACGGTATTGAGGATATTCAGGCCTGTATACAGCGAAACGGTCTTGCCGGACCCCGTGGGACCAGTTACGAGAATCATGCCCTGCGGCTGTTTCAGCGCCTCCAGATACAGTGCCTTCTGTTCTGGCTCGTAGCCCAGAGCATCAATACCCATCTGCGCGCTGGTCGGGTCGAGAATCCGCATCACGATCTTTTCGCCCCACAGCGTGGGCAAGGTATTCATCCGAAAGTCGATGGCTTTGGTTTTGGACACACGTAACTTGACACGTCCGTCCTGCGGCTTACGCCGTTCCGAGATATCCAGGCTGGCCATGACCTTCAAACGCGCGGCAATACGATTCGCGAGATGAATGGGAGGTCTGGCGACTTCATGCAGGATGCCGTCAGTACGCAATCGCACACGAAAAATCTTTTCATAGGGCTCGAAGTGCAGGTCGGATGACCCTAGCCGGATAGCGTCCATCAGCATCTTGTTGACGAATTTCACTACTGGAGCATCGTCAGCTTCATTCTGTGTAGCTAGAGAGGTTTCCTTGCCATCGGCCGGTTCGATATCCAGACCCAAATCGACATCTTCCAGATTACCTAGACCGCTATCACTGTCAAAAAAACGATCTATGGCAGAGGTCAGCTTGTCATCTTCGACCAGAATCGCTTCGGTGTTCAGGCCAGTACTGAACTGAATATCGGTTACCGCCTGATGATTGGTCGGATCTGAAATTCCGATAAATAGCTTATTACCGCGACGCCACAGGGGCAGCGCGTGATGTTGGCGAACCAGTTTTTCACTGACCAATCCTTTAGGCTGGCTTTCCTTGTCAAGGCTGGCGAGATCCATGAATGGCACGCCAAACTGCTCGGAAGCCATTTCTGCCAGCGTCAGGCTTTTGACTAATTTGTTCTGAACCAGATAGCTCACCAACGAAATCTTGTCGCGGCGCGCCTGTTGATACGCTTGTTGCGCAACAGATTCAGTAAGTAGCTCGGCGAGGACCAATTGTTTGGCCAAGCCAGTGAGGACAGCATCAGTCATAAAACCACCAGACACGGACAATGAATGGGTTATAGCGCAGTCGGGCTTTGCTGCCAAATGACAGTGAGGGATGTGACGAAAATTGTCAGTTTCTGCGGATTTCAGAACGTCTATCGCTGCAGGTAGAACGTATTGGCGATAACGGCAGTTGAAAATGGGTTCTGGCACGACCTGTGCTTCCCCGCTCCCAAGGCACTACCTAATTGACGCCTCGGAGAAGTACGCGATGAAAGCACAAAAAGGTTTCACATTGATCGAATTGATGATCGTTGTAGCGATTATCGGTATTTTGGCGGCGGTTGCGCTGCCTGCCTATCAGGATTACACCATCAGAAGCAAGGTCAGTGAAGGCTTGGCGCAAGCGAGCTCTGCGAAGCTAGCAGTTGCTGAGACGGCCGCTAACGTTGGCGGTATTGCAAACGTAACAACAGCTAACTCCGGCTTCGTGTTTAACCAAGTGGCTACTAATAACTCATATGTGGCATCCGTTGTGGTCGGTGCTGGCGGCGTCATCAATGTTGTGACCAAAGCTACCGGTGCAACAGATCAGCCAGCGTTTCAGCTCACCCCGGCACAAGCTTCATTGAACGATCAGATCACTTGGACTTGTACAAGAACTGCCGGCCTTGCCAAGCACCTTCCTGCTAACTGCAGGTAATTAAAGGTAATGACGCTTGAAATTTGCCAGCACCATGCTGATTTTTTGGACCGTTAAAGTCTTTAAGATTTCGACGCTCCTAAAGCGCTGGAAACGGGTGTGATTGCTACTTTTGTTCCTCTAAACGATGAGGCCCGGAACTTTTTGACCGGGCCTCATTTGTTTAAATTGATTACCAAGTCGCTATCTATCGCAGCCTCGGATCTGTGCTGATACCTTAGGTAGCCATATCGTGGCACTCGCCTCGCAACTCAGACCTTTTAGTTTCGCTCACTCGCTTGCAACAATTCCAACCCCAATGGCGAAAGACCGTACGCAACCCAAGGCAGCGACTTAGCCAGCACATCCCGAACAACAACACCTTTCTCCTCCATCTCATTAGGCCGCACGACAGAATATTTGCCGAAATGCCCGGAATGTCGACGCGAAGCTTGCCAAATCGCCTAGGGCCGCCACTCACACTCCACAAAAGATTTGTTCAAACGAAAACGCCTTGGCAAATTGATCCGCCGGGAAATTTTGTTTTTAGTACGCGGTTTTATTGCGTGCCATCGTAGGACATTTCAGCTTTTGCATTAGGTCACTTCCTGATCCACTTCGGTTACCAAAACGTTCGTCGATTGATATCCGAATCAAGCCCAGAATTTCCCACCTGATTACTCCACACATAAGAAGAGAGGGGCTATGAACACCACCGCATTACCAGTCGCCTCCTCGGTGTGGGCCTATACACACCAGCAGAAGCGTCCTCATACACTGGCATTCCAGCAAAGGACATTCGCAGATGGATGTTTGGCTATAGCGCGGCAGGCGTCGATCACCCCGGCCTCTGGACGCCAGAGGTCGCATTTCTGAACGACAAGCTGCTCGGCTTCCACGACCTGCTGGAAATTCGTTTTGTTCATGCATTTCGCCAGCACTGCGTCAGCTTGCAAGCGATCCGCAGCGCCTCGTTACAAGCCAGAGAAATGTTCGGTCAGCTCTACCCGTTTACGTGCAGACGCTTTCAAACCGACGGTCGGGATATTTTCGCGACCGTCCTGGATGAAACGGGTGATGAGGCTCTGCTGGATCTGGTGAAGCGGCAATACGCGTTCAAGCAGGTCATTACGCCCTCTCTGTACGAGGGCATTGATTACGCAGGTGAAGAGTCGGCAAAGCGCTGGTATCCGGTAAAGCGAAGCAAGGCAGTTGTTTTGGACCCGGCAAGGAATTTTGGCAAACCGGTGTTGGCAACAACGGGAATCGACCAGCAACGATCTATCATTCTTATCTAGCTGAAGGCCAGAACGCGAAGCGTGTGGCTTTACTCTATGAGATTGCGCCTGTCGCAGTGAAAGCAGCCGTTAACTATGAGCGTAGCCACGCAGCTTAAGATACGTGGCCATGCAGTAGTTGACTGCTTAGGTCAGGGATTGGCTTTTACCTAACCACCCCATCAACCCGAGCCCGCCCCTTAAACCTCCTCCTCACCCCAACCACAACCATCACCACCAGCAACCCCACCACCACAAAAAAGATCGTATTAAAAATCGGAAACGGCTGATCACGACTCGTCACCGCCTCAACCTCTGTCACGTTGGGGAACATCGACAGGATCGTTATGCGCCAGCCGTAATAACGAATCAGTGCCAGTTGCTGGGAATCGCGCGAGTAGCCCTGGGCTTTGGCCTGGATGTCGGCGGAGTCGAATTTGAAGTACCACGGGAAGCTCCAGCCGGTGTCTTCGTTGCGGTAGACCACGACTTTCTTGCTGTCCGGATCCTCGGTGTTGATGAAGTACACGTCGCGGGTCGGGCCGTCTGCCGGGTTTTCGGCGTTGATGACGCCGTCGGCGTCCATTCTTTTGACTTCCACGCCGGTGATCATCACGACATCATGGCGCGGCAGGACGTAGTAGAGGCTTAATGCGCCGATCCCCAGTGCAACGAATACCACAAGCCAAATCGACCTTCTCAGCCACTTCATACCAGCGTCCTCTGTTTAAAATTGCGTGACTTTGCCCTAATCCGAACATTTCGAAGCAAAACAGTTATTACAAAATTCGACAAGGCCGTTGCTGACGGCGTTGTCTCCCGGAGATTGACATGATTTGGTTCCTTGAAGGGCAATCCAGCCAGCGTGAAGTGATCATGGGCGCGCGCGATGCGCTGCCTGCGTCGGTGCAGATCATCGCTTCGCATCGCCAGCAGCGTTCCGAAATCACCGGGCAGGCCGATGTGGCGCTGCAAGAGCCGGTCGATAACGACGAGCGTATCGACTGGGTGCTGCACACCGCTCGCTCGCTGGGCGTCAAGATTATTGTCGCCGGGCGGATAGGCAGCTTTTACGAAGCGCAGCGTGCACGTTTTGTCGCTGAAGGGTTGGACCTCGTTACCGGCGGAACGTCACTGCAGACCTTCATGGATGTCGATGACAAGAGTCGTTTCACGGCGACGGCCGAGGCGGCGGGGCTGGCGTGTATTCCGGGGATTGCCGTCAGCAATGCCGAGGAGTTGCAGGCGGCTTACGATGCGTTGGCGGTGTCTGGTGAGGTGTGTATCAAGCCGGTGGTCGGGATTTACGGGCGCGGCTTCTGGCGCTTCAAGACCGACGTTGACGATTTTCGTTGTTTCGCCAACCCCGACGCGCGTGAGACGACCTTTCAGGCGTACCTTAATGCTTATCGTCAGGCCGATGATGTTCCCGCCATGCTGCTCATGCCGTACATGCCGGGCAGTGAGTGTTCGGTAGACATGGTCTGCGAGCACGGCAAGGCGGTTGCTTTCGTCGGGCGGCGCAAGGTTGGGCTCAATCAGACCTTCGAGCGTCACAGCGAAGCGGTAAAACTGGCAGTCCGCGCGGCGGAGCATTTTGCCTGCGACGGGCTGATCAATGTGCAGACCCGCGACGACGCGGATGGCAAGCCGCGCTTGCTGGAGATCAACCCGCGTTATTCAGGCGGCATTGGCTACACCCGTGAAACCGGCGTCAACCTGCCGGGTATTTTCGCGGCACGGCGTCTCGGCTTGAAAGAACCGGAAACACATTGGCTGGAAGATATCCGCGTCAAGGCCATCACGGTCGCTGTACGGGCCTCGGTTTGATCGTGATAATAGATTTTTGCTATCAATAATCGCTCTTATCAGGGAGGATCGGGCATGAAGCTTCTTGCGCCAGGTGCAAACACTGCTTTAGCTAACGCCCACTGCACCTGGAACCTGGAGAGCGGTAAGTCTTCGGTTTTTGGTGAGTACGCTGCGGTCGCCTTGCTGGCGGTCAACGACAAGCGCCAGCCGATGGGCGATCCAGCGCTGCTGCAACAGGAACAAGGCTGGATGGAGTGGAGCGGCGGCCCTCAGGATGTTGGCTGCACGTTAAGGCTGGACAGGCTCCCGACGGGCAGTGATCGCGTGCTGCTGATGGTCTACGTCTACGCAGCCATGGGGCCGATCCGCGATATTGCCAGCCTGCACCTCAAAGTGGATGGTGATATCGAGCACCGCCTGGACCTGCGCGATAACGGCGAAGCGGCGATCATCATCGGCGAGTTCTACCAGCGCAATGAGCAATGGAAATTCCGCGCGCTGAGCGAAGGCTCGGCGTATGGACTGTCGGCGTTCGGGCGCAAGATCGGTCTGGACGTGGACGACCGTCATCCGCGCCGCCCGTCTGCGGGTTCGGGTGGCGGGCCACGGCATGAGTCGGCGACCGGCACAGCGTTCGTGGTCGGCCCGGCGCACGTCATGACCTGTGCGCATGTCATCGAAGACATGGGCGTGTTCTACATCACTTCACTGGAGGGCCGTTACAAGGCCGAGCCAGTGGTCATCGACCGTCGCAACGACATCGCGCTGCTGCGCGTGCAGGGCGCACCGCTGTTGTCTCCGGTTACATTCCGGGACGGGCAGGGCTGTGAGCCGGGTGATACCGTAGCGGTTTTGGGCTATCCACTGGCGTCCATTTCAGGTGGCGGGTTGCAGGTGACTCAGGGCGGGATCTCCGGTCTGTTCGGCCTGCACAACGATGCCAGCCTGTTTCAGTTCACGGCACCGATACAGCCGGGGTCCAGTGGCAGCCCGTTATTCGACAACGGGGGCGCGGTGATTGGCATGGTGACCTCAACCGTACCGGACGGGCAAAACATGAACTTCGCCGTGAAGTCCGCACTGTTGCTGGCCTTTCTGCAGGCGTGCCGCATCGACGCTGCGCATGCCCGCCCGGAAAGGTCCTACACCACCACAGAAATCTCACGCACCGCTCAGTCGTCGTTATGGCTCGTTGAAGCCTCTCGCCAATGAAGTCGGTGTTGCCTGGCTGATCCGCAGGCGTCAGGGGCTGCGGCCCCGCTAATCAGGAATATATCGATGGACAGCAGCGCAGCTTTTTCCAACCCTACAAAGCTTCGTGCTGATCTGCTTCGTGGTCGTCTCAATGTCAGCGTCGATTCGTCGACCATCGCTCCGGACTCACTGTTCGGCTTTGCCGAGCGGCGTAACCCCAAGCGCGCGTTTCTCTTCGTGTCCCGAGTGTTGGGACGCCACATCCCTGCGCGCCCGAGCGTGATGCTGAAAAGCTTTCAGGACCTGGCGCACAAGATCCCCGCAGACCTGCCCGGCCCGGTGCTGGTCATCGGCATGGCCGAAACGGCTGTCGGACTCGGCGCCGGCGTACATCGTGCCTACAGCGCAACGCGCCCGGATGCCCTGTACATGGTCAGTACGCGCCATCCGACCGGCAGCGCGCTGTTCGCCCGCTTTGAAGAAGAGCACAGCCACGCCAGCGCTCATCTGATCCACCTGCCCGTTGATCCGGCGTTACGCGAGATGATGCTCGGCGCACGTTCGCTGGTGCTGGTCGATGACGAGGCGTCGACGGGCAAGACCTTCATCAACCTGCATCAGGCGTTGGTTGATGCCGGCTTGAGCAAGATCGAGCGGGTGGTGACCTGCGTGCTCACCGACTGGTCGGCGGGCGCGGTCAGTACCTCGATGGGCGCAGTGGCAGAGCAGGTTTCGCTGCTGCAAGGCTCTTACTCCTTCGATGAAGACTTAAGCGCGCCGCTGCCTGAGATGCCGGAAGTCGGCACCGTTGCCATGGGGGACTGGCCGCTGGTCACTGCCAATGATTGGGGGCGCATGGGTGTGCTGTCGGTGGCCGATACGCTGGCACCGGGTATTACCGTCAAAAAGGGCGAACGCATTCTGGTGGTTGGCACCAGCGAATTCGTCTGGCGCCCGTTCCTGCTTGCCGAGCGTCTGGAGAAGGCCGGAGCCGACGTGCATTTCAGTTCCACCAGCCGTTCACCGATTGCACTCGGTCATGCCATTGACCATGCGCTGTCGTTCTCCGACAACTATGGACTGGGCATCCCCAACTTCCTCTACAACGTGCGGCCGGGGCAGTTCGACCGGGTGCTGATCTGTACCGAAACCCCAAGGCAGGCCGTGCCTGCCGAGTTGATCGAAGCACTGAACGCCGAGGTCATCTGCGATGAGTAACGACCGCCCGCTGATCTTCGTCGATCTGGACGACACGCTGTTCCAGACAGCCCGCAAAACGCCGGCTGACATTGGAAAGCACGTCGCAACCCTGGACATCGCGGGTAATGCCAACGGTTACATGACCAACGTGCAGAAGTCGTTCGCGCACTGGTTGCTGGCGCATTCCGACGTGGTGCCGGTGACGGCGCGCAGTGTCGAGGCCTACAGCCGGGTCAAACTGCCGTTCACCGCAGGCGCGATCTGTTCCCATGGTGGGGTGATGCTCGATGTCATGGGGCGACTGGATCATGACTGGAACGAGCAGATGAAACAGACCCTGGCCAGCTACCAGTCGCGCCTGCATGAGCTGTCGGCGACGACACTGGCGATCGGTCAGGAGCTGGGGTTTTCACTGCGCGGCTGGGTGGTCGAAGAGGCGCAGCTGTTCCATTACGTGGTGACCAAGCACAACGAGAGCGATGACAGCATCCTCGGCAAAGTACTGGCCGAAGTGCAGGCGCGGGGCTTGCTCGACGGCATGCATATCCATGGCAACGGCAACAATCTGGCTTTCCTGCCCGAAGGGCTGGCCAAGCGTTACGCGGTCCAGGAGTGGCTGCGGCGCGACAAGGCGATCAATGGCGAGCGCCCGGTGCTCGGTTTTGGCGACAGCATTACCGATCTGGGTTTCATGGACGAGTGCCACTGGTGGGCGACACCTGCCCGCAGTCAGTTGGCGAAAATGTTTGTCGGAGCAGCGCATGAGTGATCCCGTTCACGGGCTCGATACGGTCGGCAGCGGCAGTTACCTGCATGACGACGTGCACTTTCTGCTGCGCGGCGTGGCGATGCAGACCACCAGCGTCGAGGAGAAGGAGCGCCTGATTCAGACGCGACAGAAGCACTATTCGGAAATGATCAGCGAAGAATCGGCCCCCAGCGCTGCCCACAAGGCGCTCTATGTGCGTGCGCTCGAGCAGAACGGCGCGCGCATGGCCGAAGATGTACAGGCGTTGGCCCAGACGCTCGCCCGCGAGTGCGCAGGTGCTGAAATCATTCTGGTGTCGTTCGTGCGCGCCGGTCTGCCGCTGGGCGTGTTGTTGCGTCGGGCGCTGATCGATCTGGGGCGCGAAGCGCACCACTACGGCATCAGTATCGTCCGTGATCGCGGCATTGATACGGTGGCGCTTGAAGCCATCATCGAGGCCCACGGCGCGCAGAACATCGTGTTCGTCGACGGCTGGACCGGCAAGGGCGCGATTTCGGGGGAGATCCGTCGCAGTCTGGCGGGCGATAAACGCTTTCCGGATCAGCCACGGCTGGTGGTGCTGGCCGATCCGTGCGGCAGCGCCTGGCTGGCAGCGTCGGCAGAGGACTGGGTGATTCCGTCCGGCATTCTCGGTGCCACGGTGTCCGGTCTGGTGTCGCGCTCTATCTGGCCGACGGACGGCGGGCTGCACGGTTGCGTGGTGTACGAGCAGTTGCTGGAGCACGACGTCACGCAGTCTTTTATTGAACAGATCGACAGCCAGCGTCGTCAAAACAGTTCTACGCTCACACTGACACCCTGGACGCTGTCTCAGCGAACCGAACTCAAGGCCGCCGCATCACAGGTGGTCGACCGTCTGGCCGAGCGCTTCAGGATCAATAACTTCAATCGCATCAAGCCGGGCATTGCCGAAGCCACCAGAGCGGTCATGCGCCGCGTGCCGGATCATGTACTGGTGCGCAGCCTGGCTGACAGCGACGTGCAATTGCTGTTGCACCTGACCGAAAAAGCGGGGATTCCCGTCGAAGAAGTGGGCGATCTCCTGGGGCCCTATCGGGCCGTGACCATCATTCGGAGTCTGAGCTAATGGCCTTATTCTCGCCTTATGCGCTGGGGGCAACGCTGTATATGCCCGCGACCCGGGACGACATCGTCGATGTGGTGTTCGGTGAAAAGATTCCCGAGCTGCGTTCGCTGGTTGTCTGTCTGGAAGACGCGGTGGCGCTGACCGATGTCGACACGGCGCTGATCAATCTTCGTCAGGTACTCACCCGAATCCGCGATCGTGGCGGCCGTCCGGCCAACGGTCCGCTGCTGTTCGTGCGTCCTAGGGACGCAGCGATGGCGCGCATTCTCAACGACTGGCCGCTGATGGCGCACGTCGACGGTTTCGTTGTGCCCAAGCTCTCGCTGAAAAGTCTGACCAGCTGGGAGCAGGCCGTCACCAATCCGGCGCTGGCGTTGATGCCTACACTGGAAACCCCCGAGGTGTTCAATCCGACCGCGATGGTCGAGTTGGGGGAAGCCTTGAAGGCCAGTCTGTACGAGCGGATCATTGCGCTACGCATTGGGGGTAATGACCTGATGGGCTGCCTGGGGCTGCGCCGCAATCCGGCCATGACCCTGTATTCGACGCCGATGGGGTACGTCATCCCCATGCTGGCGGGTGTCATGGGCTCGCAGGGCTTTGCGCTCACCGCACCGGTGTTCGAGCAACTGGCCACTCCGGACATTCTGCAGCATGAACTGGCGCTGGATATTACCAATGGGTTGGTCGGTAAAACGGCAATTCACCCCTCGCAGGTCAATATCATTCAGAATGCGCTACGCGTCAGTCTGGAGGACATGAACTCCGCCCGGATGATTTTGAACTCTGTGGCCCCCGCAGTGTTCAAGTACAACGACGCGATGTGTGAACCGGCTACCCACTACAAATGGGCAACCCACATCATGGAGCGCGCCAAATGGCATGGAGTGTTATCCGCACCCGCTTCGATCATGGATGCCAGCATTCGACTCGCTGAGGCAGTTAGCTAGATGATAGAACCTGACCTTGAAACCGCAGGACCTGATCTTGAGCCTGTAGGGCCCGACCTTGAAATCGAAGTGGAACAGCGCCTGCTGGCGGTTTTCGATTTCGACGGGACCATTACCCGCCACGACAGTTTTGTCCCGTTTCTCAAATTCGCCTTCGGGCAACGTGCCTTTTCGGTGCGCATGGCGCGGCTGGTGCTGCCCAGCATCGGCTACCTGGCCAAACGCTTGACCCGCGATGAACTCAAGGGCCGCCTGATCAAGGCCTTCCTCAGTGGCGTCGAAGTGCAATGGCTGCAGCAGAAGGCTGAAGCGTTCTGCCATTCGCACTGGAATCGCCTGATGCGTCCTGCTGCGCTGGAGTCCATCGCTGCTGAAATCGAGAAGGGCGCCATTGTCACGCTTTGTTCAGCATCGCCTGCTATGGTCCTGCAACCGTTCGCTGATCGCCTGAAAGTAGAGCTGATCGGTACCAACCTGGAAGTGATCGACGGCAAGTTGACCGGCTTGATCGAAGGCAGCAACTGCCGTTGCGACTCGAAAGTTGCACGCCTTGAGAGCGTCTACGGGCCATTGACCCAGTTCCGGGTTCGCGCCTGGGGCGACACCCGGGGTGACCACGAATTGCTCGCCGCTGCTCAGGATGCGCACTGGCGTTTGTTCCATCCGACGTGGCGTCGAGGCCGCTATAAAGGCCCCGTTAACGCCAAGTTACACAATCCTGATGGCAAAGACGGGCCAACACGGTAAGGCTGTAACACTTTTATCCGAAATCCAACGTCACATGGAGCGAAAAATGGCACTCACTTTGGCAAAGAACCAGACGATCTCACTCGAGAAAACTGCTGGTACAGGCCTCAAGAAAGTCAGCATGGGACTTGGATGGGACCCTGAAAAAGCCAGTGGTTTCTTCGGTAAATTGCTCGGTGGTGGCGGCGGCGATATCGACCTGGATGCCTCGTGCATCATGCTCGACGCCGACAAAAAGCCCCTCGACCTGGTCTGGTTCCGCCAGCTGCAATCGCGTGACGGTGCCATTCAGCATTCGGGTGACAACCGTACCGGCGAAGGCGCGGGCGACGATGAAACCATCAGCGTCGATCTGGAAAAACTGCCTGCCACGGTCAAATACCTGGTGTTCACCGTCAATTCGTTCACCGGTCAGAATTTCGAAAAAGTCGCCAACGCCTACTGCCGTATTGTCGATCTGGGCAGCCGTAACGAACTGGGTCGCTTCGATCTGTCCGAAAAAGGCCAGCACACCGGCGTGGTGATGTCTTATCTGGCGCGCACGCCATCGGGCTGGGACTTCACTGCAGTAGGCCAGGTCACCAACGGTCGCACTGCTGATGATTTGGTCGAGTTGGCGATCGGGGCTGTACGCGCATGACCCAACTTGTCCCGGGCGCCAACGCGCCGGTCGCTGCCGGCCCGCTGACTGTAGAAATTATCTACTCCCCGATCGCGGATGCGGATATCGACGTCTCCGCTTTTCTGCTGACCGCGTCCGGCAAGGTCCGTGGCGATCAGGACATGTGTTTCTACGGCCAGAAAAGCGTGAACGGCGGTGCGCTGCAGCAGACGGAAGCATCAGCCGGACGCGCGGTGTTCAGTCTTGACCCGAGCCGTCTGGACTCGGCCATCGAGAAGGTTGCCCTGACGGCGACCATCTATGAGAACAAGGCCAGTTTCGGCAGCGTGTCACGCCTGGCCTTGAACATCACCGGCGGTATCGAAGCCGATATCCCGACCAGTGGCATGAAAGAAACCGCGCTGATTCTGGGCGAGTTCTATCTGCGTCAGGGTGCATGGAAATTCCGTTGCGTGGCCCAGGGTTTTGCCGGCGGCCTTGAGCCATTGGCGAAAAACTTCGGCGTTGAAGTCGCCGCGCCTCAGGATGAGCCTGCACCTGCACCTGCACCTGCACCTGCACCTGCACCTGCACCTGCACCTGCACCTGCACCTGTTCCAGCGCCTGCAGCGAAGTCGACCGTCAGTCTGAGCAAGATTACGCTCGACAAGACCCGTGCTTCGATCAGTCTGGAAAAATCCAGTGCCGGCTTCGGTGAGATTCGGGTCAACCTGAACTGGAACCGTCGTAACGACAGCAAGGGCGGTGGCTTCTTCTCGATGAAGAAGAGCAATGCCATCGACCTTGATGTAGGCTGCCTCTTCGAAATGCAGGACGGTCTCAAAGGCGCTGTTCAGGCGCTGGGTAACTCGTTCGGTTCGCTCAACACCGAGCCATTCATCAAGTTGATGGGCGATGACCGTACCGGCTCGATCAGCGACGGTGAGTGGCTGCATATCAATGGCGCGCACTGGAGCAAGATCCGTCGCATTCTGGTCTACGCGTTCATCTATGAAGGTGCACCGAACTGGAAGGAAACCGACGGGGTCGTCACCATTCACGCGCCGGGCCAGCCGCCCATCGAGGTTCGCCTCAATGAAGAGGGCGGTCGTCAGGGCATGTGTGCCATTGCCCTGCTGGAAAATGACAACGGTGCGGTCAAGGTGACGCGTCGCGTGGATTTCCACAACGGCCACAGCAACATGGATAAAGCCTACGGATGGGGCATGCGCTGGGCTGCCGGTTCCAAGTAAACAATACCGTGGTATTTCTGGGCTGGCTGTGCCGCCTCATGGGAGATAGACATGCTGGACTGGTTGAAAACAAACGCAACAGCTGCTCGCGACAAGCTGGCTTCGGAAGTCTCGAAGTTCAAGAATCGCGAATTCATGGAGGCGGTGGTTTCCGGCTGTGCTCTGGTATCGGCCGCTGACGGTGATATCAGCTCCAGTGAAAAGCAGAAAATGGCGGGCTTCATTCAGAACTCTCAGGAACTGAAAGTTTTTGACATGAAGGACGTCATCCAGGGCTTCCAGGAAGCCTGCTCCAAGTTCGAGTTCGATTTTGAAATTGGTCGCGCCGAGGCCTTGAAAACCATTGGCAAGATCAAAAAGAAAGAAGATGCAGCCCGTTTGCTGGTGCGCGTCTGCTGTGCTATCGGTGGCGCCGATGGCAGCTTCGATGAGAAAGAGCGGGAAGTCTGCCGCACGATCTGTCGAGAGCTTGGCCTCAACCCGTCCGATTTCGACCTGTAATTTTTTACCCTAAGGAACGCAGTTAAATGGAAAGCACCTCTCTAGGCTTCCCTCCACTCACGATGGCGGTTTTCGTCGGTCTGGCCGTTACGGCCATGGCTATCGACATGTTCTCCCACCGGGGAAACAAGCCAATCACCCTCGCACAAGCCTCGGCGTGGTCGATTTTCTGGGTCGCCATTTCGCTGGCTTTCGCCGGTTTCCTGTATGTCCAGCACGGCTCTGAAGTGGCCACGCTGTTCGTCACCGGTTACGCGCTGGAAAAAGTGCTGAGCGTCGACAACCTGTTCGTGTTCATGGCGTTGTTCTCCTGGTTCAAGATTCCGGATGGCCTGCGCCACCGCGTTCTGTACTGGGGCATCATCGGCGCCATCGTCTTCCGCGGCATCTTCGTCGCCATCGGCACCGGCCTGCTGGCGCTGGGTCCATGGGTCGAAGTGGTGTTTGCGGTCATCGTTGCCTGGACAGCCATCATGATGCTCAGGGCTGGCGATGACGACGACGAAGAAGTCGACTACTCGCAACACATGGCTTATCGCTTCGCCAAGAAGCTGTTCCCTGTGTGGCCAAAACTGCACGGCAGCAACTTCTTCGTCAGCCGCTCGGTTCTGGAGCAGGAAGTCAAAAAGCCTGAAAACGCCGGTATCACGCTGGCCGCCAAAGGCGCTTTGTTCGCGACCCCGTTGTTCCTGTGTCTGGTTGTGGCGGAAATCTCCGACGTGCTGTTCGCGTTCGACTCCGTGCCTGCAATCATCGCCGTGAGCCGCGAGCCGCTGATCGTATTCTCGGCCATGCTGTTCGCGATTCTTGGTCTGCGTACCTTGTATTTCGTACTTGAAGCCCTCAAACGTTACCTGGTGCATCTGGAGAAAGCGGTTATCGCCTTGCTGTTCTTCATTGCCTTGAAATTGGGCCTGAACGCAACCAACCACCTGTTCCATCACGGTTACGAGATCAGCGCCAACACCAGCCTGCTGGTTGTGGTCGTCGTGTTGATCATCGGTATCGTTGCAAGCCTGCTCTTCCCGGGCAAAGACGAATCCGCGGAAGAAAAAGCGTAAACACTGGATAAAGGAGATAAACGAATCATGGCTTTGACTCTGCAAAAAGGTGGCAACCTTTCGCTGTCGAAAACCGACCCTACCCTGGCCAACGTATTGATCGGTCTGGGCTGGGATCCGCGAGCCACTGACGGACAGGATTTCGACCTGGACGCCAGCGCATTCCTGTTGGCCGCCAATGGCAAGGTCCGCAGTGAAGCTGACTTCATTTTCTACAACCAGCTCAAGAGCGCCGACGGTTCTGTCGAGCACACCGGTGACAACCGTACCGGTGAAGGTGACGGTGATGACGAAGTGGTCAAGGTCGATCTGACCCGTGTGCCTGCTGACGTCGACAAGATCGCATTCGTGGTGACCATTCATGACGCAGAAAGTCGTGGCCAGAATTTTGGCCAGGTGAGCCGCTCTTTCATTCGCGTAGTGAATGAAAAGTCGGGCGCGGAAGTCGTCCGTTACGATCTTGCTGAAGATGCCTCTACCGAAACCGCAATGATCTTCGCTGAGTTGTACCGCAATAACGGCGAGTGGAAATTCCGCGCCGTTGGTAGCGGTTTCAAGGGGGGCCTGAAAGCATTGGCCAACTCTTTCGGCATGAATTTCTGATTCACGCCCAACCACTTTTCTGGAAAGGATCAAGAACATGGCAGTAAGTCTGAGTAAAGGCGGCAACGTTTCCCTGTCCAAAGAGGCTCCTGGCCTGACAGAAATCACTGTGGGCCTGGGCTGGGATCCGCGTGTGACCGATGGCACCGAGTTCGACCTGGATGCGTCGATCTTCATCGTTGGCGAAAATGGCAAAGTGCTGGACGATAACAGCTTCATTTTCTACAACAACAAGAAGTCGGCTGATGGTTCGGTCGAGCACCTGGGCGATAACCGTTCAGGCGCTGGCGAAGGCGATGACGAGTCGGTAACGGTCAAGCTCACTGGCCTGGCAGCGGCAGTGAAGAAGCTGGTTTTCGCGGTCACCATCCATTCCGCCGAAGAGCGCAAGCAAAGCTTTGGCCAGGTTTCCAATGCCTACATCCGCGTTGTGAACAAGGCTGACGGCAAGGAAATCGCTCGTTACGACCTGTCGGAAGATGCATCCACTGAAACCGCGATGATCTTCGGCGAGCTGTATCGCAATGGCGAAGAGTTCAAGTTCAAGGCCATTGGCCAGGGCTTTGCCGGCGGTCTGAAGCCGTTGGCAGAAGCTCACGGCGTGGCAATCGGCTAAACCCGAGCAGCGCCCAATAAAAACCCCCGCCAGCGATGGCGGGGTTTTTTTATTGGGCGCTGATTACCGCTATCGTTCCGCACGCTCCGGCGTGGGAATGCAGTTCACGACGCTCTGCGTCGTCAAGAGGACGCGGAGCGTCGCACGATAGTCGCAAGTACGCAGCACAGTCTCCGGTCTAATAATGTAGTGCTGAAGTCAGCGTTCGCTTCTGCCCACGCCCGATGGTCCTGCGGCCAGCATGCGCCCGGCCAGTCGAGAGAAGGGCAGGCTTTGCAGCCATACCGTGCCGGGGCCGGTCAGTCTGGCGAAGAACACCCCTTCGCCGCCGAACAGCATCGACTTGATGCCGCCACCGACCATGCGGATATCGTAATCGACCGTCTGGGTCATGGCTGCCAGGCAGCCGGTATCGACATCCAGCGCTTCGCCCGCCGCCAGTTCGATCTTGCGCACCGTGCCGCCCATGTGCACGAAGACCCAACCGTCGCCTTCCAGCTTTTGCAGGATGAAACCTTCGCCTCCGAACAGGCCGGTGAGGATTTTCTTCTGGAACTGGATACCGATGGAGACGCCTTTGGCGCCAGCCAGGAAACTGTCTTTCTGACAGATCAGCTTGCCGCCGAAATCACGCAGGTTGAGCGGCAAGATCGTGCCGGGGTAGGGCGCTGCAAACGCCACGCGGCCCTTGCCCGAACCCTGTTGCGAAAACACTGTGGTGAACAGGCTTTCGCCGGTCAGCATACGCTTGCCTGCACCGAACAGCGAACCCAGCAGCCCTGGCGATTGATTGCTGCCGTCGCCGAAGATGGTTTCCATCTGCACGTCGCAGGTTTTGTACATCATCGCTCCGGCTTCGGCGACGGCGCTTTCGCCAGGGTCAAGTTCCAGTTCGATGAACTGGGTTTCCGTGCCGTACAGCTTGAAGTCCACGCCATCGGTGGTCTGCGCCAGGCCATAGCCGCCCGAGGCGTTCGGGTCGGGCGTAAACGAAGGGCGTCTGGCGGGCACCGAGGCAGGCGCGGGTGTCGGGGCTGCCTGCGCTGGCAGCCCGGACGGCCTGGGCTGGACCATGTCCGGCGTCGGATCAGGAAAAGGCGTCACACCGTCCTTCTTCATGGCGCGCACCTGCGGCACCTGATAGATCGGCTTCCAGTCCGGCATGCCTTGCTTCCAGCACCAGGCACCGGGCGACTCACGTGCAATCAGCCGCGCAGCATCCGCGTCCATCGGGCCGAGTTGCTTGCCCGCGTTCATCACAAACCATTGTTCCAAGACGTCTACTCCCGAGCGAATAGTGACAGTTGGCTGTGCGCGATGCGTCAGAGGCTCAGGCGCATGGACAGGTCCACGGCCTTCACATCCTTGGTCATCGCACCGATGGAAATGTAATCGACACCCGTTTCGGCAATCACCCGCAGGGTATCGTCGTTGATGCCGCCGCTGGCCTCCAGACTGGCACGGCCTGCGGTGAGGCGCACGGCCTCGCGCATGTCATCAAGGCTCAATTCATCGAGCATGATGATGTCGGCGCCTGCGTCCAGCGCCTGCTTGAGTTCACCCAGGCTCTCCACCTCGACTTCCACTGGCTTGCCGGGTGCAATCCGGTGCGCCGCTTCCACTGCCTGGGCGATGCCGCCACAGGCTGCGATATGGTTTTCCTTGATCAGAAACGCGTCGTACAGCCCGATGCGGTGGTTGTGACAGCCGCCGCAGGTGACCGCGTATTTCTGCGCCATGCGCAGGCCTGGCAGAGTCTTGCGGGTATCCAGCAGTTTGACCTGAGTGCCTGCGACCATGTCTGCGAAATACTGGGCACGCGTGGCCACTCCCGAGAGCATCTGCAGGAAATTGAGCGCGCTGCGTTCGCCGGTCAACAGGGAGCGGGCCGGACCTTCAAGGTGAAACAGCGCCTGATTGGGACTGACAGGGTCGCCATCGGTCACTTGCCAGTGCACGGCAACGCGCGGGTCCAGTTGCCGGAAGACCGTATCGACCCAGGCAGTGCCCGCGATCACCGCTGCATCGCGGGAAATGATGGTGGCCTTGGCCAGTCGCTCTGCCGGAATCAATTGGGCGGTGATATCGCCGCTGCCGACATCCTCCAGCAATGCGCGACGCACATTGGCCTCGATCTCGGCGGTCAGGTCGGCAATTCGTAAATTCGGCATAGCGGGCTCCAGTAGCAAAGTCGTTCGAGTATAAGGCACCGCATCCCGCTTACCCACCTGCGCCATGCCAGGGTGTTACCTCTGGGAACGTGCAGTTGGTCGGTTTGGCAAATTCGTTTGCGATGGAAAGCGAATATCGCGGTCTATCGCTGCACATGAATGCCTTGCCACTTCCTTCGCGAGAGTGAAAGAAAAGTCTCACTGGCGCTGATGACAAGTTTTGAAAGATAATCCGACTTGTAATTGACGCCATGAGTTTGACGTTGCGCGAGGCCAAGAGGGTCGCTTCACAGTGCGAGGGTAACAAGCCACGTTTGTGATGGGGTTCAGGTTGTTTCCTGTCAGGGGGTGTAATGCCGAACGACGAAAAAGTAGTGCCGTTGAGCAAATCGTTCCCTTTGCAGGGGGCGGGTACGCCTTTGGCCCGATTACCTGTTGTGTTGTTGCAGGTTCGCGACAAGGCGGCCCAGCAGCTCAAGGATGCATTGCAGGCTTTGTTCGATAACGCCGACGATACGCTGTTCGAAATGGCTGACCGCGCCCGCAGCAACACTGAGCAGAACATCTTTTTTGAAGCCATGCGTGACCTGCGCCTCAAGCGCAAAAGCATAGAACGGGGTTTCCTCGACAAGTTCTATGAGTCCTTTCTGGTCCTGGGCCAGTATCAGATCCAGGAGCCAGCGCTTCCGCCCGCGGTGTCCTTCGACAAGCTGTCGCTGGTGCACAACGATGATCTCGAGAAGACCGTGGCCGTGGATGCCATGGTCAGCAAGGTCATGAGCCGTGACGCCCTAGCCCTGGGCCAGCTCACTGCACGCCTGAACGTTCTCATTCCTCAAGCCATTGCCGAAGATTCCAACCCGCTGGGGCCGGCGATGCTCTGCAGATTCTTTCTGGAGGCCGGGCGCAGCCTTGGCGTCGAGATCAAGGTCAAACTGATCATTCTCAAACTGTTCGAGAAGTACGTCCTGGCCAATACGGACGACCTGTACAGCGAAGCCAATCAACTGCTGATTGCCACCGGTGTATTGCCGGACATGAAAGCGCTGCCGGCTCGCCGCTCATCTGACCGGGCGGCGCCCAGAAGCCGCGCCGCCGAGATGTCCGACCCCGCCCTGAATGAAGCTGCCGACAAGCTCGACAAGGGTGTGCAGGAGGTTTTCTCGGCGTTGCAGGAACTGCTGCTGCACGTGCGCGGCCACCTCGCGCCGCGTCATGAGCCCAACGCCGAAGTGCGTCCGATTTCCAGCCGGGACCTGCTGCGCCTGCTGTCTCACCTGCAGCAATATGTGCCCTCGCAAGACACTGCAGACGATTTCGATCTGCGCAACCAGCTGGAGCAGCTGCTGACGCGGGTCAACGTCAAGACCGGCAAATCCAGAATCGTCGGTGTTGGTGACGAAGATGTCATCAACCTGATCGCCATGCTCTTCGAGTTCATTCTCGATGACCGCAACCTGACGCCGTCATTGCGTGCTCTGATCGGGCGCCTGCAGATTCCGATGCTCAAAGTGGCGGTCATCGACAAAAGTTTCTTTAGCCGCGGCAGTCATCCTGCCCGTCGCCTGCTCAACGAAATTGCCACTGCCGCGCTGGGCTGGGGTGGCCGTGACGACTATCAGCGCGACTCGCTGTATCAGCGCGTCGAGCAGATCGTGCAGCGCCTGCTCAATGATTTTGTCGATGACCCGGCGATCTTTTCTGAATTGCTGGCGGATTTTCTGGCCTTCACCAGTGACGAACGTCGCCGCAGCGAGCTGCTCGAGCAGCGTACCCGTGATGCCGAAGAGGGTCGTGCCCGTGCCGAACTGGCTCGGCAGCAGGTGCAGCACGAGCTGAATCAGCGACTGCTGGGCAAAACCTTGCCCGAGGTTGTTGTGCGGCTGTTGCAGGAGGCCTGGAGCAAGGTCCTGCTGCTGACCTGCCTCAAGCATGGCGAGGAGTCCAGCGAGTGGCAGGCCGGGCTGGAGACCATGGACGAGTTGATCTGGAGCGTCGAGCTGCACGACGACCCGCAGGCCCTGCAGCGCTTGCTGGAGCTGGTTCCTGGACTGCTCAAGTCGCTGCGGGATGGCTTGACCAGCGCCGCGTTCGATCCGTTTGCCACCAGCGAATTCTTCAGTCAGCTGGAGTCGCTGCACGTGAAAGCGTTCCAGCACTTCTCGCGCTTGCAGGAAGGCGAGGGTGACACTGCGCAAGGTGATTCGGCGCAGGCAGATGGCCAGGCCGTCGAAGGCCCGCCGATGATGGCGGTGATTGAAGAAATCGTACTGATCACCCCTGAAGAGCAGATGCTCAATGAGCCGGTGGTCCAGTTGCCCGACGACGATGCAGGCCTGCAGATGGTCGACAAGCTGCGGGTCGGTTGCTGGGTCGAGATTCAGGAAGATGAAGAGCATAAGCTGCGTTGCAAGTTGACTGCGATTGTCGAGCCGACCGGGCGTTATGTGTTCGTCAATCGGACCGGCATGAAGGTTCTGGAAAAGACCCGCACCGGCCTTGCCGTCGAATTTCGTCGTGGCGCGGTACGTATTCTCGACGACGCGCTGCTCTTCGATCGGGCTCTGGAGTCCGTCATCAGCAACCTGCGCAAGCTCAAGGGCGCCTGACTGGCGGCGGTGCCTGTCGTCAGGCACACGTTTGACCAAGGTGCCGACGCCCGCGTCGGCAGGCAGTCCGCGCCGCTGCGGGTCTTTGCTGTCTACAGCGTGTTTCCTGCATCGCGGATCCGTAGCCAGGCTCCCACATCAGCTCCTGTCACGGGCATAATCAGCGCTACTTATTTCTCCCCGTTCAAGGAGCATTCATGCAACTGGACTCCGCAAGCGGCTGGTGCGACGGCGTGCAGCATTGCCCCTCGCCCAACTTCAATGCGCGACCCGAAGGCGAAATCTCGCTGCTGGTGATTCACAACATCAGCCTGCCGCCAGCACAGTTCAAGACCGGCAAGGTGCAGGCTTTCTTTCAGAACCAGCTCGACATCGACGAGCATCCCTACTTTGTGGGGATTGCCGATCTGCGCGTTTCAGCGCATTTTCTGATTGAACGTGATGGCGAGGTCGTTCAGTTCGTCTCTTGTCTTGATCGTGCCTGGCACGCCGGTGTTTCCAGTTTTCAGGGCCGCGAAGGGTGCAATGACTTTTCTGTCGGCATCGAACTGGAGGGGACGGATGACCAGCCTTTCACCGAAGCGCAATACGACGCGCTGATCGACCTGACGCGACAGTTGCGTCAGGCGTTCGAGGCGATCACCCCCGAGCGTATCTGTGGCCACAGTGACGTGGCGCCGGGACGCAAGACTGATCCTGGGCCCTGTTTTGACTGGGCCAGGTTTCGAGCGGCTTTGCTGGATTGATGTGAGGGACGAACAATGAGTTTTCTGGTGCTACTGCTGGCCGTTCTTATCGAAAAATTTTCTGCTCTGCGTCAGCGCGTTCAGCGTGACGGGCCGTGGCTGAAAGAACTGGCAAAACTCGAGGCCAGCCCGCGGACCTCGACACGTCCCTGGGTAATGCTGGCGCTGCTGGTGCTTGTGCCCGTGCTGATTCTGCAACTGGCGCTGACCATCATCGGCTCGGTGGCCTATGGCTGGCTGGTTCTGCCCATTCACCTGCTGGTGTTGATCTACAGCCTTGGCCGGGTTGACCTGATTGCGGTGCTCGGGCCGTTTCGCGATGCCTGCCGACGTGGCGATGCGCAGGCTGCGGTGCACGTGGCCGAGCGCGACATGGGCGTGCAGGCGGACAACAGCGAGCAATTGCTGCAGGGTGTGCAGGGCTACCTGCTCTGGCAGGCGTTTCAGAGTTTCTTCGCCGTGATTTTCTGGTACTTCGTACTCGGCCCGGTGGCTGCGCTGGCCTACAGGCTATTGGCACTTGCTGCCGAGCACGGCAAGACACCCGCACTGGTGGAACGCGCAGGGCAGTTGCGTCATGCCTTCGACTGGGTGCCGGTCAGGTTGCTCGCCGCCAGCTTCGCATTGGTCGGCAATTTTGTGGCGGTCACCCGGGTGATGCTGCATGAGCTGTTGAACTGGAACATCAGTGCTGCACAACTGATTACGCGCGTTGGCTGCGCCGCCAGCGAGGTTCCGCCGCCGATGATGGGCGCGCAGGGCGTCACCGGTCTCGACATGCTCTGGGAGCTGCTGGTACGTGCCGCGGTGGTCTGGTACGCAGGGTTTGCCCTGTGGACCCTTCTGCTCTGATTCGATACTGGCCGCGCAGGCTCAGGCATGTGACATCAGCTGTGTGACAGACGAGGCCAGTCAAACAGTTCGCAGGCATTGTCCGTGCTCGCCTGGGCCAGGCGTTCGGGGCTGATCTTCATCAGCCCCGCAAGGGCCTCGCAAATGTCGGGCAAATGCTGCGGGCTGTTGCGCTGATAGGGGTGCATGGCGGGCGCCATGTCCGGTGAGTCGGTTTCCAGCACCACGCTGTCGAGCGGCAGTTCGGCGATGACCCGATGCATGCGCAAAGCCTGCGGCCAGGTCGCGGCTCCGCCCAGGCCCAGTTTGAACCCCAGCCTGATGTACTCGCGCGCTTCTTCGCGGCTGCCGGCAAAGGCATGAATGATGCCGCTGCGCTTTGGCTTGTGGCGCTTGAGCGTCGCGATCACATCGGCATGGCTGCGCCGCACGTGCAGCAAGGCGGGCAGATTGAAGTCGTTCGCCAGCTGCAATTGCGCGTCAAAGAGTGCCTGCTGACGCGGCTTATCCGGCGTTTCGACGTAATAATCCAGACCGATCTCACCCACTGCACACAGCTGCGGATGGCCTTTCAGGCGCGTCAGCCAGTCGCCCAGCTCGGTCAGGTGTGCAGTGCGGTGCTCATCGATGTACACCGGATGCATGCCGAACGCGGCGCACAGGGCGGGGTTGGCCTCGGTCAGCTCCCAGAGCCGCTGCCAGTTACGCTGATACACCCCGAGCACCACCAGGCGCTGCACACCGAGCGCCAGACAGTTGTCCAGCACTTGAGCGCGGTCGGCATCGAAGTCCGGAAAATCCAGGTGGGTGTGGGTATCGATCAGCGTCACCTTCATGCCTCGTGAATACGTTGCTTGAAGGCCCTGGCAATAGCGTGCACGCCGGGCTGGTAATCATCCTTTTCGATAGCGGCCAGTGCCAATTGCAGGGCCTTGTCGGCGATCAACTGGTGTTGCTGGGCCATGGCGTTGACTGGTAGCGGCAAGAAGTCGAGCAATTGCGTATCGCCGAAGGTACCCAGATGCAGTGGGGTCGATTGCAGTGCCTGACTTTGCAGCACATCGAACACGCCTTGCAGCAGCACGTAGGAGGTGGTGATCAACGCGTCCGGAAAATGTCCCTGGCGCTGTAGCATCCCGGTCATCAAACGCTGGCCACACTGGCGGCTGAACGCTTCGCCATGCTCGACGATGGTGGCTCCGGTAAACCCGTCGAGTGCATGTTCGAAGCCGGCGGCACGCGCGCGACTGATGCTCAGCTCAGGACGTGCGCCGATCAGGGCGATGTGGCGCGGTCGGGTTTGCAGGAGGCTATGGGTCAGTTGCAGGCAGGCGTCATGGTCGTCGCTGACCACCGAGCAGAAAAATTCGGGATTCATTTCCCGGTCGATGGCGATGATCGGCGTGCCCTTGAGCTGCAATTCGCGGTAGCTGTCGTTGCTGGACGGCAGGCAGCTGGCAACCAGCAGCGCATCGCAACGGCGTGCGCGGAACAGCTGCAAAAGCTGCAGCTCGCTGGCGGGGTCGTCATCTGAGCTGGCGATCAGCAGTTGATAACCGAGGTTGCGCGCGCCTTGCTCGAGCAATTTGGCGATGCGCGCATAGCTGGGGTTTTCCAGGTCGGGCAGGATGAAGCCCAGTGTCTTGCTATGACGGCTGCGCAGGCCCGCCGCTTGCGGGTTGGGTCGGAAGTCGTGCTGCTCGACCACGGCTTTGACACGCTCGACCGTTGCCGGGCTGATGCGCTGTTTTTCGGCCTTGCCATTGATGACGTAACTGGCCGTCGTGACAGAAACACCTGCCAGACGTGCGATATCGCTCAGTTTCACCCCGGAATTTCCTTTTATTAGGTACGCGGCTCAGGACAATCGAGTTATTTTTTTCATGGCGCTGATCTTTACACCAGACCGTAGGAAATTCCCAAGTACTTCACGTATTTTGGGAATTGTCCCACAGTGATCGGATCGACTGGGCTTCAATGAATCCCCAGAATCGAGTAACGTGCCGGGCAATTCTAGATTAAACGATTCAGCACGCCTGTTGTCTGCTGCAATCGAGATGAAAGTGATGTCCGATACGATGCTCGGACAGATATCACCTTCATCCCCCTAAGCTGTCGATCACACGATCGCCATTAAAACAAGAATCAGGTGGCGCCTTGGCGCTGCACAGGAGTCAAGGCAATGCTCGAACTCACTCTGGAGCAAATATCCATGGCCCAGTCGGCTGTGGATAAAACTGCCGCACTTAAGCTGATTGCCGACCACCTGGTCGCTGATGGTCTGGTTGCCGAGGGCTACCTCACCGGGCTGATGAACCGTGAGCAGCAAGGCTCGACCTTCCTCGGTCAGGGCATCGCCATCCCACACGGTACACCCGAAACCCGCGACCTGGTGTTTACCACCGGTGTGCGTCTGATGCAGTTCCCCGAAGGGGTGGACTGGGGCGACGGACAAATGGTTTACCTGGCGATTGGTATCGCTGCCAAATCCGACGAGCACTTGCGCCTGCTGCAACTGCTGACTCGCGCATTGGGTGAAGAGGATCTTGGCCAGGCGCTGCGCGAAGCGAAGACCCCGGAAGACCTGCTCAAGCTATTGCAAGGTGCTCCGCAGGAACTGGCGCTCGACGCACAGATGATCAGCCTCGGCGTATCGGCCGACGATTTTGAAGAACTGGTCTGGCGCGGCGCACGCCTGTTGCGCAAGGCCGACTGCGTGAGTAACGGCTTTGCCGCCGTGCTCCAGCAAGTGGAAGCCTTGTCGCTGGGTGATGGCCTGTGGTGGCTGCACAGCGAGCAAACCGTCAAGCGCCCCGGTCTGGCGTTCGTCACCCCCGACAAACCCATGCGCTATCTGGGCCAGCCGCTGACCGGTCTGTTCTGCCTGGCCAGCCTCGGTGAGGCGCATCAGGCGCTGCTCGAGCGTCTGTGCCTGTTGCTGATCGAAGGCCGTGGCCACGAGTTGGGGCACGCCACCAACAGTCGCGCCGTGCTCGAAGCACTGGGCGGCGAATTGCCAGCCGAGTGGCCGACCCGGCAGATTCAGCTGGCCAACGCCCATGGCTTGCACGCCCGCCCGGCGAAGATACTGGCGCAGCTGGCCAAGGAGTTTGACGGCGAGATCCGCATGCGTGTGCTGGAAACCGGCGAAGCCGCCGTGTCGGCCAAGAGCCTGAGCAAGCTGCTCAGCCTCGGCGCCCGTCGTGGTCAGACGCTGGAATTCATTGCCGAGCCGAGCATCGCCGACGACGCACTGCCAGCCCTGATCGCCGCCGTGGAGCAAGGCCTGGGCGAGGAAGTCGAACCCTTGCCCGCCGTCTCGCAGACCGAGGCTGCGCCAGCGCCGACCCCGGCTGCTGCCAAACCGCTCAGTGCTCCGCTAGCTGGTAGCGTGTTGCAGGCGGTATCTGCTTCACCGGGGATTGCCATGGGGCCGGCCCACGTTCAAGTGCTGCAAAGCTTCGATTATCCCCAGCGGGGCGAGTCGGTGGCTGCCGAGCGCGAGCGCCTGCACAAGGCGATCGGCGAGGTGCGCAGCGATATCGAAAATCTCATTCAGCGCAGCAAGTCCAAGGCCATCCGGGAAATCTTCATCACCCACCAGGAGATGCTCGAAGATCCGGAACTGACCAGCGAAGTCGAGGCGCGCCTCAATAACGACGAAAGCGCGGCTGCGGCCTGGGCTACGGTTATCGAGACCGCTGCCGTTCAGCAGGAACAACTGCAGGACGCACTGCTGGCCGAGCGCGCCGCAGACCTGCGTGATGTCGGTCGCCGCGTGCTGGCGCAGATCTGTGGCGTCGAAACTGTTGCGGCCCCGGACGAACCCTACATTCTGGTGATGGATGAAGTCGGCCCGTCCGACGTGGCCCGTCTCGACCCGGCGCAGGTCGCCGGTATTCTTACCGCACGCGGCGGTGCCACCGCTCACAGTGCCATCGTGGCACGTGCGCTGGGCATTCCGGCGCTGGTGGGGGCCGGTGATGAAGTGCTGCTGCTCAAGCCGGGCACCGTGTTGCTGCTCGACAGCCAGCGCGGACGGCTGACCGTCGCGCCTGACGAAGCGACCCTGCAGCGCGCAGTTCAGGACCGTGACGCGCGTGAGCAACGTCTCAAGGCGGCCGCCGAAGCGCGCATGGAGCCCGCTGTGACGCGCGATGGTCATGCTGTCGAAGTCTTCGCCAATATCGGCGACAGCACCGGCACACCGGCCGCCGTGGAGCAGGGCGCGGAAGGCGTCGGCCTGTTGCGCACCGAGCTGCTGTTCATGGCGCATTCCCAGGCGCCGGATGAAGCCACGCAGGAAGCTGAATACCGCCGCGTGCTGACCGATCTGGGCGGGCGTCCGCTGGTGGTGCGTACGCTGGACGTCGGTGGCGACAAGCCGCTGCCTTACTGGCCGATCGCCAAAGAGGAAAACCCGTTCCTCGGCGTGCGCGGTATCCGTCTTACCCTGCAGCGCCCGGACGTCATGGAAAGCCAGCTGCGCGCCCTGTTGCGTTCTGCAGACAGCGGCCCACTGCGCATCATGTTCCCGATGATCGGCACGCTTGAAGAGTGGCGTCAGGCGCGGGACATGACCCAGCGCCTGCGCGAGGAAATCCCGGTCAGCGACCTGCAACTGGGGATCATGATCGAGGTGCCATCGGCGGCGCTGATCGCCCCGGTGCTGGCGAAGGAAGTGGACTTCTTCAGTATCGGCACCAATGACCTGACGCAATACACCATGGCCATTGACCGCGGCCACCCGACGCTGTCGGCCCAGGCTGACGGCCTGCACCCGTCGGTGCTGCAACTGATCGACATGACCGTGCGTGCTGCGCATGCCAACGGCAAATGGGTGGGTGTATGCGGCGAACTGGCTGCAGACCCGCTGGCGGTGCCGATTCTGGTCGGTCTGGGCGTGGATGAATTGAGTGTTTCGGCGCGCAGCATTGGCGAGGTCAAGGCCTGCGTACGTGAACTGACCCTGAGCAGCGCTCAGCAACTGGCGCAAAATGCGCTGACGGCGGGCAGCGCCGCCGAAGTCCGCGCGCTTGTGGAGGCTGTGTAATGGCGAAGATTCTTACCCTGACCATGAACCCGGCGCTGGACCTGACTGTGCAGTTGGGGCAGTTGGAGCTGGGCCAGGTCAACCGCAGCACGGCGATGCTCACTCACGCCGCGGGCAAAGGCCTGAATGTGGCGCAGGTGCTGGCTGATCTGGGCCATGACCTGACCGTTGCCGGCTTTCTTGGCGTCGACAATCAGCAAGCGTTCGAAGCGTTGTTCGAGCGTCGTCAGTTCGTCGACGAGTTTGTCCGGGTGCCGGGCGAAACGCGCAGCAATATCAAGCTGGCCGAAGGCAGTGGCCGCATCACCGATTTGAACGGCCCGGGGCCACAAGTCAGTGAAGAGGCGCAGCAAGCACTATTCACCCGCGTCGAACAGATCGCTCAGGGTTTCGACGTGGTGGTCGTTGCGGGCAGTCTGCCGCGCGGCGTCACCCCGGAGTGGCTGCAAAAACTGCTGGTGATGCTCAAGGACCTCGGTCTGAAAGTGGCGCTGGACAGCAGTGGTCTGGCCTTGCGTGCCGGTCTGAAGGCCGGGCCCTGGCTGATCAAACCCAATACCGAAGAGCTGGCTGATGCGCTCGACGCACCGATCATCTCCATCGCTGCGCAAGCCGAGGCGGCTGCGCGTTTGCAGGCGCAGGGCATTGAGCATGTGGTGATCTCTCAGGGCTCCGAAGGCGTTCACTGGTTCAGCCCGAGCGTGGCGCTGCATTCACTGCCGCCCAAGGTCACCGTGGCCAGTACGGTCGGTGCGGGTGACTCGCTGCTGGCAGGCATGGTGCACGGCTTGATCACCGGTCAAGAGCCGCACAAGACCTTGCGCACTGCCACAGCGATTGCCGCCATGGCGGTGACCCAGATCGGTTTCGGTATCACCGATGCCGCGCAACTCAAACGGCTTGAAGGCGGCGTCACTGTACGCAGCCTTTCAGAACAATAAGAGAGGATCGTCATGAAGTTAGCCATAGTTACGGCCTGCCCGAACGGCAAGGTCAGCAGCGTACTCAGCGCACGATTGCTCGAAGCGGCGGCCCTGCGCCAGGGCTGGGAAACCAGCGTCGAAATCATCGACCCCAACAAGGCCGATCAACAGTTGTCCACCCAGGACATCGAAGCCGCCGATCTTGTTCTGGTGGTCAATACCGGTCCTGTGGACTTGAGCCGCTTTGTCGGCAAGCGCCTGTTTCAGGATTCGCCTGCGCATGCGTTGCAGGATGTCGACAGCTTTCTGCAGCGCGCCGAGCGAGAAGCGCAGGTACATGCAGCGTCCGAAGCAGCGGCGCCTCAGGCAAGCGGCGGCACCGGCGCACAACCGCGCATCGTCGCGATCACGGCTTGTCCGACCGGTGTAGCACACACGTTCATGGCGGCCGAAGCGATCCAGCAGGCGGCCAAACGTCTGAATTACGACCTGCAAGTCGAAACCCAGGGCTCGGTAGGCGCGCGCAACCCGCTCAGCGCCAAGGCCATCGCCGATGCCGACGTGGTGCTGCTGGCGGCGGATATCGAGGTCAACACCGACCGCTTTGCCGGCAAGAAGATCTACCGTTGCGGCACCGGGATCGCCCTCAAGCAGTCCGAAGCCACCCTGAAAAAAGCCTTGGCGGAAGGGCAGGTGGAATCCGATGAGGCCGCCGCCAAGTCACCTGCCAGACAAGAGAAGGCGGGCGTCTACAAACACCTGCTGACCGGCGTGTCGTTCATGCTGCCGATGGTCGTGGCGGGCGGCCTGTTGATCGCTCTTTCCTTCGTGTTCGGTATCACCGCGTTCAAAGAGCCGGGCACGCTGGCTGCGGCACTGATGCAGATCGGTGGGGAAGCGGCATTCAAACTGATGGTGCCGTTGCTGGCCGGTTACATCGCCTATTCGATTGCTGACCGTCCTGGGCTGGCACCCGGCATGATCGGTGGCCTGTTGGCGAGTACGCTGGGTGCCGGGTTCATCGGCGGTATCGTCGCGGGCTTTCTGGCCGGCTACAGTGCTGCCGCGATCAACCGCTACGCACGTCTGCCGGCCAGCGTCGAAGCGCTCAAGCCGATTCTGATCATCCCGTTGCTGTCGAGCCTGTTCACCGGTCTGGTGATGATCTACGTGGTCGGCAAGCCGGTTGCCGGGATGCTCGAAGCGTTGACGCACTTCCTCGACAGCATGGGCACCACCAACGCGATCCTGTTGGGCGTGGTGCTGGGCGCAATGATGTGCGTCGACCTCGGTGGGCCGATCAACAAGGCGTCCTATGCGTTCTCGGTCGGTTTGCTGGCATCCCAGAGCTACGCGCCGATGGCCACCGCCATGGCTGCCGGTATGGTGCCGCCTATCGGTATGGGCATCGCCACGATCCTGGCTCGCCGCAAGTTCGCCCAGAGCGAGCGTGAGGCAGGCAAGGCGGCGTTCGTGCTGGGGCTGTGCTTCATCTCGGAAGGTGCCATCCCCTTCGCTGCCAAGGACCCGTTGCGGGTGATTCCGGCCAGTGTCGTGGGTGGCGCGCTGACCGGTGCGTTGTCGATGTACTTCGGCTGCAAGCTGATGGCACCGCATGGTGGCCTGTTCGTGATGCTGATCCCCAACGCGATCAACCATGCGCTGCTTTATCTGCTGGCGATCATCGCCGGCAGCGTGCTGACCGGTGTGATCTACGCGCTGATCAAGCGTCCGGAGCCCGCTGACATGGAAGTGGCGCCCGCAGCCGCCTGATGACGCAAGGCGCGGGCTGTCCCGCGCCTTCTTCCTGCTCTAGCGTTCGAGCGCCAGAGCAACCCCCTGACCACCACCGATGCACAGCGTGGCCAGGCCCTTCTTCACATCGCGCCTGATCATCTCGTGCAGCAGTGTCACCAGCACGCGGCAGCCCGATGCGCCAATCGGGTGACCAAGGGCGATAGCGCCACCATTCACGTTGAGCTTTTGCGGATCCAGCCCCAGCTCCTTGCCGACCGACAGGGACTGTGCGGCAAAGGCTTCGTTGGCTTCGATCAGGTCCAGTTCGGCCAGCGACCAGCCAGCCTTGTCCAGGCAGCGACGCGTGGCACTGACCGGCCCGATGCCCATGATGGCCGGGTCGACGCCGGCGTTGGCATAGGCGGCAATGCGCGCCAGCACCGGCAAGCCCAGTTGCTCGGCTCTGGCGGCACTCATCAGCATCACGGCGGCAGCCCCGTCGTTCAGCGATGAGGCATTGCCGGCGGTGACCGTGCCATCCTTTTTGAAGGCGGGCTTGAGCTTGGCCAGGGTCTCGGCGGTGGTGCCGGCGCGGGGTTGTTCGTCTGTTGCAAAGGACAGCGGATCACCCTTGCGTTGCGGGATCAGGGTCGGGGTGATCTCATCGACGAAGCGTCCGGCTTCAATCGCAGCCAGCGCCTTCTGCTGAGACAGGGCGGCGAACTCATCCTGGGCCTCGCGGCTGATGTCGTACTGCTGCGCGAGGTTCTCGGCGGTGATGCCCATGTGGTAATCATTGAATGCATCCCACAGGCCGTCAGTGATCATCGTATCGACCATGCTGGCGTGGCCCATGCGCAATCCGGTGCGTGCGCCCGGCAGCACGTAGTTGGACAGGCTCATGTTTTCCTGACCGCCGGCGATGATGATCTCGGCGTCGCCGCAACGAATCGCCTGGGTCGCCAGGTGCAGGGCCTTGAGGCCGGAGCCGCAGACCTTGTTCAGGGTCATGGCCGGTACCGAGAAGGGCAGGCCGGCCTTGATGGCTGCCTGTCGCGCAGGGTTCTGACCAGCGCCTGCGGTCAGCACCTGACCCATGATGACTTCATCGACCTGCGCGCCATCCACGCCGGTGCGGGCAAGCAGTTGACGAATGACCGCTGCGCCGAGGTCGACTGCGGCGACAGAGGCCAGTGAGCCCTGAAAACTGCCCACGGCGGTACGGGTGGCGGCGACGATAACGACGTCGTGCATGGTGCTGATCCTCATTGTTATTGAGCGCTCATGGTGGCACAGATAGGCAGGCAGGTTCCAACCGTGAACCGCCCGGTCACGGTTTGCCGAAAACCGTCATGCCTCGTTCAAACGTCCATGCGGCGTCTGGCACGTTGCGCCGATCCGTCGCGCACGGCCCAGCGCAGAATGGGCGCAGTGCTGTTGACGCCCAGGCGGATCATCCGGCGTTTGAAGGGGCTTTGCGTGACGTCGAGCATGTCGCTGGCCCAGTCCGGCAGCAGCTCGATACCGGCGCGCATCATCAACACGCCAAACGGCTTGGCCAGCCAGTTGGGTGCGGGGGCATCGAGCAGCAGGCGCATTACCTCGCGGCTGCGCGCGTCACACACCAGTTGGCCGCGAATGTCTGCCAGGTAGTCAGCAATGGCCTGACGCGAGCGCGGAACGTTGCGCGCGCCGAGTCGCTCGGCCACCAGCGCTGTTTCAGCGTAGTACGCGTCCTGAGCGGCGAGCGGCATGTCCGGGTTCAGATAGCGCACATGTGCTGCGAGAAAGCTGCTGACTTCGGCCACATGCACCCAGGTCAGCAAATCCGGATCGCTGGCGGCATACGGCCGGCCATCGGGCGCGGTGCCGACGATGTTCAGGTGAATGTTGCGGACCTTGTCGATCAGCCAGTTGGCATCGCGTGTGGAGCCGTAGGTGGTGCCGGACAGGAACTGCCCGGTACGCCGCAGGCGGCCAAGCATGTCCTGACGAAAGTTGGAGTGGTCCCAGATGCCCGCCAGCGCCAGAGGGTGCAGCGCCTGCAGCATCAATGCACTGATGCCGCCGACCAGCATGCTGGTGAAATCGCCATGCACCTCCCAGCACACCGCCTGAGGGCCAAACAGACCCGGGTCGCCCTTGGGGTTTTCCAGATCCAGTTGACCCAGGGCCAGGCCGGTAAGGCTGATGACCTGGTTTTCGATGCGGGTACGGATGAATTCCATGTCGAGCTCGGGCATCGGGGAGGGAAGTACGGCAAAGAGACTTTTGTGGTAACGGACCGTGCGACCCTTCGCTTGCTTGCGAAAGGGCCGGTACATCCGCTAAAGATGTATCACTCGAAATAAAGCTTTCGCGAACAAGGCGGATCGCCGCCCCGGTCGCTCCTACAAAAGCCCGGTTTCCTCTACTCATCAAGACTCCCACAAGGAGAGTGTACATCCGCTGAAGATGTACAGGGCTTCTGCCCGCAGGGCGTGGGAGCGAACTTGTTCGCGAAAGGGCCCTGTGCAGCCGCAGAAGTTTCTGCGTCTGACATAACGCCTTCGCGAAGAAGGCGGATCGCCGCCCCGGTCGCTCCTACAAAAGCCCCGTTTCCCCTACTCATCAAGACTTCCACAAGGAGAGCGTACATCCGCTGAAGATGTACAGGGCTTCTGCCCGCAGGGCGTGGGAGCGAACTTGTTCGCGAAAGGGCCTGTGCAGTCGCAGAAGTTTCTGCGTCTGACATAACGCCTTCGCGAACAGGTTCGCTCCACAAAAGCCCCGTTTCCCCTACTCATCAAGACTTCTGCGTAACGCTGAGCGCAGAGCGTGGGAACGAGAGGGACAAATCAGCCGCGGTGACGGCCGCGGAAGTAGTTGATCAGGCCTTGGGTCGATGCATCGTCAGCCGGCTCTTCGGTGCCGCCGGTCAGGCGCTGGTACACCGCCTTGCCCATTTCCTTGCCCAGCTCCACACCCCATTGGTCAAAGGCGTTGGTGCCCCAGATCACGCTCTGTACAAACACCTTGTGTTCATACATGGCCACCAGCGCGCCAAGACGACGCGGGCTGATGCGCTCGACCACCAGCGTGTTGCTCGGACGGTTGCCGGGGATGACCTTGTGCGGTGCCAGCTTCTGCACCTCTTGCTCGTCCATACCCTTCTCGCGCAGTTCTGCCTCGGCTTCTGCGCGGGTCTTGCCCATCATCAGTGCCTGGCTCTGCGACAGACAGTTGGCGTACAGCCACTGGTGGTGGTCGGCGACCGGGTTGAAGCTGACGATCGGTACAATGAAGTCGGCCGGAATCATCTGCGTGCCCTGGTGCAGCAACTGGTGGTAAGCGTGCTGACCGTTGGCACCCACGCCGCCCCAGATAACCGGTCCGGTGTCGGTCGACGTCGGCGTACCGTCCTGACGGACGCTCTTGCCGTTGGATTCCATGTCCAGTTGTTGCAGGTGCTTGGTGATGTTACGCAGGTAGTGATCGTACGGCAGGATCGCGTGGCTTTGTGCGCCCCAGAAATTGCCGTACCAGACGCCCAGCAAGCCCAGCAATACCGGCATGTTCTGCTCGAACGGCGCGCTCTGGAAATGCTGGTCCATGGTGTAGGCACCGGACAGCAGTTCCTTGAAGTTGGACATGCCGATGGCCAGCGCGATAGGCAGACCGATGGCCGACCACAGCGAATAGCGACCGCCGACCCAGTCCCACATCGGGAAGATGTTTTCTTCACGGATGCCGAAGGCCACGGCCGCCGCGTTGTTGCTGGACACCGCGATGAAGTGGCGATGCAGTTCGACTTCCGAGCCGCCCTGCGCCAGGTACCAGGCACGTGCAGCCTGCGCGTTTTTCAGGGTTTCCAGCGTGTTGAAGGATTTCGACGAGACGATGAACAGCGTGGTCTCGGCACGAATCTTCATCGACAGCTCATGGAATTCGCTGCCGTCGATGTTGGCCAGGTAATGGCAGCGGACACCTTTGTGCGCGTAGGCCACCAGCGCTTCGGAGACCAGCTCCGGGCCGAGGAACGAGCCGCCGATGCCGATGTTCACCACGTCGGTGATCGGTTTTTCGGTGTAACCGCGCCACAGGCCGTCATGGATGCGGCCGACCAGTTCGGTCATCTGATTGAGTACGCGGTGTACGTCCGGCATCACATCGACGCCGTTGACTTTCAACTTGTCGCCTACCGGGCGGCGCAGAGCGGTGTGCAGGGCAGGGCGGCCTTCGGATGAGTTGACCAGCTCGCCGTCATACTGAGCCTTGATCGCATCCTTGAGGCCCACTTCGCCCGCCAGGCTGACCAACAGGTCGCGGGTCTCGGTGGTGATCAGGTTTTTGGAGTAATCGAGAAACAGGCCAGCGCTGCTGAGAGTGAATTGGCTGAAGCGCTGCGGGTCGGTGTTGAACGCTTCGCGCATGCTGAAGTTCTGCATGGCCTGGCGGTGTTTGTTCAACGCTTGCCAGGCGGGCAGAGCGGTCACATCGGAAGGAGTGCGGTAGTACGCCATCGCTGCGGGTTTCCTTTAACTGGTTCTGTCTTTGGATATTCTTGGAGCGAGGTCGCAAGCTTTCTCACGGGCTACACATCGCAGACTACCCTTCGCGTACCTGTTTGTCTGCGCCTCGCCTTACATGACCCCGGTACTTTTTCGCACACAGGCAACCGGGGTTTTGTCTCGAATACTGCCGGTTGTGGTTCAGGCAACCTGTACCGGTATGGCATTACCGGTGTGTCTTAGTTCATTGCCAGCGCACATCCTGTCAGCTTCTGGTCAGGTGCAGGTTGTCGATCAAGCGGGTTTTGCCCAGGAATGCCGCTGCGAGGATGACCAGGTCGCGATTGTCGGCAGTCGTCGCCCGCAGGCTGGTGGCATCGCGTATCTCCAGGTAGTCGATACGAAAACCGGCAGCCTCCAGTTGCTGCTTCTTGCTCGCCAGCAGCGCGTCGAAATCCTGCTCGCCGGCCTTGATCGCGTCGGCGATCTGGCGGATCGCCTGATACAGCGCGGGTGCAGCGGCGCGCTGAGCGTCGTTCAGATAACCGTTGCGCGAGGACAGCGCCAGGCCGTCGTCGGCACGTACCGTCGGTTCGCCGATGATCTGGATCGGCATGTTCAGATCACGGACCATGGACCGGATCACGGCCAGTTGCTGGAAGTCTTTTTCACCAAAGATCGCCAGGTCAGGCTGCACCATGTTGAACAGCTTGCTGACCACGGTGGCGACACCTTCGAAATGGCCGGGACGGCTGGCGCCACACAGGCCTTGCGACAGGTGCGGCACGCTGACCAGTGTCTGGTCGGCCATGCCGTGCGGGTAGATTTCTTCGACGCTTGGGGTGAACAGCAGGTTGCAACCGGCCTGCAGGAGTTTTTCCTGATCGGCAGCCAGCGTGCGAGGGTAGGTGGCCAGGTCTTCGTTGGGGCCGAACTGCAGGGGATTGACGAAAATAGTGGCGACCACGAAATCGGCACGCTGCGCCGCCTTGGTGACCAGCGCGGCGTGGCCGCTGTGCAGGTTGCCCATCGTCGGGGTCAGCGCGATCCGCTTGCCTTCGCTGCGTGCCCGCGCAACAGCGGCGCGCAGGTCCTGTACGGTTTTTACTGTGTTCATGCCGAGAATCCGTGTTCAGTGGCCGGAAAGCTGACGTCTTTGACTGCGGCCACGTAGGCCCGGATAGCCGACTGGATATCGGGCTGACCGGTCATGAAGTTTTTCACGAACTTGGGCACGCGTCCGGTGATGGACAGGCCGAGCATGTCGTGCAGCACCAGGACCTGACCATCAGTGGCGCTGCCGGCGCCAATGCCGATGACCGGGACCTTCACCGCCTGGGTGATTTCCTCGGCCAGTTCGCTGGGCACGCACTCCAGCAGGATCATCGCTGCGCCCGCCTGTTCCAGTGCGATGGCATCGGCGCGCATCTGCCGCGCCTGCGCTTCCAGCCGGCCCTGAACCTTGTAGCCGCCCAGCACGTTGACGGCCTGTGGGGTCAGGCCCATGTGTGCGCACACCGGAATGCCGCGCTCGGCCAGCAAACGGATCGACTCGGCCAGCCAGGCAGCGCCTTCGACCTTGATCATGTGTGCGCCTGCCTGCATCAGCGTCGCGCTGTTGATCAGGGTCTGCTCCAGCGTCGCGTTGGCCATGAACGGCAGGTCGGCGAGAATCATCGCACCCTGGTTGCCGCGTTTCACACAGGCAACGTGGTACGCCGTTTCAGCCGTGGTAACAGGCAGGGTGCTGTCGTGACCCTGCAGGACCATGCCCAGCGAGTCGCCTATCAGCAGCACTTCGACACCCGCCTGGGAGGCCGTGTGGGCGAAGGTTGCGTCGTAGCAGGTCAGCATGGTGATCTTCTCACCCTTCTGCTTCATGGCCAGCAGCGACGTAACGGTTATGTTCGGCATGTAAAGTCCTCCATCAGGCGCTGTGAAGACGGGTGCTCAGCGCGTGAGAGTCATCCTGGAAAAGCAGGCACACCGTCGTGTCGCGATGTTTTGCAAAGGCCTGTTTCGCGCCCGTTCGCCTGTGGTGTGGCGGCGGGAGGCCTATCTTCGTGAGGAGGGGGCGTGAAGTCAATTGAAGGTGTTACCTGTGCGTCTGAGCGGTTACACCGGCGCGGTGACAGACAGGCTTCATGCCTCGGCGGGCAGACGCTCAAGACCTGTGAACGGGCATTCATCGAGCAGACGATTCAGCGGTCGGCCGTCTGCCAGTGTCAGCCTTGGAGCCAGCTCTGCCAGCGGGTACAGCACGAAGGCCCGGGCCTGCATGTGATAATGCGGCACCTTGAGGCGTGGCTCGTCGATCAGACGGTCGCCGAACAGAAGGATATCGAGGTCCAGCGTGCGTGGCCCCCAGCGCTCGTGGCGTTCGCGGCCCTGGTCCAGCTCGATGGCCTGTAGCGCATCAAGCAGCGTCAGGGGCGCCAGGGAGGTGTCGATTGCCGCAACGGCATTGGTGAAGCGCGGTTGGCCGGGCAGTAGCGAGTCGCTGATATAGAAGGACGACACGCCGCTCAACTGACAGTCGGGCAACTGCGCTATGGCCTTGAGGGCGCTGCGCAATTGTTCGGCCGGGTCAGCCAGGTTGCTGCCCAGACCGATATACACGCGTTCAGTGGCCAACAGCGGTTCATTCACCGCTTTGCGCCTCGCCCGTGGTGCGCTTGCGTTTGGCGCCGCTGTTACGACGGCGCTTGCGCGGGGCTGTGCCCGCCGCTTCAGGCTTGTTGCTCAGGTCGCGAATCATGTCGCGGCGTTCGCTGTCGTTGCAGTCCTGATAATCGGTCCACCACTGGCCCAGACCATCGGTCTGCTCGCCCGCTGTTTCACGCAACAGCAGGAAATCGTAGCCGGCGCGGAACCGCGAGTTGTCGAGCAGCAGGTCGGCACGCTTGCCCGAACGGCGCGGCAGGCGCTCCTGCATGTCCCAGATCTCGCGAATCGGCAACGTGAAGCGCTTGGGAATCGCGATGCGCTGGCACTGCTCGATGATCAGTTCGTGAGCGGCTTCCTGCATGGCTGCGATCGGCGGCATGCCGCGTTCCTGGGCACGCAGCACCTTGGCCGGCAGTGCAGGCCAGAGCAGGGCCGCGAACAGGAACGCCGGTGTGACCGGTTTGTTCTGCTTGATGCGCAGGTCGGTATTGATCAACGCATTGCTGATCAGCGTATGGGTGTAGGTCGGGTTGTATTCCAGGGCCTTGGAGCTGGCCGGGAACAACGGTTCGAACAGTTCCAGGTCCACCAGCATTTCAAAGGTGGGGGCGGCGTGTCCGGAGAGGAACAGTTTGAGCACTTCCTCGAACAGGCGTGCCGACGGAATGTCACGCAGCATCGGCGCCAGTGCGCGGATCGGTTGAGCGCTGTGCTTCTCGATGCCGAAGTCCAGCTTGGCCGCGAAACGCACGGCACGCAGCATGCGCACCGGGTCTTCTTTATAACGCTGCTCCGGATCGCCGATCAGGCGGATCAGGCGATTGCGGATGTCGTGCACGCCATTGGCGTAATCCAGAACGCGCTCGCTGACCGGGTCGTAGTAAAGCGCGTTGATCGTGAAGTCGCGACGCTGGGCGTCTTCTTCAAGCGTGCCGTATACGTTGTCACGCAGGATGCGTCCGCTTTCATTGCGCGAGGACTGGTTGCTGTCCTCTTCTTCATCATCCTGAGGATGATTGGCGCGGAACGTCGCGACTTCGATGATTTCGCGACCGAAATGGATGTGCACCAGCTTGAACCGGCGGCCGATGATCCGCGCGTTGCGGAATTCGGCACGCACCTGTTCGGGCGTGGCGCTGGTGGCGACGTCGAAATCCTTGGGCGTGATGTTGAGCATCATGTCGCGTACGCAGCCGCCGACCAGATAGGCCTGGTAGCCGGCATTCTGCAGGCGCTCGACGATATTCACGGCATAGCGGCTGAACTGACTGCGTTGCAGCGAATGTTGGCTGCTGTTGAGCACTTCAGGCGTGGTGCGCGTATGTTGCTGCGGTTTGCGCAGTGGGGAACGAAATGACTGGAACAACTTCTTCAGCATGGGATGCACTGTTTGAAGGAATATTCGGCCAAAAACGTGGAATGACCGCATGATGGGCGGGGATTCTAGCATTTAGTCGAGTGATGGTGTAGGAAGCTGTCGCGGAAGGGTAAACGATGGCGCGGATCAAGGCGGGGAAGCTACTGGGGGAGCCGAAGCTCCCCCAAAGTGTGTGCTCTTTATTATTGTTTTCTGCCTGGGCTTCTTGTTTTTGTTGAGTGCCCATTCACGAGACTTGCGTCTGTGAAACCTCCCAGTCGGGAGTCAAGAGCAAACGGATTGCTTTGGTCGCTGCGTTGCAATGATCATTCGATCCAACCAGTTCAGGCGCTACCTAAGGGTAGTTTTTGTTGTTCTCGGCCTGGTTGCGGGGCAAGCCCCAAATACAACTCCTCTCCAAAAGAATCAGTTAGCTGCGCCTCCGCCGTGTTGTTCTTGTTATGCGTGAGTCGATTCGTATTGTTTTTATTGTGGGTGTCGTACTGCTTGTTGTTCTTCTTGTACCAAGCATATAGCAGAAGCTGTGCCAACTTTTGCCAAGCCCCGTAAACCGGGGCTTGGCGGGCAGCAGGGCGTTTTTGCGCACACAAAAAAGCCGGGCCTGCGTTACCGTAAGACCCGGCTTTTGTTACGTGAAACGCTTGAGGTAACAGTTTGTCCCCGCCCTGCGCACCGCGTGCCAGAGCCTTGGGCTGATTTTATGTCTCGCTGGCCACGCCCTTGCGCCGCGGGATACCCAGACGCTGACGGCGTTCCCACAGACATTTGCGACTGACGCCCAGTTTGCGCGCCAGCTCGGTTTCAGTCATGTGGTCCTGATGCTCCAGAACGAAGTGCTGAAAATAGTCTTCGAGCGACAGGTCTTCGGCGGGCTCGTTGCCCGACGAGCCGGAAGAGCCCGGTAAAGGCGCCATGCCCATGTACTCGTCGTCATCCAGACCGTCGAGCTCGATGTCGATACCCAGCAGGTCAGCGGTGATTTCCGGGTTCTCGCAGAGAATCACCGAGCGCTCCACTGCGTTTTCCAGCTCGCGTACGTTACCCGGCCAGCTGTAATGGCGGATCGCTTGTTCGGCGTCGTGTGCAAATTTGAGGTCGTCGCGTCCGACCTTGCTGCTTTGACGGACCAGGAACGCACGGGCGATTTCCAGGATGTCGTTGCCACGTTCGCGCAACGCCGGGAGTTTCAGGGCGATGACGTGCAGGCGATAGAACAGGTCTTCACGAAACTCGCCATTTTTGGCCAGTGTTTTCAGGTCCCGGTGGGTCGCGGCGATCAGGCGCACGTCGACCTTTTGCGATTGCACCGAGCCGACGCGCCGAATCTCGCCTTCCTGCAACACGCGCAGCAGGCGAGCCTGGGCTTCCAGCGGCAGTTCGCCGATCTCATCGAGAAACAGCGTGCCACCGTCAGCGGCCTCGACCAGACCTGCGCGGCCTGCGCTGGCTCCGGTGAACGCGCCTTTCTCGTGACCGAACAGTTCGGACTCGATCAGCGATTCTGGAATGGCCGCACAGTTGACGGAAATCATCGGCGCCTTGGCGCGGCGTGAGAGGTTGTGCAGGGCGCGGGCGACCAGCTCTTTACCGGTGCCTGACTCCCCTTGAATCAGGACATTGGAATCCGTCGGGGCGACTTTGCGGATCTTGCTGTAGAGATCCAGCATGGGCGGGCATGAGCCGATGATGCCGATCTCGCCGTTATGGTTCTGAGCCGGGCTTTTTTCAGCACTGCTGGTCCTGGCTGTGGCGCTGCGTTCGTCCTGAAGGTGCTTGACCGTCTGCCGATCACGCAGGATCCGCGAGACCGCCTGGAGCATTTCATCGTGATCGAAGGGTTTGGCGATGTAGTCCACCGCGCCCATCTTCATCGAATCGACTGCCGAGCGCAGGCTCGCGTAGCTGGTCATGATCAGCACCGGTTTGCCTTCGCCGAGCTTGATCAGTTCGGTGCCGGGCGCGCCGGGCAGGCGCAGGTCGCTGACGATCAGATCGAACGACGGGATGCTGAAGCGTTCCTGAGCCTCTTGAACGGAGCCGGCTTCACTGACTTCATACTGGTTGCGTTCAAGCAGGCGACGCAGGGCTGAGCGGATAATCGTTTCGTCTTCGACGATCAAAATATGCGGCATTGATTCAGTTCTCTCGACGGTCTCAGTTCGCGGTGGACGTCGCGTCGACATGGCGTGGCAAGGTCACCCGAATACGGGTTCCACGCTGCTGCTCGGGATCGGCCGGGCTGTCGATGGTGATTTGTCCATAATGCTCTTCAACGATGGAATAGACCAGCGCCAGGCCAAGTCCGGTTCCCTCGCCGGGATCCTTGGTGGTGAAGAACGGCTCGAACAATCGGTCCATGATTGCCTTTGAAATCCCACTGCCTTCGTCTTCGACGATCAAGTCCACAGTGTGCTCGGATACTTCGCTTCTGACCCTGACTGCACTGCCTGCCGGGGAGGCATCACGGGCGTTGGAGAGCAGATTGATCAACACCTGCGCCAGTCGCTGCGAATCGCCGACAGCCCAGTGCTCGGGGTTGCACAGGTTGTAGAAGTGTACTTCGAAATTGCGCCGGTTCAGAGCCAGCAGACCAATAGCATCCTGGGCCACCACGGCCAGACAAACGGCTTCGTCGCTATGCTGATGAGCGCCCGCGTGGGCAAAGCTCATCAATGACTGGACGATGCGCGATACGCGTTTGGTCTGTTCGAGAATCTGGCTGCTGATTTCCTTGAGTTCGCCGTCTTCTTCGCGTTCTTCGCGCAGGTTCTGGGCGAGGCAGGCAATACCGGTAATCGGATTGCCGATCTCGTGCGCCACACCGGCGGCCAGTCGGCCAATACTTGCCAGACGTTCCGAATGCACCAGCTTGTCTTCGAGCATCTGCGTGTCGGTCAGGTCTTCGACCAGCACCACCAGCCCGCTGTTGCCTGGCGCCAGGGGCTCGTTGATGGCTGCCTTGTGCAGATTGAGCCAGCGTGTCTGGCCGTCCAGACCGAGCTTCTGCTTGTGTAAATGCTCATCGGGCAGGCTGGTAAAACCGGTCAGCAGGCCCTTCCACGGCTCGGCAATGGTTTCCAGTCGCGAACCGACCACGCGCTGGGCGACGATGCCGGTCAATTCTTCCATGGCCCTGTTCCACATCAGGATCTCCTGATCTTCGGCCAGCGAGCAAACGCCCATCGGCAGTTCCTGAAGGGTCTGGCGGTGGTAACGGCGCAAGGCATCGAGTTCGGCGGCAAGGCCGGTGAGGCGCGAGTGGTAATCCTCAAGCCGGCTTTCAATGAAATGTATGTCTTCGGTGACGTATTTTTCGCTGCCTGATTTGTACGGCAGAAAGGTTTCCACCATGTCCTGGGCAACGCTCGGCCCCATCAGCCCGGACAGGTTGGCCTCGATGCGGTCGCGCAGGCGGCGCAGGGCATAAGGGCGGCGCTCGTCGAACGGCAGGTAGAGATCGCGCAGCGCTTGCTCGACCTCTTTCTGCGCGGCTTTCGCGCCCAGCGGCTTGGCCAGTTGGGTGGCGAACTCCTGCGGCGATACGGCGTGCAGTTCACGGCGTTGCGGGCGGCGCACGTTGTCGACTGCGCAGGCCTCGGCGGCCCCGGCTTCTTCAGGGCTGGCATTGGTGAACAGCGAGATCAGGGTGAACAGCAAGACGTTGGCGGCCAGCGAGGCGATGGCTGCCATGTGCCAACTGGTGTCGTCCAGCACATAGATCATGTTCAGCCAGGGAATATAGAAGCCCTGCAGGTTGCCGATCAGCGGCAACAGCATGCTGACTGCCCAGACCGAAATGCCGGCCAGCAGCCCGGCGATGAAGCCGCGTCGGTTGGCGGTCGGCCAGTACAGTACCGACAGCACGCCCGGCAAAAATTGCAGGGTGGCAACGAAGGCGACGATGCCCAGATTGGCCAGATCCTGCTGCGCGCCGAGCATCAGGTAGAAGCCGTAACCCAGTGCGATGATCGCCACGATCAATCCGCGTCGTGTCCACTTCAGCCAGCGATAGATATTGCCCTCGGCGGGTGGCTGATACAGCGGCAGCACCAGGTGATTGAGTGCCATGCCGGACAACGCCAGCGTGGTGACGATGATCAGCCCGCTGGCCGCCGACAGCCCGCCGATATAGGCGAGCAGGGCCAGAGACTTGCTGTTGGCGGCGATACCGATGCCGAGCGTGAAGTATTCCGGGCTGGTGGTGGCGCCGAGCTTGAGCCCGGCCCAGAGGATCAGCGGCACTGCCAGGCTGATCAACAGCAGAAACAGCGGCAGACCCCAGCTGGCGCTGACCAGCGAGCGCGGGTTGAGGTTTTCCGTGAAGGTCATGTGGTACATGTGCGGCATGACGATGGCCGAGGCGAAGAACACCAGCAGCAGCGTGCGCCACGGGCCTTCCTGCAAAGGCGTGTGCAGCGAGGCGAGGGCGGTCTGGTTCTGCAGCAGCCACAGTTCCAGTTGTTGCGGGCCGTCGAATACGCCATACAAGGCATACAGCCCGACGCCGCCCAGGGCGATCAGCTTGATCAGCGATTCAAAGGCGATGGCGAACACCAGGCCCTCATGTTTCTCACGGGTCGCGATGTGCCGCGAGCCGAAGAAAATCGTGAACAGGGTGATCAGGGCGCAGAACGCCACGGCGACCCGGTCCTGCACCGGCTCGCGGGTCAGAATGCCAATAGAGTCGGCGACCGCCTGAATCTGCAAGGCCAGCAGTGGCAGCACGCCGATCAGCATGAATACGGTGGTCAGCGCGCCGGCCCAGGTGCTGCGAAAACGGAAGGCGAACAGATCGGCCAGTGATGACAGCTGGTAGGTGCGGGTAATTCTCAGGATCGGGTAAAGCAGCACCGGCGCGAGGAGGAAGGCCCCGGACACCCCCAGATAACTGGACAGAAAGCCGTAGCCATACTGATAGGCCAGACCGACCGTGCCATAAAACGCCCAGGCGCTGGCGTAGACGCCCAGTGACAGGGTGTAGGTCAGCGGGTGACGAATGATCCAGCGCGGAATCAGACCGTGTTCGCTGACCCAGGCTACACCGAACAGCACCAACAGGTAGGCGGCGCTGACCAGCAGCATCTGCGTCAGACTAAAGCTCATCGGCATCTCGCTGGCTCTGCAGAATGAACGTCACCACAATCAGGATCAGCCACAACATGTAGGGCCGATACCAGGCACCGGTAGCATCGATCCACCAGTCCATGATGGCTGGAGAGAACAGATAAATGCCGACCACCAGAAGCAAAACCAACCGGTATATGTACATCTGGTCTCCCTGCGCTGGTAGATGAGGAGCGGCATGTTAACGGATGCCGGATAACCTGCAAGTATCCTTGCGTCGCAGTTTGCGGCGACCGCTCTGGATCAGTCTATCCGGGCTTCCTCAATATTGCGCAGTCGCGGTATCAGGTCAGCGTTCCAGTGACGTATGCCCCAGGCGAGCACTTCCTGCGCGGTGCCATCGGTCATGTGTGCATCGAGCGGTTGCCCCAACGCGCGCAAGGCCCGCAGCAGCAGCGGCGTCGCCTGATCGGCCGGCAGTGGTGGGGAGCGATAGGACTTGCCCAGCTTGTGACCATCGGGTTGGGTGATCAACGGTACATGCAGGTAGCGCGGTTGGGGCAGGCCCAGCAGTTCCTGCAGGTACAGCTGGCGGGGTGTCGAGTCGAGCAGGTCGGCGCCGCGAACGATATCGGTGACGCCTTGCCAGGCGTCGTCAATGACCACCGCCAGTTGATAGGCATATAGCCCATCGCGCCGGCGAATCACAAAGTCACCGCTTTCGCGCCCCAGGTGCATTTTGAATGTGCCCTGAACCCGGTCTTCGAAGCGATATTCCAGCTCCGGCACGCGAATGCGGATTGCGGCGTTGTCCGGCGAATGCCCGGCATTGCGGCAGAAACCCGGATAGACACCCTGAAAGTCTTCGAGCTGTTTGCGCGAGCAGGTGCAGGCGTAGGCCAGGCCGTGATTGAACCAGCGCTGGAGGATCTCGGCATAGGCGTCATGGCGCTCGCTTTGCCGGACTATCTGGCCGTCCCATTCAAAACCGTAGCGCTCGAGCGTTTCGAGAATCCCCGCCTGTGCGCCGGCCACTTCACGCGGCGGGTCGAGATCTTCCATGCGCAACAGCCACTGACCGTCTGCCGCGCGCGCATCGAGATAGGAGGCGAGGGCTGCGACCAGCGAGCCAAAATGCAGGTAACCACTGGGAGTCGGCGCAAAGCGCCCTATATAGGCCGGTTTTTTCATGGGCGGGATGTTACGGGTGACGGGCTTGGGCGGGCAAGTGGAACGCAGGGGAGAGAAAAGATGATCTGAGTCTTATCTCAATCCACCTGACAAAGAAAACCGCCGTGTGACGCATAGCCCCACGAACTGAATTCCCACGCGGAGCGTTGGAACGATGGTCAGAACAATCTCATGCTTTATCTGCAGCTGCTGCCAACGAAGTGCTTTTTTGATCGCGATGGCATGAACGACGCAAATTGCGACGTTAGTGACGGCTGAGTCCTGGCGCTGATCCGGGGGTAACTCGGCAAGGATGCCGAGTTAGCCGCACCGGGCCATGGATGGCCCGTTGCGGCGACCCCCGGATCAGTGTCAGGGCGAAGGGACCCGACGAAGTCGGGCCGGAAACAGGAGCGAGGGGGTTTGGTTACTTTGGCCCCATCAAAGTAACTCGCCGAGGGGCGAAAAGGTGACATGAGTCGAACTCCAATCCACCTGACATCACGGAACCGCTGTGTGACGCAGAGCGTCACGAACTGCATGCCAACGCGGAGCATTAGCACGATAGTCAGTTAGATTTGTGTATAACACCGAGCGCAGAGCGTGAGGAACAAGAAGTGTCCGGAGAAAAATTTCCCTTGGCATGCGTTGCGCAGAGTGACTTCCACAGGCACAAAAAAAGACGCCGAAGCGTCTTTTCAGTCAAAGGCGGCCCCAGGTCATTTACCGACCTGTTTTTCCTTGATTTCTGCAAGGGTCTTGCAGTCGACGCACTGGTCTGCAGTCGGGCGAGCCTCAAGACGGCGGATGCCGATCTCTACGCCGCAGGATTCGCACCAGCCATATTCCTCATCCTTGATCAGTTGCAGCGTCTTGTCGATCTTCTTGATCAACTTGCGTTCGCGATCGCGGGCACGAAGTTCAAGGCTGAACTCTTCTTCCTGGCTGGCACGGTCGGCCGGGTCAGGGAAGTTGGCAGCTTCGTCCTTCATATGGTCTACCGTTCGGTCGACCTCTTGCATCAAGTCCTGCTTCCACTTGTTCAGGATCTTGGTGAAGTGCGCGCGCATCGGCTCGCCCATGTACTCTTCACCCTTCGTTTGCACGTAGGGCTCAAAGCCGCTGATTAGATGGTTCTGTTGCTTTTCTGGGGTGGGCATGTCTGGACCGCCTCTCACTCTTCTAATCTATTGCGCAGGATTGTTCCATCACCGACACCCGTCGGCCCTGCAGCTGCAAGCGGGCGAACTTACCAGATCAAATCGGAGTGCGCTACTCCCGGTTGTCGAGCATGACGACGCCGTCTTCTTATGGAGATGGCCATTTCGCATCCGACCTTCATCTAAATGAACTCTAGTCGCTGCGCACCGTCGTAGCTTTCTTTTATTCAGCACTTGGGGCCGGGTTTTTCAGCCTGCAAGCGTACCGTCGGGCGGGTGCTTGGGTAGAATCATGGCGCGCCGTGATGACAATCATGTTTTAACACCCTGCCCCTAAAGGAATATCCATGAGCCAGCCTTACAGTGCGCGCAGTCGCGCCATAGAACCTTTTCATGTCATGGCGCTGCTGGCGCGTGCCAATGAATTGCAGGCGGCGGGTCATGATGTGATTCACCTTGAAATCGGCGAGCCCGATTTCACCACTGCAGAGCCCATCATTAAGGCTGGCCAGGCGGCACTGGCAGACGGCAAGACGCGCTACACCGCCGCGCGCGGCCTGCCGCAACTGCGCGAGGCCATTTCCGGGTTTTACGCTCAGCGTTACGGCGTCGACATTGATCCTCAGCGTATCCTGGTCACGCCGGGCGGTTCAGGCGCGTTGTTGCTGACCAGCAGTCTGCTGGTGGATCCCGGCAAGCACTGGTTGCTGGCCGACCCTGGCTACCCGTGCAATCGACACTTTTTGCGGTTGATAGAAGGCGAGGCGCAACTGGTGCCGGTCGGTCCGCAGGAGCGCTATCAACTGACCCCCGAGCTGGTGGCCACGCACTGGAACCAGAACAGTGTCGGCGCGCTGGTGGCATCGCCCGCCAACCCGACCGGCACTTTATTGAGTCGTGACGAACTGGCAGCCTTGTCTCAGGCATTGAAAGCCCGCAATGGCCATCTGGTGGTGGACGAGATCTATCACGGCCTGACCTACGGTGTGGACGCCAGCAGTGTGCTGGAAGTGGATAACGACGCTTTCGTCCTCAATAGCTTTTCAAAGTATTTCGGCATGACCGGGTGGCGTCTGGGCTGGCTGGTTGCGCCAGAGGATGCGGTGGCCGATCTGGAAAAGCTGGCCCAGAACCTCTACATCAGCGCGCCGAGCATGGCGCAACATGCTGCGCTCGCCTGCTTTGAGCCGCAGACACTGGCCATACTCGAGCAACGGCGCACCGAGTTCGGCCGCCGCCGGGACTTTCTGCTGCCAGCGCTGCGCGAACTGGGGTTCGGTATTGCCGTCGAGCCGGAAGGGGCCTTTTATTTGTATGCCGATATCTCCGCGTTCGGCGGCGATGCCTTCGCCTTTTGCCGGCACTTTCTGGAAACCGAGCACGTTGCCTTTACACCGGGGCTGGACTTTGGCCGTTTCCAGGCCGGGCACCACGTGCGCTTTGCCTACACGCAAAGCCTGCCGCGCCTTGAGCAGGCGGTCGAGCGAATCGCTCGCGGCCTGCGTAGCTGGGGCGTCTGATGCGTTTTTCTCCGCAGCTTGAACAGGGTCGTCTGCTGGTGCGTTACAAGCGTTTTCTCGCTGATATCGAAACCGATAGCGGTGAGTTGCTGACCATTCACTGCCCTAACACCGGTTCGATGCTCAACTGCATGATGCCCGGCGGGCGCGTGTGGTTCAGTCGCTCGAATGACCCCAAGCGCAAACTGCCGGGCACTTGGGAAATCAGCGAAACCCCGCAGGGTCGCCTGGCCTGTATCAATACCGGACGGGCCAATACGCTGGTTGAAGAGGCCTTGCGCGCCGGGGTCATCAGCGAACTGACGGGTTTCACGGCGCTCAAGCGTGAGGTGGCCTACGGACAGGAAAAAAGCCGTGTGGACTTTCGTCTGGAGTACCCGGATGGCTACCTGTACCTGGAAGTGAAAAGTGTCACTTTGGGTTTCGACGGTTCCAGCGTGGCGGCATTCCCTGATGCGGTGACCCAGCGTGGCGCGCGGCACCTGCGCGAACTGGCGACGCTGGCGCGCGAAGGCGTACGCGCCGTGCTGTTGTATTGCGTCAATCTCACCGGTATCGACGCTGTGCGGCCTGCGCAGGAGATTGATCCTGCTTACGCGGCGGCGTTGCGTGAAGCCATTGATGCCGGTGTGCAAATTCTCGCCTACGGTGCGCAACTGACGTCGGAGGAGATTTTTATCGACCGGCGCCTGCAGGTGCACGGCCTGGATTGAGGCATCTGGCTACAGGCGGTTCAGACTCCGTCATGCCTCCAGATGCAGCGACACCCAGATGCCCTCGGCGTCTTCACGGCTTTTGATGACGGTCAAGGACTGGCCTTCGCAAGGCCCGGCAACGCATTCGCCATTCTCGATCAGAAACAACGCCCCATGTGTAGCGCACTGGATCAGGCTTGCACTGCTGTCCAGAAATTGATCGGGTTGCCATTCCAGCGGAACACCGCGATGCGGGCAGCGGTTTTTGTAGACGAACACCTCGCCCTGGCGGCGCACGGCGAACAGCGCATGTTCGCCCAGCGCGAAGCCTTTGCTGTGGGCTTCGGGCAGGTGGCTTGAAGTGCAAAGGAATATCAAGAAGTCTCCATTGGCCAGTTCTTCGGGGATCGGTTTCAGGGTGCCAGTTTTCCGGGGCGGTGCCTGATCGGACAAGTCTGGCATTTTCTTCGGATTGATGCGCTGCGTTACGTTGAAGTCATTACAGGCTGCGTCGGTTCTTTCCTGTCTTTTTGTAGCTTTCTTCTCTAAGCACGTCACTCGTGCCTGTAAGCGTGGCAGCCGTATATCGTCCGCTCATGTCTTGCAGAGCGGAAACACTATGAAAGAGATGACAGCAGATGATGAGCGACTGGCGCGTCAGGTCATCGGGTTGCTTGAGCTGTTCGCCCTCAATACAGACGACACGGAGCAGCGCATTGTCGGCATCTGTCGGCGTGCCTGTACGCCTGTGGGACCGGTTGCAGCGGTCAGCGTCCAGCAACGTTTCGTGTGTCTGGCGCGCACCACGCTGGATCGCCTACAGGCTCGTCATATCAAGGTCGTCGCGGTGGTCAATTTCCCTCATGGCAGCAGCAATGTTCAGTCAGTCATCGCCCAGGTACGCGCTGCGCTGATGGCTGGCGCGGATGAGATCGACGTCGTGTATCCCTTTCGCGCGCTGCTCGGCGGAGACCGGCAGCCCGGCCTGGCGATGGTCTCGGCCTGTTCGGCCTTGTGTGCCGGGCAGGTCAGGCTTACCGCGACCCTTGAAACCGGTGACTTGCGTGACTCGCAAATGATCCTCGATGCGTGCCGCGATGCGATTGTTTCGGGCGCTGACTTCATCAAGACCAGCACGGGCAAGGCCGCCCGGCATGTCACGCCGCAGGCTGCACGGATCATGCTGGAGTCCATTGCGGACGTAGGCGGGCAAGTGGGGCTCAAGGTTGCAGGCGGGATCCGTACGTTCGACGAGGCGCGTGTTTACATGGCGCTCGTCCGCGCGCGATTTGGTCTGCAATGGATCAACGCCGGGCGTTTACGGTTGGGAGGATCGAGCTTGCTGGACGACTTACTGGCAAGGCTCGGCCTGCTCGAGTCGCATGGTAGTGGCGATGGCTTTTGAATGATCGGCAGCTTTGCGCCAGGCAAAAAAAGACCCGGCAAAGAGCCGGGTCAAAAACCGTGATTAGCCTGATGAGGAGATAATCTGAAAGTCCGAACCAAGGTCTTTCAGGCTACCGTCCAGTCTCGCGACCGGATGTGATAATCATAACGATTCTCATTTGTAAGTCAACATTTCTTTTGGCCGCCTGGATGCCGTTGCCTGCGCCTGATTCAGGACTGATATTCAAGGACTAAAAAGTGCTGGGCACAGCGAAGCGCCGGTGGTGACCGGGTCGCGCATGCAAAAGAAGAGGGGCATGAAAAGAGTGCGACACATCGCCAGCCCGCTATGCATCGCGCATGCAGGCTGCAACGTTTTTGCGGTATCAGTGGGTACGGTAGCGCAGGCGCGTGCCGAAATTCACCGACATCAGAATCTCGTCGGCTGACAGTTCAGCCGGAAAGAACACCCCTGAAATCTGTGCGTGAGCGATGCTCGCACCTTCCATCGGCGTATTGCGCAGGTCCAGGCCACGAAGGTCGGCAGAGCGAAAGTAGGCGTCGGTGAAGTCGATATTGGCGGTGTCCAGCGCGCGCAGGTCCAGCCCCCTGAAGTCGCCCCCGACCATGTCGATGGTGCCAGTATGTGGTTTCTCTTGATTGAAACCTTCGACGTCATCTTTGCGCAGCAGCATATAAAGCGGTGAGTCGATCTGTTTGGGGTGGCTCATGATGGCCTCCGACATGTCATTGCGTTGGAATTATGGCGCCAGTATATCGCCATCACTGTAAGGCCGTGAAGCATTAACCGCTCAACGGCCATGTGTCTCTTTACAGGCCCGGCAGGCGCTGACGCAGGTTGTCGATAAGGCTGTCCAGGTCGCTGCTGACGTTGGTTGCAACCTTCTTGCTGCGCAGGATCTCGTCGGCGCCGAGCGGCTCGCGACTGGCCTGCTGCGCCTCAATGACTTCCAGTGTCGCGTCGGAGGGGTCGTTGTTTTGTGCCTGACGCTGCGCAAGCCAGCCAGCGATCACTGCCTGTGGCGCTTCGCAATCCAGAATCAGGAACTGCACACCGGTGTTTTCCGCAATCTTTGCCGCCGCATCGCGCTGCTCGCGCTTCAGGTAGGTCGCATCGATTACCACCGAGAAGCCCGCTCGCAGGGTTGCGGAGGCCAGCTCATGCAGGCGTGCATACGTTGTGCTGCTGGCTTGCGCGTCGTACAAATCCTGATTCTGGCCGGCAAACAGGCGCTTGCGCTCTACGTCCGAGCGCAGGCGGAGGGCGCCCAGCGATTCCACCAGGCGCATTGCTACGTGGCTTTTGCCGACGGCAGAGACACCGTGGGTAATCGTCAGAAACGGCGAAGGGATTGCGCTGTAGCTCTCGGCCAGATTGGCATAGTTGCGGTATTGACGAAGTGTCGCCGCGCGCTGCAAACCGTCGGCATTGGCCGGCTGGGTGAACAGTGCCACCTTGGCGCGGACCATTGCGCGATAAGCCTTGTAGAAGTTCAACAGCTCAAGGCCTGCGTAGTCGCCGGTGACTTCCAGGTACTGACTGATCAAACGCCGCGACAGCGACTTCAGGCCACGGTCTTCAAGGTCCATTGCCAGAAAGCCGATGTCGGCGTAGACGTCGGTTTTGCGGAACGGCTCGTTGAACTCGATGCAGTCGAACAGCACGACCTTGCCGTCAATCACCGTCGCGTTGCCCAGATGGATGTCGCCATGGCATTCACGGATGAACCCGTCGGCCTTGCGGTGAGCCAGCAGCGGCTTGAGTCGCGCAAAGCTCGACTCTGCCCAGGCCTGCAGGGCATCGAGCTGTGCGAGGTCGGATTTTTCGCTGAGCAGCGGGCGAATCTGCTCGAAATTCTGTACCACCGGGGCCATCACGCTGTCGGGCGAGCCGAGTTCGCTTTCGGCCCCGACCTGCGGTGAGGTCAGGTGAAAGCCGGCAATCTGGTTGGCCAGTTCGTCGATGTGCGCAGTCGTCACTTCACCGTTGGCCTGCAGCGTGCTCAGCAGGCCATCCTGCGAGAACTGCTTCATCTTCAGCGCGTACTCGATGGCTTCGCCGTCGCCGCCCAGTTGTGGCGCGTCCTCTGTGCCAGTGATCGGCAGGACTTCGATGTAGAGGTCGTCGGTCAGACGCTGATTCAGGCGCAACTCTTCTTCGCAGAAATGCTTGCGCAGGGCCAGCGTGGTGAAATCCAGAAAGCCGAAGTTCATCGGCTTTTTGAATTTGTAGGCATACGGACCCGTCAGCAGCACCCAGGAAATGTGCGTTTCGATGACCTGGAAACTCTCCACCGGATGCGGGAAGAGGGCAGGGTTCTGCAGGGCAGCAATCAAAGACTGGCTCACGGTCGATCCTTCAGGAATGTGTTCAAAATGTAAGTACACGATGCCGCCATTATGGCCGCTTGGCGCGAGGCTGCAAACCGCTGACTCGGGCGTCTGTCGATCCTCGGTAAAGTGCGTATAATCCGCGCCCATGACTCGATCCCGCACCTCTCGTTCTGCAAAAAAACAACCTCCCCTCAGCCTTAACAAGTGGCTGGGCTGGGCGTTGAAGCTCGGTATTGTCGGCCTGGTTCTGCTCGGCGGCCTGGCCATTTACCTTGATGCAATCGTCCAGGAAAAATTCTCCGGCAAGCGCTGGACCATCCCGGCCAAGGTCTATGCACGGCCGCTGGAGCTGTTCGTCGGACAGAAGCTGAGCCGCGATGACTTTCTCATCGAACTGGACGCTCTGGGCTATCGCCGCGAGAGCGTGGCGAACGGGCCCGGCGCCGCAGCGGTGAACGGCAATACCGTCGACCTCAATACGCGTGGCTTTCAGTTCTATGAAGGCACCGACGCAGCGCAACAGGTGCGCGTGCGCTTTTCCGGTGACTACGTGGCTGACTTGTCTTCGGGCAATGGTGCCAAGCTTGCGGTGGCACGGCTTGAGCCGTTGCTGATCGGCGGCCTGTACCCGAAGAATCTGGAAGACCGGATCCTGATCAAGCTGGATCAGGCGCCGCCCTATCTGCTCGATGGGTTGGTGGCGGTCGAAGACCGGGATTTCTATCACCACTTCGGCGTGTCGCCCAAGTCCATTGCCCGGGCGATCTGGGTCAATACCTCACAGGGGCAGATGCGCCAGGGCGGCAGTACGCTGACCCAGCAGTTGGTCAAGAACTTCTACCTGACCAACGAACGCAGCCTGACCCGCAAGCTGACCGAAGCCATGATGGCCATTTTGCTGGAGATCCATTACAGCAAGCAGGAAATCCTCGAGGCCTATCTCAACGAAGTGTTCGTCGGTCAGGACGGCCAGCGAGCCGTTCATGGTTTCGGTCTGGCCAGCCAGTATTTCTTCAGCCAGCCGCTGTCCGAACTGAAAATCCATCAGGTGGCGATGCTGGTCGGTCTGGTCAAGGGGCCTTCCTTCTACAACCCGCGGCGCAATCCGGAGCGTGCTCTGGAGCGTCGTAATCTGGTGCTCGACCTGTTCGAGCAGCAGGGCGTCGCTACGCCGGAAGTGGTTGCCGCTGCGAAGAAAATGCCACTGGGTGTGACCAAGACCGGGACCCTCGCCGACAGCTCGTTCCCGGCGTTCCTCGATCTGGTCAAGCGTCAGCTGCGCGAAGATTATCGCGACGAAGACTTGACCGAAGAAGGGCTGCGGATCTTTACCAGCTTCGATCCGATCCTGCAGATGAAGTCCCAGGCTGCCATGGACGATACGTTCAAGAAGCTCGCCGGGCGCAAGGGCTCTGATGAAGTGGAGTCGGCCATGGTCGTCACCAACCCGGAAACCGGCGAAGTGCAGGCGTTGATCGGTGGGCGTGAGGCCGGGTTCTCGGGCTTCAACCGGGCGATCGACGCGGTGCGGCCGATCGGCTCGCTGGTCAAGCCGGCTATCTACCTGACGGCACTCGAGCGGCCAAGCCAGTACACCTTGACCAGCTGGATCGCCGACGAACTGTTTCAGGTCAAAGGCGCCGATGGCCAGATCTGGAAACCGCAGAACTACGATCGCAAGTCACACGGCAATATCTTCCTGTACCAGGGGCTGGCGCATTCTTACAACCTGTCGACCGCCAAGCTGGGTCTTGAGCTGGGCATTCCAAGCGTGTTCAAGACGCTGGCCAAACTGGGTGTGACGCGCGAATGGCCTGCCTATCCGTCGATGCTGCTGGGTGCGGGTGGCTTGAGTCCGATGGAAGTGGCCACCATGTATCAGACCATCGCCAGCGGCGGGTTCAATACGCCGATGCGTGGTATTCGCAGCGTGCTCACCGCTGAAGGCGAGCCGCTCAAGCGTTATCCGTTCCAGATTGAACAGCGCTTCGATCCGGGTGCCATATACCTGGTGCAGAATGCGATGCAGCGGGTCATGCGCGAAGGTACGGGCAAATCTGTTTACAACGTGTTGCCGAGCTCGTTGAATCTGGCGGGCAAGACCGGCACCAGTAACGACTCGCGCGACAGCTGGTTTGCCGGGTTCAGTCAGGACCTGCTGGCCGTGGTGTGGATGGGCCGCGACGACAACGGCAAGACACCGTTTACCGGTGCCACCGGTGCTCTTCAGGTGTGGACCAGTTTCATGCGCAAGGCCGGTCCGCTGCCGCTGGACATGGCGATGCCGGACAACGTCGTTCAGGCGTGGGTCGATGCGCAGACTGGTCAGGGTTCGGATGCTAGCTGCCCGAATGCCGTGCAGATGCCGTATATTCGCGGCAGTGAGCCCCAGCCCGGCGCGACATGCGGCGGCGCTCCGGCACCTGCCACTGAGGTGATGGACTGGGTCAAGGGTTGGTTGAACTAGGCAATCGAGGTTTTGAAGTGAATAAATGGTGGATTCCAGCTTTAACGGCACTGGCCTTGCTGAACGGCTGCGCCAGTGTGGAACGCGGCTCGATTCCGGTCGTGGATTCGAGCTCCAAGGTGTCCAACGGCGAACGAGCGGCAGCTTCGCGTCGCACCAACACCGCTCCGGTGCAACAGCAGCCGCAAGCTGTACCGCAGGATTCGGGCGTGGTGGTGATGGTACCGGGCGCGAGTGGCGCTGATGCAGGACAGAGCTACTCTGCGCCCGCCAGTCAGGCACCGTTCAGTGTCAACACTCCGCCTGTCGATGCGGCGCCGGTCAATCAGGCCCCGGTCAGTCAGGCTCCTGTGAACAACAGTTACAGCATGCCGGCTGCCTCTGCCCCGACCGGAATCCCGTCCAGCGGTGGCGGTCTGTCGGAGGACGAGCAGCTTGACGGTCCTGTACTGGCATTGCTGACCACCGCACAGCAACAGCAGACCAGTGGCGACCTCAACGGCGCGTCGTCCAGTCTCGAGCGTGCGCAGCGGGTTGCACCGCGCGAGCCGCAAGTGCTTTATCGTCTGGCTCAGGTGCGTCTGGCTCAGGGCGATGCGGCCCAGGCCGAGCAACTGGCACGTCGTGGTCTGACTTACGCCAACGGGCGCACCAGCCTTCAGGCCAGCCTGTGGGGATTGATCGCTCAGTCACGCGAAAAGCAAGGTGATGCGGCCGGTGCTGCCCTGGCTCGTCAAAAGGCTCGCTGATGGACGGACGTTTGCCTGAGGTTGCCGAGCAGCTGTTGTTGATAGAGCGCGAGTTGCGCTTGCTGGGCTGGTGGGATGCGACACCGCCCAGCGAGCAGGCGCTCGCCAGTCAGGAACCGTTCAGCGTCGATACCCTGGAGTTCGCCCAGTGGCTGCAATGGATTTTCCTGCCGCGGATGAAGGTCATCCTTGAGCGCGACCTGCCATTACCCAATGCGTCCGGCATTCTGGAAATGGCCGAGATGGTCTATGCCGGGTGCATGAGTGAAACCCGGCAACTGCAAGCGCATCTGGCGCGGTTCGACCAGCTGATTATAGCAGCGCGCTGATTGGCGCGCTTCTAGCGGCAGTATTCGCTGATAGCCCTGTTGGTTTCTTCGATACGCGTCTTGCGGTTCTCATCCGTAAGGCGCCTCGATTCCCCTCCAAACTGCTCGCGCACGCGCGGATTGTTCTGTAATTGCGCGAGATTGGTGCGCAAGGTTTCGCAATTTTCCGCGCGCTTGGCTTCCTGAGCCTTCACCTGGCTTTTGACTTTCTGGTCAATCTCGCGTTGCTGCGCAGCCCCATCGTCCGCGGGCATGCCCGGCGCGGCAGCGGGTGGCGGTGTCTGCACATTGATTTCCTGCACCGGCTGGCCAGTGGGCGGCTGGGCATCAAAGTGCGTCACGCCTTGGGCATCCACCCACTTGTAGATCGAAGCGGCCTGGCTGGTTGCGCTGATGGCCAGCGCGGCGGCGAGAATCATCCAATGCATGTCGGGTCCTTGAAAGTCTGTGCATGCAGAAAGCTACCATAACAGTGCATTTCAGTCCGAAACGGTGCGATTTCACTCGCCGGGTTTCAAGAAAGCGCACGGATCGCTTGACTTGAAGGGGGGGAATCACAACAATCCAAAGTTCGCTGTAGAAGGACTGCCAGAAGCAGACCCTCTCGGTAGATCATGAGGCGCACACCCGCGCCGACCTGTAACACCCGCAACGCGTTACCTCGCGCTGGGTGGGAATGTTCCGCAACACTCAGGGACCTCCCAATACTTGCTCAGTCAGTGCTGACGTAGTCGGCGACCACCGTCGCTCATGCTCTGCTGGCAGTAAACCTATTAAGACCCGTCCCGGAGTGGGCGGTATTCTGGCGTTTTAGAGGTGAACAACGTGGAGCTTTTATCTGGCGCTGAAATGGTCGTCCGCTTTTTGCGTGACGAAGGCGTTGAGCATATCTATGGGTACCCCGGTGGTGCTCTTCTGCATGTCTACGATGCCCTGTTCAAAGAACCGGCGGTGAGCCACATCCTTGTTCGCCACGAGCAGGCTGCCACGCACATGGCCGATGGCTATGCGCGGGCTACCGGCAAGGCGGGCGTGGTGCTGGTGACCTCGGGACCTGGTGCAACCAATGCCATTACCGGTATCGCCACGGCGTACATGGACTCCATTCCGATGGTGGTCCTCTCCGGTCAGGTAGCCAGTACGCTGGTGGGCACCGACGCGTTCCAGGAGACCGACATGATCGGTATCTCCCGGCCGATCGTGAAGCACAGCTTCATGATCAAGCACCCGTCGGAAATCCCGGAAATCCTGAAAAAGGCTTTCTATCTGGCGCAGTCAGGTCGTCCGGGGCCGGTGGTCGTCGATATTCCGAAAGACATGACCAACCCGGCTGAAAAATTCGAATACGTCTTCCCGAAAAAAGCCAAGCTGCGCTCCTACAGCCCGGCGGTTCGTGGCCATTCCGGTCAGATCCGCAAGGCCGTCGAGATGCTGCTGGCTGCCAAGCGCCCGATCGTCTACGCCGGTGGCGGGGTGATCATGGGCAATGCTTCGGCGCAATTGACCGAACTGGCGCAACTGCTCGATGCACCGGTAACCAACACCCTGATGGGACTTGGTTGCTATCCGGGCACGGATCGTCAGTTCGTCGGCATGCTCGGGATGCACGGCAGCTACACCGCCAACCTCGCGATGCACCACACCGATGTGATCCTGGCCGTCGGCGCGCGCTTTGATGACCGTGTCATCAACGGCGCCAGCAAGTTCTGCCCGAACGCCAAGATTATCCACATCGATATCGACCCGGCTTCGATCTCCAAGACCATCAAGGCCGACGTGCCTATCGTCGGTCCTGTCGAAAGCGTGCTGACCGAAATGGTCGCCACCTTGAAAGAGATCGGCGAGACACCCGACAAGGCATCGGTTGCCGCGTGGTGGAAGCAGATTGACGAGTGGCGCGGTACGGGTGATTTGTTCCCTTACAACCGCGGCGATGGCACGGTCATCAAGCCGCAGGCCGTTATCGAAACGCTCTGCGAAGTCACCAAGGGCGACGCATATGTCACCTCGGATGTCGGTCAGCATCAGATGTTCGCTGCGCAGTACTACCGCTTCAACAAGCCGAACCGCTGGATCAATTCGGGCGGTCTGGGCACCATGGGCTTCGGCTTCCCGGCTGCGATGGGCGTCAAGCTAAACTTTCCGGATGCGCACGTCGCCTGCGTGACCGGTGAAGGCAGCATCCAGATGAACATTCAGGAACTGTCGACCTGCCTGCAGTACGGTCTGCCGGTGAAGATCATTCTGCTCAACAACGGTGTGCTGGGCATGGTCCGCCAGTGGCAGGACATGAGCTACGGCGCGCGTCACTCGCACTCCTACATGGAGTCGCTGCCTGATTTCGTCAAGCTGGTCGAGGCTTATGGCCACGTCGGCATGCGTGTTACGGACCTGAAGGATCTGAAGCCGAAGATGGAAGAAGCCTTTGCCATGACTGACCGGCTGGTGTTCATGGATATTCAGGTCGATGTGACCGAGCACGTCTATCCGATGCAAATCAAGGACGGCTCCATGCGCGATATGTGGTTGAGCAAGACGGAGCGGACATAATCATGCGCCATATCATTTCCCTGCTGCTGGAAAACGAACCGGGTGCACTGTCGCGCGTCGTTGGTCTGTTCTCCCAGCGTAATTACAACATCGAAAGCCTGACGGTTGCGCCGACCGAAGACCCGACCCTGTCGCGTCTGACGCTCACCACCGTAGGTCATGATGAGGTGATCGAGCAGATCACCAAGAACCTCAACAAGCTCATCGAAGTGGTCAAGCTGGTCGACCTGTCGGAAAGCGCTCACATCGAGCGCGAACTGATGCTGGTCAAGGTCAAGGCCACCGGCGCGCAGCGTGCCGAGATCAAGCGCACCACGGATATTTTCCGCGGGCAGATCGTCGACGTCACCGCCAGCGTTTACACCGTGCAACTGAGCGGCACGAGCGACAAACTGGACAGCTTCATTCAGGCCATCGGCACCGCCGCTATCCTGGAAACAGTACGCAGTGGCGTAACGGGCATTGCCCGTGGCGACAAAGTGCTGAGCATCTAAATCAATTAAGCAAATGGCCTGCGTGGCCAAGATAACAGGGGATTTCCATGAAAGTTTTCTACGACAAAGACTGTGACCTTTCGATCATCCAGGGCAAGAAAGTCGCCATCATCGGTTACGGCTCGCAAGGTCACGCTCAGGCGTGCAACCTGAAAGACTCCGGCGTTGATGTCACTGTCGGCCTGCGTAAAGGTTCGGCCACTGTCGCCAAGGCCGAGGCTCATGGCCTGAAAGTGACCGACGTCGCTTCTGCCGTTGCTGCTGCCGACCTGGTCATGATCCTGACCCCGGACGAGTTCCAGTCCCAGCTGTACAAGAACGAAGTCGAGCCGAACCTGAAAAAGGGCGCAACACTGGCGTTCTCCCACGGCTTCGCGATTCACTACAACCAGGTCGTGCCGCGCGCTGACCTCGACGTGATCATGATCGCGCCGAAGGCCCCGGGCCATACCGTGCGTACCGAGTTCGTCAAGGGCGGCGGTATCCCTGACCTGATCGCGGTTTATCAGGATGCTTCCGGCAACGCCAAGAACGTTGCCCTGTCCTACGCTTCGGGCGTTGGCGGCGGCCGTACCGGCATCATCGAAACCACCTTCAAGGACGAGACTGAAACCGACCTGTTCGGCGAGCAGGCTGTTCTGTGCGGCGGTACTGTCGAGTTGGTCAAGGCTGGTTTCGAAACGCTGGTTGAAGCTGGCTACGCGCCGGAAATGGCTTACTTCGAGTGCCTGCACGAGCTGAAGCTGATCGTTGACCTCATGTACGAAGGCGGTATCGCCAACATGAACTACTCGATCTCCAACAACGCCGAATACGGCGAATACGTCACCGGCCCTGAAGTCATCAACGCCGAATCCCGTCAGGCCATGCGCAACGCTCTGAAGCGCATTCAGGACGGCGAGTACGCGAAGATGTTCATCAGCGAAGGCGCCACCGGCTACCCGTCGATGACTGCCAAGCGTCGTAACAACGCTGCGCACGGCATCGAAATCATCGGTGAAAAACTGCGCTCGATGATGCCTTGGATCGCGGCGAACAAAATCGTCGACAAAGACAAGAACTAAGCATTCAGCTTCACAAAAAAAACGCGGCCAATCGGTCGCGTTTTTTCGTTATGGGTCAGGCTCTGGTATAAAGCTGCAATTGTTTGCAGGCGAACCCTCGCTGCAGACCTGTGTCGAACCTTTTCATACCGCTGCAAGGTAATCTCCATGAGCGAACGTCCTGAAGAGCCCATCAAGGCCTCTGACGCTGAAAGTCTGCTACCGATCGATGAACATGTAGAAGAAGGGCATGACGCCGAAGGCCGGCAAGTCCGGCATCGGGGTATCTACCTGCTTCCCAACCTGTTTACCACGGCGAATCTGTTCGCGGGTTTCTACTCCATCATCAGCTCCATGAGTGCACAAAGCGCGATGAGTGCAGGTGATACCGTTGGTGCGAGCAAGTATTTCGCCTTCGCTGCGATTGCGATCTTCGTGGCCATGGTGCTCGACGGCCTGGATGGTCGTGTGGCGCGCATGACCAATACGCAAAGCGCGTTCGGCGCCGAGTACGATTCGCTGTCCGACATGGTCGCCTTCGGTGTGGCCCCGGCGTTGCTGGCGTTCGGCTGGGCCTTGGGCGACATGGGCAAGGTCGGCTGGATGGTCGCCTTCATCTATGTAGCTGGCGCTGCATTGCGTCTTGCGCGCTTCAATACTCAGGTCGGCAAGGCTGACAAGCGCTACTTCATCGGCCTGGCCAGTCCGGCAGCAGCAGGCGTAGTGGCCGGCACGGTCTGGGCATTCAGCGATTTCGGGATTCAGGGCTCCAAGCTGTCGTTTCTCGTTGCGTTGCTGGTGGCGGCCGCCGGTATGCTGATGGTCAGTAACATCAAGTACAACAGCTTCAAGGAGCTGGACTTGAAGGGACGCGTGCCTTTTGTTGCGATTCTGGCGGTAGTATTGGTGTTTGCTGTCGTATTTAGCGACCCACCGCGCATTTTGCTGCTGATCTTCCTCGCCTACGCTCTGTCCGGACCGATTCAGTATCTATTACGTCGCCGCAAGGCCTAGTCAATGATCTAATTTCCACCATACTCCGTAGTCTATTGGTGCATCAGTTCCCTGGCCTGCGGAGTCATCATGTTAATCAAACTTCCTTCTGCGTCCGACTCCAAAGAGTCGGACGTCACGCCTGAATCCATTTATCTCTCGCGACGCACATTGCTCGCCAGCTCGCTTGCAGGTCTTGCCGTCACAGCAATGCCGCGCTGGGCCGGTGCCGCCGATGCTTCGCGGTATGCCGATGTGGAGCCTGGTAAAGCGCCGGGCTGGTTCGCGGATAAACTGCCTGCCACGAAATGGCAGGCGGTCAACGTCAAGGACGAGGCGATCACGCCGTTCAAGGACGCGACCCATTACAACAACTTCTATGAGTTCGGTACGGACAAGGGCGATCCCGCGAAGAATGCCGGCTCTCTGCAGACCGAGCCGTGGAGCGTGGTGATCGATGGTGAAGTCGGCAAGCCTGGCCGCTATGCGCTCGAAGACTTCATGAAGCCTTACCAGCTGGAAGAGCGGATCTACCGGTTGCGTTGCGTCGAAGCCTGGTCGATGGTCATTCCGTGGATCGGCTTTCCGATCTCGGCGTTGCTCAAGCAGGTAGAGCCTACCTCCAAAGCCAAGTACATCCGTTTCGAAACGCTGGAGGATCCCAAGTCCATGCCGGGTCAGCGCTCCGATTTCGCACTGATCGACTGGCCTTATGTAGAAGGACTGCGTCTGGACGAGGCGATGAACCCTCTGGCGATTCTGGCGGTGGGCATGTACGGGCGGGAGCTGCCTAACCAGAATGGCGCACCGTTACGCTTGGTGGTGCCATGGAAATATGGTTTCAAGAGTGTGAAGTCCATCGTGCGTATCAGTCTGGTCAGTGAACAGCCGAAGACCACCTGGCAAAGCATTGCGGCAAACGAGTATGGCTTCTATGCCAACGTCAACCCGACTGTCGATCATCCGCGCTGGACACAGGCCCGTGAGCGCCGCTTGCCGAGCGGTCTGTTCAGCCCGAATCTGCGCGATACGAAAATGTTCAATGGCTATGAGGAAGAGGTGGGTGCCTTGTACGCCGGTATGGATTTGCGGAAGGACTATTGATGCGATATCCGTTTTTGCGTCTGGCTGTATTTCTTGCCGCTTGCATTGCGCCTGTGTGGTGGTTGTACCAGGCATGGATCTTTGCGCTCGGGCCTGATCCCGGCAAGGTCCTTGTGGAGAACTTCGGAGTGGCGACGCTGGTCATGCTGCTGATCACGCTCTCCATGACACCGTTGCAGCGCCTTACCGGTTGGTCCGGATGGGTTGTGGTGCGTCGCCAGCTGGGCCTGTGGTGTTTTGCCTATGCGATGCTCCACCTGACCATGTATGCGCTGTTCATTCTGGGGCTGGATTGGGGGCAGTTGGGTGTCGAGCTGGTCAAGCGTCCTTATATCATCGTCGGTGCGCTGGCGTTGCTGGGCTTGCTTGCGCTGGCGGTGACTTCCAACCGTTACAGTCAGCGCCGTCTGGGAGCGCGCTGGAAAAAGCTGCATAGGATCATCTATGTGATTCTGGGGCTGGGTTTGCTGCATATGTTCTGGATCGTGCGGGCTGACCTTAAAGAGTGGGCGCTGTATGCGGGGATAGGTGCATTCCTGTTACTGCTGCGGATTCCCGTGTTTGCTCGGCGAATCCCACGTCTGGGCGGAGCTGCGAAGGCCAGATCGGTAAAAGTTCAAAATAACGGTTGACGCCCTCTGTC
>NZ_JAHPJG010000017.1:0-163982 GCF_020515755.1 Pseudomonas sp. B20
GGCGGGTATCGAAGAGTACATTGAGTATTACAATCACTCACGCATAAAACTGAAGCTTAACGGCCTGAGTCCTGTGGAATACAGAATGCAGGCTGCCAAGGCAGCGTAGGTGGATAATTGTCCAACCTTCGGGGGTCACACCACTGTGAGGAACGATAATTTCAACTCCGTGCTGAAGCTCTGCGTCGGTCTGCGCGGACAACTCGTTATCGTGCGACGCTCCGCGTCGTCATGCCGTTCCGGACGCTCCGCGTCCTCTTGGCGACGCAGAGCGTCGCGACCCGCATTCCCACGCTGGAGCGTGCCGAACGATAATCTCACTCCTTACCAGCCAGCACCCCGATAATTCCCTGAATATCCCCCTGCAATTCCGCCAGCGGGTCAGCGCCATCGATCCCCAGCACTAATAGCTTGCTGCCGGCTGCCTCGATGGCCACCTTGACCGGCGCGGGTGGCTGGCGGTGATCGAGCACCAAGGCCACGTCGTTATCCTTCAGGGTCGCGCTCAATTTGCTCAAGGCTTCTGGCGTCCATTGCTCGTCCATCAGTGCCTGAGTGTCGATCAGTTCCAGATTCAGCCCGCTGATCAAATAGCTGAAGCGATCCGACAGGCTCACCACACTCAAATTATCGGCACCGGCCAGCGCTGCCTCGCTGCTGGCGCTGAGCTTGAGTAGCTGCTGCTTGAACGCCGCCAGGTTGGTCTCGATTTTCGGTTTGGCGGCCGGTGCCAGGCGCACCAGATCTGCTGCCAGCACATCGGCCATACGGCCCATGTTATTGCTCGCCAGCCATGGCTGACTGTTCAATCCGTCACTGCCCTGACCCGGCTGTACGGCGATGCCCGGCAAGCTGCCGTCCACCGGCCGTGCGGCGTCGATCTCGACGATACGAATATTGCTGCGCCGTGCATTGGGGTAAAGCGGGTCATCGGCCCAGATCGAGCGCAAGCCGATCACCGCGTCGGCGTTGTTCGCCAGCCCGCGCAAGGCATCGGCACCACGCCCGGTGAAATACGCCGTCTGACGCGAGCCTGGAAGGTTGGCCGCTGCAGCCCGCTCCAGCACCACACCGCTGTCCTTGAGCAGTATCTCGCCCAGGCCATAGGTAATCGGCAGGCTGGCCAGCACTCGCACCGGTTGCGAACTGTCGGTTTTGCTGTCAGCCGCCTGCAAGCTGTTGCTGAACAGGCCGGTCATGATCAGCGCGAGGGTCAGAGTACGTAACGTAGGCATTTATCCAATATTCCCTTTCAGGCTCGGCAGCGTGCCGCGAGCGATGGCGGCGAGGGCGAAAGCCATGCCCGCCACCAGAATGATTGCCGCGCCGGACGGCACAGGCAGGTCGAAGACGATGGGCAGCAGGATGCCGCACAGGGTGCTGAACGTCGCAATAGCCACTGAAATCCAGAAAAAGCCCTTGAGCGACTGGCTCAACAGGCGCGCCGCCGCCGCTGGAATCACCAGCAACGCACCGACCAGAATCGCGCCGATGACTTTCACCGCCGCGACCGTGATCAGCGTCACCAGAATCACGAACAGGTAATCCAGCGTCTTCACCGCGACGCCACGCACCGCAGCCAGTTGCGGGTTGAAGCTGGCCAGCATGATGCGGTTGTACAGCGGCAGGCTCAGGCCCATGACCAGCGAACCGACGATCAGCAGCACCAGCAGGTCGTTGCCGTTGACGGTCAGCACCGAGCCGAACAGCACGTTTTCCAGAATGTGCACGTTGATCTTGCCGGCCAGCACCAGCAACAGGCTCGCGCCCAGTGCCAGGGAGACCGACAGGAACACGCCAATCAACGTGTCCGGTGCCAGCCCGGTGCGGTTGCGCAGGTAATTGAGGACGATGCCGAACAGCAGGCAATAGCCGAACAGGGCGCCATAGGGGCCGGTGTAGGGTTCGCCGAGCAGAATGCCGATCGCCACCCCGGTCAGTGCCGCATGGCCCACGGCTTCGGAGAAAAACGCGAAGCGCTTGACCACCACCAGCGTGCCCAGACCGCCCAGCACCGGGCCGATCAACAGCCCGGCGAGCAGGGCGTTGACCACGAAACCATAGGCCAGCGCTTCGGGCAGATAACCGGACGAGGCGAGGCCCTGAATGAACAGGCGAAAGGTTTCGTAATCCATTACACGATCCTCCCGGCGCTGCTATCCATCGTGCGCGGGTGCGCCGAAAACAGGGTCAGCAGCCGCTCCGGGGTCAGCGCGGTGGCGGCCGGTTCGCCGAACAGGATGCGTCGGTTGAGCCCCGTGACCTGATCGGCCAGACGCCTGACGGCATCCAGATCATGCTCGATCCACAGGACCGTGACCCCGCTTCGGCGCCATTCACCCAACAACCGCTCGAACACCTGAATACCCGCCTCATCCAGCGCCGACATCGGCTCATCCAGCACCAGCAAATGCGGCGCAGGAATCAGCCCCTGCGCCAGCAGCACGCGCTGCCGTTCGCCACCGGACAGCGCGCCCATGCGCCGTTTGCGCTTGTCCTGCATGCCGACCCGTTCCAGTGCCTCGCCAATCGCTGCCGCGTAGTGCTTCGACAAGCCCAAAAACGCCGGGCGTCGCTGACACATGGCCGCCATGAAATCGTCGACGGTCATCGGCAGGCCACGGTCGAACTCCAGCGCCTGCGGTACATAGCCGATAATTCCTGGAGCTGCAGGCCACAGCAGGCTCAATTGGCCCTGATGCGGTGTCTGCCCGAGCAGGGTCTTGATCAGCGAGCTTTTGCCACCGCCATTCGGGCCGACCAGTGCGTGTACGCTGCCGGCGCGCACATTGAAGTGAACCTGATCGAGAATCGTGGTGCGCCCGAGGGTCAGGCTGACCTGGTTGAATTCGATGCCCGGCCCCTGGCTGACGATATCGAGGTGCTGTGCAGCCGTCATGCGCCCGACTCCTGAATGGCCCGTACCACCGTGTCGAGGTTGCCGGCCATCTCCTTTTCGTATTTGTCGGCGGTGTACTCGCCATAGGAAATGTGCGACAGCGGGTACAGCCGAACCCCGGATTCACGCTGAATGGTCTCGACGTAGGTGGACGGGAAATCCATTTCCGAGAAGATCACCTTCACGTCCAGCTCACGCAGTTGGTCGATGGTTTTTTTCAACTGACTCGGGCTCGGCTCGATGCCATGCGCCGGTTCAACCACGGCGGTGACTTCCAGACCGAATTCGCGCAGCAGGTAGTCGTAGGCGGCATGCACCGTGGCCACGCGCAGGTCGGCGTTGGGTGCCTTGGTCAGTTTGGCGAGCGCATCGGCGCGCATCTGGCGCAGGCGCTTGCCGTAGGCGCGGGCGTTGGCGGTGTAGGTTTTGGCATTGTCCGGGTCCAGCTTGCCCAGCTCGCGGGCGATATTGTTGACCTGCGCAATGGACGCACTGATCGACAGGAAAGTGTGCGGGTTGACCACTTTGCCATCACCTCGCGCCGCCACCCCGGTGGCCGCCAGCAACGGCACATCGGCGTTGGCCTCGATGGTCTTGATGTTCGGCGTTTCACTGGCGGCGATCATGCGGTCGGCAAAATCGTCGTGGCCAACGCCGTTGAGCACGATCACGTCCAGCGAGCCGATGCGCTTGATGTCCTCGGCGCGCGGCTCATAGGCATGCGGGTTGAAGCCCGCCGGGATCAGCGGCACAACGTCGGCCTTGTCGCCGACAATATTGCTCACGTAGCTGTAGTAAGGGTGCAGGGTAATGCCGATGCGCAGGCGTTTGGCCGGTTCGGCGGCGAAGCTGGACGGCGCCAGCAGGGCGACGATCAGTCCCGTCAGCAGGCCGCGCAGCAAGGGACGGCGTTTGAATGAAATAGGCATGGGCAAGCGGTCTTCTTTCAAAGGAATGCGGAGTTTCAGTGCGGGTGCTGACGGGTCACGCCAGCATCGAATTGCGCGACGACCTGTTTCCAGCCTGAATCGATCAAGGCCTGGTCACTGAGGTCGCTGACCGCCGCCAGCGAGGCGTTACGGTTGATCCAGATGTCCGGCTGCTCGCCCGAATCGACACGCATCAGAAACGAACCGGCCACGCTCGGCGTCCGGCTCAGTCCCAGGTAGGACTGCTCGATCATCTGCCAGGCATGGTCGCCACGGCTCACCGAACTGGCATCCCTGGCGAACGGCGCAAAGCCTTCATCGCCCAGTTGCTCTGGGGTGATCGGCGTCTGCTGCTCGCTGGCCAGCAGGCGAATTTCGTCGAGGGTCACGCGCAGGTCGGCGTAAATGCCTTGTTCCGCAGCGCTCAGGTCGCGTCGTGCGTCCAGTTGATGGCTGGCGACGCTGTGCGTTTCCTGAGTATCACGGTGCAGGCTGATCACGCCGGCAGCGCTGCCAAGGATCAGCAGGCACAGCAGCAGGACGTACAGGGTTTCATGCCCGGCGCCTGCCGGACGGACGATGTGTCGGGTTGGTGTGCTCATGGGGCCTGGATGTCCGCCTGATCGATTTCCACCACGTGACCGGGACCGGCGTCGAACAGCACGTAGAACTCGGAGGCAGGGCGTTTGAAGGTTACTGTCGAGTCCTCGCCAAGCTTGCCGGGCACCAGGATGGTTTCGTCGTAGCCGATCACGTCCAGGGTCACACCCGGCGCACCACTGCCGTCGGAAAAACCGCCGGTGCAGCGGATCTGCTCGGTGTCGATCTGTTTGCATTCGCACATCGGGTTATGCGCCAGGGCGTTGCTGCTCAGGCCAAGCAGGCACAAGGCACTGGCCGTCAGCCAGCGCAGGGAAGGGCGGGCACTCATGGTTGGGCTCCTTGTTTTTTCAGCCACGCCATGGTGCTGGGCGAAGCCTGTTGCAGGGGGATGGAAGTCTGATGCACGGCGCCGTCCCAGCCTTCCATGGTGATCCACAGCTCGGCGTCGGGATCGGTGTTTTGCGCGATCTGCATGAAGGCGCTCATGCGGTAGCCGCCACCGAAGAAAATCACCCCGGCGGTGCGCAGGCTGCGCGGTTTGCCGATGCGCAGATAAGTGGCCTTGACCCGGTCGATGCAGGCGTTGCACAGCGCGGCGTTGAAACTTTTCATGTAGCCCGATGGGCCGGAAAGGCGCGGCGCTTCGTTGCGGTCTTCTGCCAGGCGCAGGCTCCACGGGCCGACCTGAATCTCGCCGACTTCGCGCTGGCCAAGGCCCTGATCGCCACGATCCAGCGCGTTGTCGGAAAAGTACTTGGGCATGAAACCCAGCGGGATCAGCACCAGCAGCACGTTGATATGGAAGCGCCATTTGTGCCAGAAACGACTCAGTGACGATGCAGGTTGTGTAACAGCGGCGGCCTTGCTCACAGGCTGTTCTCCGGGGTGCGGGTCGCCAGCGGCGAGGGCGAGGTGTTTCGTGGGGTTGCAGCGGCCGTTGCCGGGCGGGCTCGGGTTTCACGCTTGAGGGCGTTGAGCGTCGCCAGTGCAGTACGCTTGCTCCAGATCAACAGGCCGCTGAGCACCATCATGCTCAGCAGCAGGCCGAAAAACGCCCAGATCAGCTTGATCCATATGCCGCCGAAATCGCCGGTGTGCAGGGGGCGCATGGACTCGGTGACGAACTCCAGCTTGTTGCGGTCCGACAGCAGGTGCGAGGCGGCAATCTCGCCGCTGTACGGGTTGATTTCGGCGGTCTGGAACATCAATGGATACCAGCTGCGTCCACCCACCTGCATGTTGCTGTAGGCATTGAACGGCGGTGTGATGAAGCTGGCTTCCAGGCCCGGAATCCGCTCCCTGGCGATTTCCACGGCGCGCTCCAGGCTGATGGTCGGCGCGGGTCTGCCGTCGGCAGTCAGCGGCACGGCGCTGTGCGGGATGATCGACGCGACCTGGGATTTGCTGGAAATACTGATCTGGTTGTCGCCCAGAATCGCCTGGATCAGAAACCACGTGCCGGTAATGGAAATCACCGCAATGAACCAGATCGACCAGACGCCGCTGAGGCGATGCAGGTCGCCCCAGAAAATGCGCGGGCCCTGGCTGAAACGCACGGGCTTGAAAAAGCCGCGCCAGAATTTCTTGTAGACCACCAGCCCGGTCACCAGTGAGGCCAGCAACGGCAGGCCGAGAATCGACACCAGATACCAGCCCCACGAATAGCCGTTGGTAAACGGCACCAGCCACCAGCCGTGCAGCGCGCGGGTGAAGCGGCGGAAGTCGAACGACGGGGTAATGCCCTGAATCACCCCGGTGTAAGGGTTGACGTAAGCCGGCACCGAACGCCCGTCGGGGTAGGTGATGAACACGCTCAAGGCGAAATAGTCGCCGTCCGGCTGCATGATGGTGCCGACGATCAGGTCAGGCTCGTTGCGTTCGATGGTTGCGCGAATCTGTTCGAAGTTCAGGCGCTGGGCGTCGTCGGAAGGGCGGTTGTCACGCATCTCCGGGTTGGCCAGCCACATGATTTCCTTGCTGACCACGGCCAGCGTGCCGGTCACACAAACGATCAGCACGAAGAACCAGATCGGCAGGGCCAGCCAGCTGTGGACGAGAAACCAGATTTTTGAACGGGACTTCTTCGACATGGATAAACAATCTCGATTCACGATGTGGAGCGGCCGCAAGGCGGTGCCCTCTGTCTGTACGCGCGGGCGTAAAAAGCCTCGCATTAAGTTAAAGACGAATGAGAACTGAATTCCTATAAGAACTTTTTGCGTTTAAATGCAAAAAATTGTTTCAGCGCCGCGGTACAGCTCCGCATGCCGCATGAATAGGGCGGTACGGCTAATTTTCCAGCAGCGCAGTACGTTCAATCTGAACATTGGTTTTGCGCCAGGCCGCAGGGGCTCGGGCGCTTTTGCCATCAAGGGAGAGACATCATGAGTCATGCGTTGAGTTTGGATATCCGGCCGTTGCTGGCAGGGGCGGGCAGCTTGCCGATGCTGGTGCAGGCACCCGAGCCCGGTCTGGACTTGATGGAAGCGCTGGGCGAACTCAAGCCGTTGGTCGCCGGGCACCTGTATAGCGCAGGCGGGATTCTGTTTCGCGGCTTCGAGGTGGGCGGTGCGGAAGCGTTTCGCGAGTTCGCCGCCGGTTTCGGCGATCCGCTGCTCAACTACGAGTTCGGCTCTACACCACGCAGCAACGTCACCAAAGGTGTGTACACCTCGACCGAGTACCCGGCGCACCAGAGCATCCCGCTGCACAACGAGCAGGCCTACACGCTGGAATGGCCGATGAAGATCTGGTTCTACAGCATGATCGCGGCGCAGACAGGCGGCGAAACACCGATCGCCGACAGCCGCGAAATCTACCGACGCATTCCGGCGCGCATTCGCGAGCGCTTTGTCGAAAAGAAACTGATGTACGTGCGTAACTACGGCAACGGGCTCGATGTGGAATGGAGTCAGGTGTTCAACAGCGAAGACGAGCGCGTGGTCGAAGCCTACTGCCGGGCGCACAACATCGAGTGCGAATGGAAAGACGACGGCGAACTGCGCACCCGGCAGATTTGCCAGGCGGTATCGCGCCACCCGGTGACCCACGACACCGTCTGGTTCAACCAGGCGCACCTGTTCCACATCTCCAACCTGCAACCGGAAGTGCGCGAAACCCTGCTCGACGTAGTGGACGAAGAAGACCTGCCGCGCAACGTCTACTACGGCGACGGCTCGCCCCTCGAAGAAACCCTGCTGGACGAAATCCGCGGCGTACTCGACGAATGCACCGTCAGCTTCCCATGGCTGGAAAACGACGTCCTGATGCTCGACAACATGCTCACCGCCCACTCCCGCGCACCCTTCACCGGCAAACGCAAAGTGGTGGTCGCCATGGCACAGGGGCATTCGGATAAGTAAACGCCGTCAGATCATCGTGCTAACGGAGCGTAGGCACGATAGTCACGTTTGAGCGAGTGGAACGATAAGTGTCCGGCGTTTGATTATCGTGCCTGCGCTCCGCTTAGGCATGCAGTTCTGGACGCTCCGCGTCCTCTCTTGAGTGCGCGGTGCAATGCAGAGCCTCACCCCCGAGAAACCTTTCTAAATATTTCCTCGCTAATTCGTTCTTGTTGATACGACCCCGCCCGACGGTCAGCCCCACTCAGCAAGGATCGACCCATGAACCCCGAACACGCCCAGAAACTCGCTCGCCGTTTTGTCGAGTTACCCCTTGAAAAACGCCGCCTGTTCCTCGACGGCATGCGCAAGGAAAACATGGATTTCTCGCTGTTCCCGATCCCTTCCTGTGCCGGGCTGGCCGAGCGTGACGGTCTGTCCTATGCCCAGCAACGCATGTGGTTTCTCTGGCAACTGGACCCGCACAGCGCGGCCTACAACCTGCCGATGTCGGTGTGCCTGAACGGTCCGCTGGAGCTGCCTTTGCTGGAGCGGGCTTTCAGTGCGCTGGTCGAACGACATGAAAGCCTGCGCACCACCTTCGGCCAGGAGGGCGACCGGGCATTTCAGCGTGTTGCGCCGCCAGCGCCAGTGAGCATCCGCCTGACCGACCTGAGCGCCTTGCCGCCCGAACAGCGCTGGGCCAGTGCGCGTCAGGCCATGGCCGAACAGGCTGCGCAAACCTTCGATCTGCAGCGCGGGCCGCTGTTCACCGTGCAGGTGCTGCGTCTGGCCGAACAGGAGCACCTGCTGCTGCTCAACCTGCACCACATGATCACCGATGGCTGGTCGATGAACGTGCTGATCGACGAATGGCTTCGCGGTTACGACGCGCTGCTGGCCGGTAAACCGCTGCCTTTTCAGCCGCTGCTCGTGCAGTACCGCGATTACGCGGTCTGGCAACGCAGCTGGCTGGAATCCGGTGAGCAGGCGCGTCAGCTGGACTACTGGCGCAGCCACCTGGGCGAAGAGCATCCGCTGCTGGAGCTGCCCACCGACCGTCCCTATCCGGCCTTGCCCAGTCACGACGGCGCTCGCCTGGAGCTGGCACTGGAGCCCGAGCTGCTGCGCAACCTGAAAAGCCTCGCGCAACGCCAGGGCGTGACCCTGTTCGTGGTGCTGCTGGCGACCTTCAAAAGCCTGCTGCATCGCTACAGCGGGCAGACCGACATTCGTGTCGGCGGCCTGATCGCCAACCGCACCCGCAGCGAAACCGAAGGGCTGATCGGCTGCTTCATCAATACTCAGGTACTGCGCAGTGAAGTGACGGCGCAGACCCGCTTCGTCGACTTGTTGAATATCGTCCGCGACGCCTCGACCGGTGCCCAGGCGCATCAGGAGCTACCGTTCGACGCCATCATCGACGCCCTGCAGCCGGAGCGCAGTCAGAGCCATAACCCGCTGTTTCAGGTGATGTTCAATCACCAGCCCGTGGTGGCCGACTTGCTCGACAAACAATTGAGCGGCGGCCTGCGCGTGGCCAATCTGCCCGCCGAACAACAGGCACTGGCGCAGCGCTCGCACGCTGCCGCCAGCGACCTGATGCTGGCCACCAGCGGTGAAGGCGAACAACTGCATGCCGCCTTCACTTACGCCACCGACCTTTTTGACGAGTCGACCATCGCTCGTCTGGCCGGGCACTGGCGCAACCTGTTGGCCTCTGTCTGTGCCGACCCGCTGCAGACCATCGCTGAGCTGTCGATGCTCTCGGCCGACGAGCGCACGCAACTGCTGAATGTCGACAATGCCACCAAAGCCGACACCACAACTCCTGCGCATCGCCAGTTCGAGGCACAAGTACAGCGCACGCCGCAGGCCCTGGCACTGATCCTCGCCCGTGAAGGTCACTCGCCGAGCCTGAGCTACACCGAACTGAACCAGCGCAGTAACCGTCTGGCCTGGCAGCTGCGCGAGCTGGGTGTCGGCGCGGACGTGTTGGTCGGCGTGGCGCTGGGTCGTTCGCTGGACATGCCCGTGGCGCTGCTCGCCGTGCTCAAGGCTGGCGGTGCCTATGTGCCGCTGGACCTGAACGCGCCGAGCGAACGCTTGCGTCATGTGTTGGCGGACAGTGGCGTGAAACTGCTGCTGACCCATAGCGATCAGCTGACCGGGCTGCCTGAACTGGCTGATATTCAATGCCTGTGCATCGATCGGATGAACAGCGAAACCGCCAGCGTGCAAAACCTCGACGGCCCGATCGATCCGGCCAGTCTGGCCTACGTGATTTACACCTCAGGGTCGACCGGACGGCCCAAAGGCGTGGCGATCAGTCATGCGGCGCTGGCCGAGTTCGTCACCCTGGGGGCGAGCTACAGTGACCTGCGCGAAGGCGACCGGGTCCTGCAGTTCGCCACCCACAGCTTCGATGGCTTCGTCGAGCAGTTCTACCCACCGTTGTGTCGCGGTGCGGCCGTCGTTCTGCGTGACCAGCGCTTGTGGGACAGCGCCACCTTCCATCAGGCCATCGTCGAGCACGGCGTGACCCTCGCCGACTTGCCCGCGGCCTATTGGCTGACGCTGGTTCAGGACTTCGCCGCCAGCCCGCCCGCGCATTACGGCGCGCTACGGCAGGTGCATGTCGGCGGCGAAGCCATGGCCGTCGAGGGTCTGCGCCTATGGCACAAGGCCGGGCTCGGGCATGTACGCCTGCTTAATACCTATGGCCCGACCGAAGCCACCGTGGTGTCGAGCATCCATGATTGCAGCACGCTGACCCCGCAGCAGGTGTCCTGGCGCGGCGTGCCGATTGGCCAGGCGCTGGCAGGACGACGCCTGTACGTTCTCGACGATCAAATGAACCTGCTGCCGCAAGGTGTGGTGGGCGAGCTGTACATCGGCGGTCCTGGTCTGGCGCGGGGTTATCACGCCCAGCCCGGTCTGAGCGCCGAACGTTTCGTTGTCGATCCGTTTGTCAGCGGTGAGCGCCTGTACCGTACCGGCGACCGCGCCCGACTGCGTGCCGATGGCGCTGTCGAGTACATCGGCCGGGTCGATCATCAAGTGAAGATTCGCGGTTTCCGCCTCGAGCTGGGCGAAATCGAATCGCGCCTGCAGCAATGCACGGGCGTGCGCGAGGCCGTGGTGCTGGCCGTCGAACTGGCGGGCAGCACGCAGTTGGTCGCCTACGCGGTGCCGGACGTTGCCGCCTCCACAGAGGCCGAGCAGTTGGCCCTGCGCCAAAGCATTCGCAGCCAGTTGCAAGCCAGCCTGCCGGATTACATGGTGCCGACGCACATGCTGCTGTTGCCCGAGCTGCCCCTGACGCCCAGCGGCAAGCTGGACCGCAAGGCATTGCCAGCCCCCGACGCAAGCCAGTTGCAGGCGCGTTATCGGGCGCCGCACAGCGAGGTGGAAATCTGCCTGGCGGCCATCTGGGCGGACGTCCTGCATGCGCCCCAGGTGGGCCTGGACGATCACTTTTTCGAACTGGGCGGGCATTCGTTGCTCGCCGCGCAAGTCATCGCCCGGATCAAGACGCAACTGGGCATCAGCCTTCCGCTGCGCAGCCTGTTTGAAAAACCGCTGCTCAGTGAGCTCGCCGTCGAAGCGGCAGCGCTGACCGACAACAGCACGGACAACGACTGGAGCGACATGGACCAGTTCATGGATTCACTGGAGGAATTCGGCGCATGACCGGGACCACTGCTGCACGCATCGCGAAACGTTTTGTCGGCCTGTCGCTGGAGCAACGCCAACAGTTCCTCGCCCGGTTGCGCCAGGAAGGCAAGGATTTCAGCCTGTTGCCGGTGCCGGTCAGTCGGCATGATGTCAGCGCCATTCCGCTGTCCTTCGCTCAGCAGCGCCTGCTGTTCCTCTGGCAGCTCGATCCCTCGAGCGACGCGTACAAGATGACTACCGGCCTGCGTCTGCGCGGCACGTTGAACGAGTCGGCGTTGCGCCGTGCATTCGATCACCTGATCGAGCGCCACGAGGTGCTGCGCACGGTGTTTCACACTGATGGCGATCAGGCACAGCAAGTGCTGCTGCACGATCAGACAGTGGCGTTGGAGAGCATTGATCTGGCCGGTCTGGCCAATGTCGAACTGCGCGATGCCGAGCTGGCGCTGCAAGTGGCCACCGTCACGGGCCAGGCGTTTGATCTGCGCACCGGGCCGCTGCTGCGCGCGCATCTGTTCCGACTGACTGAAGATGAGCATGTGCTGATCGTGAGCATGCACCACATCGTCTCCGACGGCTGGTCGATGGATGTGATGATTCAGGAGTTCGTGCACTGCTATCAGGTGTACTGCGAAGGCCGCGAGCCCGCGCTGCCGGAACTGCCGCTGCAATACGCCGATTATGCGATCTGGCAGCGTAGCTGGCTGGAGGCGGGCGAGGGCGCACGTCAGCTGGACTACTGGCGTCACCAGTTGGGTGAGGAGCAACCGTTGCTGGACGCCGCACCGGATTTCCCGCGTCCGGCCACGCAAAGCCATCAGGGCGAGCACCTGCGTTTCGATTTCGGTGTAGACCTGTCGCGGCGGCTCAACGCCTTTGCGCGCACGCAGGGCATGACCCTGTTCATGCTGGTGCTGGCCGGCTTTTCGCTGTTTCTGTCGCGCAAGGCCGGGCAGCGCGATATCCGCATCGGCGTGCCGAATGCCAACCGCGGTCGCGCTGAAACCGAAGGCTTGATCGGTTTCTTCATCAATACCCAGGTTTTGCGCTGCCAGGTGGATGAACGCCTGAGCTACCTTGACCTGCTGGCGCAGATTCGCGACACCTCGTTCGGTGCGCAGGCACATCAGGACGTGCCCTTCGAGCAACTGGTCGATCAACTGGCACCCGAGCGCAGCCTGGGCCACAACCCGCTGTTCCAGGCCAAGTTCAACCAGAACGTGGTCCTCAAGCAGAAAACCGCGCTCAGGCTGGCCGGGCTGGAGGTCAGCGAATATACCTTCGACAAACAGGGCGCGCATTTCGATCTGGCGCTGGACATCACTGACGACGGCACACTGATCCACGGCGACATGGCCTACGCCAGCGACCTGTATCGACGCACCACCGTCGAAGGTTTCATCCCGGAACTGCTCGCGCTGTTCGAAACCCTGCTCGACGCGCCGCAGGCACCGCTGTTCAGCTTGGGAGCACTGGCGGTCGAGCCGAGGCGCGACGCTCGCGAACCCGCGCCGCACATGCTGCAATTGTGGGACCGACAGGTCGAACGGCAACCTCATGCCCAGGCAGCCCGCTGTCTGGAGCGCACGCTGACCACGCTGCAACTGGAGCAGGCCGCTAATCAGCTGGCTCATCACCTGATCTGCATGGGCATCAGCGAGGGCCAGCCGGTCGCGGTATTGATGGAGCGTTCGCTGGACTGGCTGACGGCCGTGCTGGCAATTTTCAAGGCCGGCGGCGTGTACATGCCGCTGGACGTCAAAGCCCCCGATGCGCGACTGCAACAGATGCTGGTCAATGCGCAGGCCAGGGTGTTGCTGTGTGCCGAGGGCGATGTGCGGCACACGTCGCTGGGTGTTGCCGGTTGTCAGGGTCTGACCTGGACGCCTGCGCTGTGGCAGGACCTGCCTGTCAGTCGCCCTGACACCCGGCCTTCAGCCGATTCGGCGGCCTACGTGATTCATACCTCCGGCTCGACCGGCCAGGCAAAAGGTGTGCTGGTCAGCCGGAGCGCGCTGGCCAGTTACCTGCGCGGCCTGCTGGAACAGTTGCAACTGGCCCCCGAGGCGAGCATGGCGCTGGTCTCGACCATCGCCGCCGACCTCGGCCATACCGTGCTGTTCGGCGCGCTGTGTTCGGGACGCACGCTGCACGTGCTGACCGAGGCGCTGGGTTTCGATCCGGATGCCTTCTCGGCCTACATGGCCGAGCATCAGGTGGGCGTGCTGAAAATCGTCCCCGGTCATCTGGCCGCGCTGTTGCAATCCGGCCAGCCAGCTGACGTACTGCCGCAGCATGCACTGATTGTCGGCGGCGAAGCCTGCTCGCCAGCGCTGATCGAGCAGGTGCGTCAGCTCAAGCCGGGTTGCCGGGTGATCAACCACTACGGGCCGAGCGAAACCACTGTGGGTGTGCTGACTTATGAGATGCTGATGTCGCCCTGTGGGAGCGAGCCGGGCGACGGTTCGCTTGCTCGCGAAGAGGCCAATACAGGCTTGCGAAACAGGTCGGCTGGGCCATCGCTTTCGCGAGCAAGCTCGCTCCCACAGGATGTGTATCTCCCACAGGATGTATGTGTATCCACTGGGGTGAACTCTGGCGACCCTCTGCGTAGCGTGCCAGTCGGCACATCGTTGCCGGGGGCCAGCGCCTACGTGCTGGACGACGTGTTGAACCCTGTGGGTACTCAGGTCGCCGGTGAGCTGTACATCGGCGGCGACAGCGTGGCGCTGGGCTATATCGGCCAGCCTGCGCTGACCGCCGAGCGCTTCGTGCCGGACCCGTTCGCGAAGGACGGCACGCGCGTCTACCGCAGCGGCGACCGCATGCGCCGCAATCATCAGGGCCTGCTGGAATTCATCGGCCGGGCCGACGATCAGGTCAAAGTGCGCGGCTATCGCGTCGAGCCGGCAGAGGTCGCGCGGGTGTTGCTGGGCCTGGCTTCGGTGGCGCAGGTCAGCGTACTGGCGTTGCCCGTCGATGACGATCAGACCCGCCTGCAACTGGTGGCCTATTGCGTCGCGGCAAGCGGGGCGAATCTGAATGTCGACAGCCTGCGCGAGCAACTGGCTGCGCGCTTGCCGGACTACATGGTGCCCGCGCAGATCATGCTGCTGGACAGTCTGCCGCTGACCGCCAACGGCAAGCTCGACAAGCGCGCCTTGCCCAAGCCTGGCGTGGTCAAACAGCGTTACACCGCGCCGGTCGGCGAGATCGAGGAAAAGCTCGCTGCCGTGTGGGCGGATGTCCTCAAGCTGGAGCAAGTGGGCAGCACCGACAACTTCTTCGAGCTGGGCGGCGATTCGATTCTCAGCCTGCAGATCATTGCCCGCGCCAAGCGTCAGGGCATCAAGCTCAGCCCCAAGCAGCTGTTCGAAAAGCAGACTATCGGCCAACTGGCTTCGGTGGCGAAACTGATTCAGAAAAAGCCCGCCGCCTTGGCAGAACAGATCAGCGGTTCGTTACCGTTGCTGCCGATTCAGGCGCGTTTCTTCGAGCTGGACATCCCCGAGCGTCAGCACTGGAATCAGGCGCTGATGCTCAAGCCGTTGCAAGCGCTGGAGGCTACTCATCTTCAGTCTGCATTGACTGCGTTGGTCGAACAGCACGACGCACTGCGCCTGGGTTTCTTCCAACAGGATGGCCAATGGCTGGCCACCTTTGGCGCGCCGAATACTCGCGAGCTGCTCTGGACCCATAAGCTGGACAGCATCGAGCGTTTGTCTGAGCTGGCCGATGAGGCGCAACGCAGCCTGGACCTGAAAAACGGCCCGCTGCTGCGTGCCGTGCTGATCAACCTGCCGCAAGGCGAACAGCGTCTGTTGCTGGTGATTCACCATCTGCTGGTGGACGGCGTGTCATGGCGGGTGTTGCTGGAAGACCTGCAACAGGCGTACCTCGCCCTGGCACAAAGCCAGCCGGTAGCACTCGCGGCAAAGACCACGTCGCTCCAGCGCTGGGCCGAGCAATTGCAACAGTATGCGGCCGGCCAGAAGCTGAAAGCCGAGCGTGATTACTGGCTGCAGGCCTTGCAGGGCGCCGACCAGTCGCTGCCTCGCGACAAGCCCGAAGGCACGATGCGCAATCGCGATGCGGCGCATGCATCTTCCTGGCTGAGCCGGGACCTGACCCACAAGCTGCTGAAAGTCGCGCCCGCCGCGTACCGCACGCAAGTCAACGACCTGTTGCTGACGGCGCTGGCCCAGGTCCTCTGCGAATGGAGTCAGCAGCCCTCGGTGCTGATCCAGCTGGAAGGGCATGGCCGCGAAGACCTGTTCGACGACACTGATCTGAGCCGCACCGTCGGCTGGTTCAGCAGCCTGTTTCCGGTACGCCTCACACCGCAGATCGCGCCGGGGGCAAGCCTGTGTGGCATCAAGGAGCAATTGCGTGCGGTGCCGGACAAGGGCATTGGTTACGGTGTGTTGCGCTATATGGGCGAGGGGCCTTTCGCGCAGCAATTGGCCGCCTTGCCGCAGGCGCGGGTCACGTTCAATTATCTGGGCCAGTTCGACGGCAGCTTCAACGAACACCAAGGCGCGCTGTTCGTACCGAGTGCCGACAGTGCAGGCACTGCGCTGTGCGAAGACGGGCCGCTGGGCAATTGGCTTAGCCTCAACGGTCAGGTGTTCGACGGCCAGTTGCAACTGGACTGGAGCTTCAGCCGCGAGGTGTATCACGCCTCGACCATCGACACCCTGGCGCGTCGCTACGAGCAGGCGCTCACCACCCTGATCGAACATTGCACGGCGGGGCATCAAGGCGTTACGCCGTCGGACTTCCCGCTGGCGCGCCTCACCCAGGCGCAGCTTGACGGTCTGCCGATTGCGGCGGGCCAGATCGAGGATATCTACCCGCTGTCACCGATGCAGCAGGGCATGCTGTTTCATTCGCTGTTCGATGAAGACGCGGGAAACTACATCAACCAGTTGCGGGTGGACATTCGCGGGCTGGATGTGCCGCGTTTCCGCAACGCCTGGCAGGCCGCGGTGGACCATCACGACGTGCTGCGCAGCTGTTTTGTCAGCCAGCGCGAGCAGTCGCTGCAAGTGGTGCAGCGTCAGGTCGAGGTGCCCTTTGTCGAGCTGGATGCGCGTGGTCAGCCAGAAAACTGGCTCGACGACTGGGCGCAGGCCGACCGTCAGCAAGGCTTCGATCTGGCGCAAGGGCCATTGTTGCGCCTGGCCGTGTTGCGTATCGCCGACGAGGCGTGGCATTTGGTTTACACCAGCCACCACATCCTTATGGATGGCTGGAGCAGCTCGCGCCTGCTCGGTGAAGTGCTGCAACGCTACAGCGGGCAGATGCCAGCGAAACAGGCAGGCCGCTATCGTGATTACATTCAGTGGCTGCAACATCAGGATGCCGCCCTCAGCCAGCGTTTCTGGACTGCGCAGCTGGCGGAACTGGACGAGCCGACCCGCTTGCTGCAAGCGTTCAAGTCTTCGGCCGAGGAGCAGGGCTACGGCGATTACATCCAGTTGATCGATGCCGATGGCACCCGACGCCTGAACGCGTTTGCCCGCGAGCAGCGCGTCACCCTCAATACGCTGCTGCAATCGGCCTGGCTGTTGCTGCTGCAACGCTATACCGGCCAGTCCAGCGTGACCTTTGGCGCGACGGTGGCCGGGCGTCCGGCCGAGTTGCCGGGTGTCGAAGAACAGCTGGGGCTGTTCATCAATACCCTGCCGGTCATCGCCAGCCCGCGTGCCGAGCAGACGGTGGCCGACTGGGTGCAGCAGGTGCAGACGAAGAACCTTGCCCTGCGCGAGCATGAGCACACGCCGCTGTATGACATCCAGCGCTGGGCGCGCAACAGTGGCGAGGCGTTGTTCGACACCATTCTGGTGTTCGAAAACTACCCGGTGTCCGAAGCCCTGCAGCGCGCGCCGGACGGTCTGGCCTTCAGCGACCTGCGCAATCAGGAGCAGGCCCATTACCCGCTGACCCTGGTGGTCGAGGCCACTGAGGTGCTGTCGGTGCGTTTCAGCTACGACCGCCAGCACTTCAGCGCCGAAGGCATTCTGCAATTGGCGGCGCATTTCGATCACCTGCTGCAGAGCCTTTGCGCATCGGCAACCACGCGACTCGGCGAGCTGGCATTGCCGACCGCCTGGACGCAAAGCGTGCAGCGCTACCCGAGCGAGCACTGCGCCCACCAACGCATCGAAACCCAGGCCGAGCGTAACCCGCAGGCCATCGCCCTGAGTTTTGGCGATCAGCAACTGAGTTACCAGCAACTCAACCAGCGTGCCAACCAACTGGCGCACAAACTGCGCGAGTTGGGTGTCGGCCCGGATGTGCGCGTCGGGCTGGCTGCCGAGCGCGGTCTGGAGATGATTGTGGGGATGCTGGCCATCCTCAAGGCCGGGGGTGCTTACATGCCGCTGGACCCGGATTACCCGCAGGATCGCCTGAGCTTTCTGATGCACGACAGTGGTATCGAACTGTTGCTGACCCAAGCGCCGCTGCTTGGCAAACTGCCGATCCCCGAACAGGTGCAGACGCTCGACCTGGCTGATGCGCTGGGTGGCTACAGCACGGAAAACCCGCTCAACCAGACCGCGCCGGACAACCTGGCCTACGTGATCTACACCTCGGGCTCGACCGGTAAACCCAAAGGCACCTTGCTCGCCCATCACAACCTGATGCGCCTGTTCGCCGCGACGGATGACTGGTTCACATTCAGCGAAAAGGACGTGTGGACGCTGTTCCATTCCTTCGCGTTCGACTTCTCGGTCTGGGAGATCTTTGGCGCACTGCTGCATGGCGGCCGACTGGTGATCGTGCCTCGCGAAGTAACCCGCTCACCGGAAGAATTCCATGCGCTGCTGATCGAACAACAGGTCACGGTGCTCAACCAGACGCCTTCGGCGTTCAAGCAACTGATGCGTGTGGCCTGCGATTCGTCGCTACCGCCGTCGTTGCAGAAAGTCATCTTCGGCGGCGAAGCACTGGACGTCGCCAGCCTGAAGCCTTGGTTCGAGCGCTTTGGCGATCAAGCGCCACAACTGATCAACATGTACGGCATCACCGAGACCACCGTGCATGTCACCTATAGGCCAATAACCGAGGCCGACACGCAGAACCCGGCCAGCCCGATTGGCGAGGCGATTCCGGACCTGTCGTGGTACGTGCTGGACGCTGATTTCAACCCGGTCGCCCAGGGTTGCAGCGGCGAGCTGCACATCGGCCATGCCGGTCTGGCGCGGGGCTATCACAATCGTGCGGCGCTGACCGCCGAACGCTTTGTGCCGGACCCGTTCTCCAACGACGGTGGCCGCCTTTATCGCACCGGCGACCTGGCGCGTTATCGGGCTGGTGGGATGATCGACTACGCCGGGCGCATCGACCACCAAGTGAAGATTCGCGGCTTCCGTATCGAACTGGGCGAAATCGAAGCGCGGCTGCAAGCGCACCCGGCGGTGCGTGAAGTGAGCGTGCTGGCGCTGGACGGGCAATTGGCGGCGTACCTGGTGCCTGCTGAGCCTGATCAGGATCAGCAGGGTCTTCGTGAAACGCTGAAAGGCGAACTCAGGGCGCACCTGCCGGATTACATGGTGCCCACCCATTTCATCGTTCTCGACAGCATGCCGCTGACTGCCAACGGCAAGCTGGACCGCAAGGCGTTGCCAGCGCCGGACGCCAGCCAGTTGCAGGCTACCTACAGCGCTCCGCAGGGTGAGCTGGAGCAGCAACTGGCGGCGATCTGGGCCGATGTGTTGAAGGTCGAGCGGGTCGGGCGCAGCGACAACTTTTTCGAGCTCGGCGGCCATTCGCTGCTGGCGGTGCAGATGCTCGTGCGGGTGCGCGAACAGTTGCAGCACGAGGTCGGCCTCAAGGATGTCTTCGAGCAACCACTGCTGGCGGACTTCTGCGCCACGCTGCAGGAAAAAAATGGCGAAAGTGACCATGCGCAGGACGAATTGACTAAATCACTGGAGGCACTCAAACGTTTATCAGCGGAGGAAATTGATAATTTGATTGCTTAGCAGGAGAGACCCCAGTGCAACAGTTGCTTGACTCCGTTAAATCGCTGTCCGCCCGTGAACGCAAGGCGCTGGCGGTGCTGCTCAAGCGTCAAGGGGTGAATCTCTACGGGGTCACGCCGATTGCCGTGAGGGAGACGCAGGCACCGGCCGCGCTCTCCTACGCGCAGCAGCGGCAATGGATCATCTGGCAACTGGAGCCGCACAGCGCGGCCTACAACATTCCGCTGGCGCTGCGCCTGCACGGTGCGCTGAATGTCGAGGCATTGCGACGCAGCGTGGAGCAACTGATCGAGCGTCACGAAACCCTGCGCACGACCTTCGAACAGCAGGGCGATGAAGCGCTGCAGGTGGTGCATCCGGCGTCGCCGCTTGCGCTCGGTGTCGAGCAGCTGGCGGCTGGCGAGTCCGTTGAAGCGTGGGTGGATCGGCACGTGCAGCAGCCTTTCGATCTGCTGCAAGGGCCACTGCTGCGGGTCAACGTGCTCAAACTGAGCGGGCAGGAGCATGTACTGGTATTGACCCAGCATCACATCGTCTCCGATGGCTGGTCGATGCCGATCATGGTCGAGGAGTTGATGCAGTTCTATCAGGCCGCCAGCCTCGGTCGCGAGATCACACTGGCGTCTTTGCCGATCCAGTACGCCGACTACGCCCTCTGGCAGCGCAACTGGCTGGAAATGGGCGAGCAGGAACGCCAGCTGGCGTACTGGAAGCAGCAACTGGGCGAGCAACAGCCGATTCTGGAGTTGCCCACTGATCGGCCGCGTCCTGCGCTGCGCAGTTACCAAGGTGCGCGACTTGACGTCGAGCTGGACGCCGCTCTGCTCGACGGCCTCAAGGTGCTGGCGCGTCAACAGGGCATCACGCTGTTCATGCTGTTGCTGGCCTCGTTGCAGACCCTGCTGCATCGCTACAGCGCTCAGGCCGATATACGCGTCGGTGTGCCGGTCGCCAACCGTACCCGCAGCGAAACCCAGGGGCTGATCGGCTTCTTCGTCAATACTCAGGTGCTCAAGGCCGAATTCACCACGCAGACCACCGTGGCCGAGCTGTTGCAGCAGGTCAGACACACCGCCGTGCAGGCGCAGGCCCATCAGGACCTGCCGTTCGAACAACTGGTCGAAGCCATGCAGCCGCAGCGCGACCTGAGCCGCAGCCCGCTATTCCAGGTGGCCTACAACCACCAGAGCGAAGGCCACAACCAGACCCGTGAGCTGGCAGGGCTGCGTCTGGAATATCAGGTGTCCGACAAGCACACCGCGCAGTTCGACCTGACCCTCGACACCTGCGAACGCCCGGACGGCCTGACAGCCGCACTGACCTACGCAACCGACCTGTTCGACGCGGCGACCATCGAGCGCATGGCCAGCCATTGGCGCAACCTGCTCAACGGCATGTGCCGCGACGTCAACCAACGCATTGCCGACCTGCCGCTGTTGAGCGTCGATGAGCGGCAAGACACACTGCGCGACTGGAACCGCGATCTTGCGGTTTACCCAAGCGCTTATTGTGCCCATCAACGTATCGAAACCCAGGCCGAGCGCACGCCGCTGGCCATCGCTCTGAGCTTTGGTGTCGAGCAACTGAGCTATCAACAGCTCAACCGCCGCGCCAATCAGCTTGCCCATAAACTGCGCGAACAGGGGATTGGCCCGGATGTGCGCGTCGGGCTGGCTGCCGAGCGCAGTCTGGAGATGATTGTGGGGATGCTGGCTATCCTCAAGGCCGGTGGCGCTTACGTGCCGCTGGACCCGGATTACCCGCAGGATCGCCTGAGCTTTCTGATGCACGACAGCGGTATCCAGCTGCTGCTGACTCAGACGTCGCTGCTCGACAAACTGCCAATCCCTGCACAGGTGCAGACGCTCGATCTGGCTGACGCTCTGGACGGTTACAGCACGGAAAACCCGCTCAACCTGACCACACCGGACAACCTGGCCTACGTGATCTACACCTCGGGCTCGACCGGCAAACCCAAAGGCACCTTGCTTGCCCATCACAACCTGATGCGCCTGTTCGCGGCCACGGATGAGTGGTTCGAATTCAGCGAAAAGGACGTGTGGACACTGTTCCATTCCTTCGCGTTCGACTTCTCGGTATGGGAGATTTTCGGCGCGCTGCTGCATGGCGGCCGACTGGTGATTGTGCCTCGCGAAGTAACCCGCTCGCCGGAAGATTTCCATGCGCTGCTGATCGAACAACAGGTCACGGTTCTCAACCAGACACCGTCGGCGTTCAAGCAACTGATGCGTGTGGCCTGCGATTCGTCGCTACCGCCGTCGTTGCAGAAAGTCATCTTCGGCGGCGAAGCACTGGACGTCGCCAGCCTGAAGCCGTGGTTCGAGCGCTTCGGCGATCAGACGCCGCAACTGATCAACATGTATGGCATCACCGAGACCACCGTGCATGTCACCTACAGGCCACTAACCGAAGCCGACACGCAGAACCCGGCCAGCCCGATTGGCGAGGCGATTCCCGACCTGTCGTGGTACGTGCTGGACGCTGATTTCAACCCGGTCGCCCAGGGTTGCAGCGGCGAGTTGCACATCGGCCATGCCGGTCTGGCGCGGGGTTATCACAACCGCGCCGCGCTGACTGCCGAGCGCTTCGTGCCGGACCCGTTTTCCAGCGACGGTGGCCTGCTTTATCGCACCGGCGACCTGGCGCGTTATCGGGCTGGTGGGATGATCGACTACGCCGGGCGTATCGACCACCAAGTGAAGATTCGTGGCTTCCGCATCGAACTGGGCGAAATCGAAGCGCGGCTGCAAGCGCACCCGGCGGTGCGTGAAGTGAGCGTGCTGGCGCTGGACGGGCAGTTGGCGGCGTACTTGGTGCCTACCGAGCCTGATCAGGATCAGCAGGGGCTTCGTGAAACGCTGAAAGGCGAACTCAGGGCGCACCTGCCGGATTACATGGTGCCCACCCATTTCATCGTCCTCGACAGCATGCCGCTGACTGCCAACGGCAAGCTGGACCGCAAGGCGTTGCCAGCGCCGGACGCCAGCCAGTTGCAGGCTACCTACAGCGCTCCGCAAGGCGAGCTCGAGCAGCAACTGGCAGCGATCTGGGCCGATGTGTTGAAACTCGAGCGGGTCGGGCGCAGCGATAACTTTTTCGAGCTGGGTGGGCATTCGCTGCTGGCCACTCAGGTGATTTCGCGCATTCGTCAGCAGCTGGACGTCGAGTCGTCGTTACGCGACTTGTTCGAAACGCGTGATCTGGCGGCCTTCGCGCTGGCAGCCGGCGCAGGGCAGGGTAATGACGCGCCGCGCTTCATCAAGGCCGACCGCACGCAGCCGCTGGGGCTGTCTTACGCGCAGCAGCGTCAGTGGTTCCTCTGGCAGCTTGACCCGGAGAACACCGCGTACATTATTCCCGCAGCCCTGCGCCTGCGCGGTTCGCTGGACATCGCGGCACTGGAGCACAGTTTCAGCGCGCTGATCGCCCGCCACGAAACCCTGCGCACGACCTTCCGCCAGCAGGGCGAGCATGCCGTACAGGTCATTCATGCGCCACGCGCCTTGACCCTGTCTGTCGAGTCGCTGCCCAGCGGCCAGAGCCTTGAAGCTTGCGTGCAGCAGGAAATGCAGCGCCCGTTCGATCTGGAGCAGGGGCCGCTGTTGCGGGTCCGTTTGCTGAACCTGAACACCGACGAGCATGTGCTGATTCTGACCCAGCATCACATCGTCTCCGATGGCTGGTCGATGCCGATCATGGTCGATGAACTGGTGCGCCTTTACGAGGGCTACAGTCAGGGCCGTGAGGTGAGCTTGACTGCGCTGGACCTGCAATACGCCGACTACGCACTTTGGCAGCGGACCTGGATGGAGGCTGGCGAGCAGGCCCGGCAGCTGGATTACTGGAAGCAGCAATTGGGCGATCAGCAGCCGATTCTGGAGCTGCCAGCCGATCGGCCACGGCCCGTGGTGCAAAGCCATGCCGGTGCGCGGCTGGCAGTCGAGCTTGAGCCTGCGCTGATCGATGGCTTGAAGCAGGTCGCGCGGCAACAGGGCGTCACCCTGTTCATGCTGTTGCTGGCGTCATTCCAGAGCCTGCTGCACCGTCACAGCGGCCAGTCGGACATTCGTGTCGGCGTGCCGATTGCCAACCGCAACCGCGCTGAAACCGAAGGCCTGATCGGCTTCTTCGTCAACACGCAGGTGCTGCGCGCCGAGTTTGACGTGCACACGACCTTCAACGAGTTGCTGCAGCAGGTCAAACACACCGCCCTGCAAGCCCAGGCGCATCAGGAGCTGCCATTCGAGCAACTGGTCGAAGCCCTGCAGCCACAACGCAGCCTCAGCCACAGCCCGCTGTTTCAGGTGATGTTCAATCACCAGAGCCAGGCCAGTGCCGACATCCGCGCGCTGCCCGGTCTGCAGGTCGAGGCACTGCTGCCGGACAGTTACCCGGCGCAGTTCGACCTGACCCTGAACACTGCTGAACATGACGGTGGCCTGAGCGCTGGCCTGACCTACGCGACAGCGTTGTTCGACCCGCGCACCATCGAGCGCATGGCCGGGCACTGGCTGGCCTTGTTGCAGGCCATCTGCGCCAATGCCGCACAGCGCATCGCCGAAGTGCCGATGCTCGACAGGGCTGAACGGCAGCAGATTCTCCACGGCTGGAACACCACAGCCGCAGACTTCCCCAGCGAGGACTGCCTGCACAGCCTGATCGAAGCGCAGGTACGTGCCACGCCGGACGCGCCGGCGCTGATTTTCGCCGCCGAGCAGATGAGCTACGCGCAACTCAACGCCCGCGCCAATCAGCTTGCGCATCGCCTGCGTGAGTCGGGCGTCGGCCCGGACGTGCTGGTGGGGATCTGTGTCGAGCGCAGTCTGCAACTGGTCATCGGTCTGCTGGCGATCATCAAAGCCGGTGGCGCCTACGTGCCGCTGGACCCGGATTATCCCGAGGACCGTCTGGCTTACATGATGCAGGACAGCGGTATCGGTTTGTTGTTGACCCAGACGGCGCTATTGGAGCGGTTGCCGGTTCCGCATCAGGTGCAGAGCCTGTGTCTGGATCAGGACGGCGACTGGCTGGAGGGTTACAGCACCGCCAACCCGGCTAACCTCAGCCATCCATTGAATCTGGCTTACGTGATTTACACCTCGGGTTCGACCGGCAAACCCAAGGGCGCGGGCAATAGCCATCGTGCTTTGGTCAACCGCTTGCACTGGATGCAGAAGGCTTACGCGCTGGATGGCAGCGATACGGTTCTGCAGAAGACGCCGTTCAGTTTCGACGTGTCGGTCTGGGAGTTCTTCTGGCCGCTGATGACCGGCGCACGTCTGGCCGTCGCGCTGCCGGGCGATCATCGCGATCCCGAGCGGCTGGTGCAGACCATCCGCGAGCATCAGATAACGACCCTGCATTTCGTGCCGTCGATGCTGCAGGCGTTCATGGCTCATCCTCAGGTGGAAAGCTGCAACACGCTGCGCCGAGTGGTATGCAGCGGCGAAGCACTGCCTGCCGAGCTGGCCGCTCAGGTGCTCAAGCGGCTGCCGCAGGCGGGTCTTTACAACCTGTATGGCCCGACAGAAGCCGCCATCGACGTGACCCATTGGACGTGCAGCACGGATGACATCCTCAGCGTGCCGATCGGGCGGCCGATCGACAACCTGAAAACCCACATCCTCGACGACGGTCTGCTGCCAGCTGCACAGGGCGTGGCGGCGGAGTTGTACCTGGGGGGCGTCGGGCTGGCGCGGGGTTATCACAACCGTGCAGCTCTGACGGCTGAGCGTTTCGTACCGGACCCGTTCGACGAGCAGGGCGGCGGCAGGCTGTACCGCACCGGCGATCTGGCGCGTTATCGCGACGCGGGCGTTATCGACTATGCCGGGCGTATCGACCATCAGGTGAAGATTCGCGGCTTGCGCATCGAACTGGGCGAAATCGAAGCCTGCCTGCTGGAGCACGACAGCGTTAATGAGGCGGTGGTGATCGACGTTGACGGCCCGTCCGGCAAGCAGCTGGCGGCGTATCTGGTGGTCGAGCACCACGACGATCAGTTGCGTGATGCGCTCAAGGCCTTCCTCAAGGAATCGCTGCCGGATTACATGGTGCCCACGCATTTCATCGTGCTGGACAGAATGCCGCTGAGCGCCAACGGCAAGCTCGATCGCAAGGCACTGCCGAAACCGGACGCCAGCCAGTTGCAGCGCCAGTACGTCGCGCCGTCCACAGAGCAGGAACAGCATATTGCGGCGATCTGGGCTGATGTGCTGAAAGTCGAACGTGTCGGCCTGAGCGACGACTTCTTCGAGCTCGGTGGCCACTCGCTGCTGGCGACGCAGCTGATTTCCAGAATCCACACCGGCCTGGGAATCGACATTCCGCTGCGCCTGATCTTCGAGAAACCGCAATTGAACGAATTTATTCAGGCCTTCGCTGGCAGTGGCCTGTCGCTGACCGAGGACGGCTTGTCCGATATTGAAAAAATGATGAATGAAATGGCGGGTATCTGACATGGACAAGTCTGCAGCAGAGCGTATCGCCCAGCGTTTCGTCGGCTTGCCCGTCGAACAGCGCCGGCAGATCCTCGCCAAGATGCACGAGACCGGACAGAGCTTCAAACTGCTGCCCATCGCCGTGACCCGGCATGCCGCAGCGCGTATCCCGCTGTCCTACGCGCAGCAGCGCATGCTGTTTCTCTGGCAGATGGAGCCGGGCAACGCGGCCTACAACGTGCCCATGGCGGTGCGTCTGAATGGGGCATTGGACCGTCAGGCCCTGAGCGCGGCGCTGGACCTGCTGGTGCAGCGTCATGAAACCCTGCGTACCCGCTTCGTTTCAGAGGACGGCGTGTTCTATCAGGAGATTCTCGAGCAGGCCACGGTCGCCCTCGAGTTCGCGTCGGTGGCGCCCGCAGACATCGAGCAGCAGGTGCGCGCCGAGTTGCAAAAGCCTTTCGATCTGTTGAGCGGTACGCTGCTGCGGGTCAAGCTGTTTCAGTTGAGTGAAAGCGAACACGTACTGACCGTGTGCATGCATCACGTGGTGTCCGATGGCTGGTCCGGCGAAGTGCTGATTCGCGAGTTCGTGCAGTTGTATCAGGCGCAGGTATCGGGGCAGCCAGTGCCGTTGCCTGCGCTGGCGATTCAGTACGCCGACTACGCGATCTGGCAACGCGCCTGGCTGGAGGCCGGGGAGGGCGAGCGGCAGTTGCACTACTGGAAACAGCAACTGGGCAGCGAACATCCGTTGCTGAGCCTGCCACTGGATCATCCGCGTCCGCTGCAACCCAGCCATCGCGGTGCGAGTGTGCGCGTCGACCTGCCGCAGCAACTCTCCGCGCAACTGAAAAGCCTGGCGCGCAACAACGGCCAGACCCTGTTCATGGTGACACTGGCGGCGCTGTCGGTGGTGCTGTCGCGCTTCAGCGGACAGTCCGACATCCGCATCGGCGCACCCAATGCCGGGCGCACACGCAGCGAGCTGGAAGGGCTGATCGGCTTTTTCATCAACACTCAGGTGCTGCGTGTGCAGGTGGACGAGCGGCAGAGCTTTGCCGAGCTGCTGGATCAGGTCAAACAGGTGGTCACGGGCGCGCAGTCGCATCAGGAACTGCCGTTCGAGCATCTGGTGGATGCCTTGGCACCGGAGCGCAATCCGGGCCACAACCCGCTGTTCCAGTTCAAGATCAATCAGCACGTGCTGGCGGCCGATGGCAGCGGGCAGCGCGTGTCGGGCCTGACGGTCGATGAGTTCCCGATGGGCAGCAGCGATGCGCGTTTCGACCTGGCCTTTGACTTCACCGACACGCCCAACGGGATACGCGGTTATTTTACCTACGCCACCGACCTGTTCGCAGTGCAGACCATCGAGCGTATCGCCGACGCGCTGCGCAGCGTGCTGCACGCACTGGTTTCGGACACCGACCGGCGTCTGGCCGATCTTCCACACGCGGTATCGTCGCTGGTCGCCGAGCAAACCCAGGACTTTGCCTGCACCGATTTTCTCAGCCTCTGGCAACAGGGCCTGCGTGCCGGTCGTGGCAAGACTGCGTTGCGTGTGGGCCAGCAGGTGTTGAGCTTTGACGAGCTTGAGACACGCAGTAACCAATTCGCCCGCTACCTGCACGCCCAGGACATCAAGTCGGGCATGACCGTCGCGCTGTGCCTGGACCGCTCTGTGGAATGGGTGGTCAGCCTGCTGGCGCTGCTGAAACTGGGCGCGGTGTACCTGCCGCTGGACAGCGCGCAACCGGCCGAGCGCCTGCAGCAACTGGTCCGTGACAGCGGCGCGGTGCTGCTGGTGCATGCGCCCGAAGACGACAAGGCCGCGCGGTTGGGCGTGTGCCCGGCGCTGGCGTTCGATGCTGCACTGTTGGCCGCTGTCGACAGCCAGACGCTGGACGTTCGGGTGCTGCCCGGGCAAGCGGCGTACATCATCTACACCTCCGGCTCCACCGGGCAGCCCAAGGGCGTGGTGATCAGCCACGGCGCGCTGGCCAACTATGTGCAGGGCGTGCTCGAGCGCCTGGCGTTGAACGACGGGGCGAGCATGGCGATGGTGTCGACGGTCGCTGCCGACCTGGGGCACACGCTGTTGTTCGGTGCGCTGGCGTCCGGCCGGACGCTGCACCTGCTGTCTCACGAACAGGCGTTCGACCCTGACGGTTTTGCGCGTTATATGGCCGAGCATCAGGTTGACGTGCTGAAAATCGTGCCCAGCCATTTGCAGGGCCTGCTGCAGGCCGCCAACCCGGCGGACGTGCTGCCTGGGAAGGTGCTGATTCTGGGTGGAGAGGCCAGCGCCTGGGCGTTGATCGAGCAGGTGCGTGCGCTCAAACCGGGCTGCCGGATCATCAACCACTACGGCCCGACCGAAACCACGGTCGGCATCCTGACCTACGAAGTGGCCGGGCACCTCAGTGCCTGCCGTAGTGTGCCGGTCGGTCAGCCGCTGGCCAACGGCAAGGCGCGGGTGCTGGATGCCTACCTCAACCCGGTGGCCGAACGGGTGGCCGGTGAACTGTATCTGGGCGGGCGCGGGCTGGCGCAGGGTTATCTGGGCCGTGCGGCAATGACCGCCGAACGCTTTGTGCCGGACCCGGACGCCAACGGTCAGCGCCTGTACCGTACAGGCGACCGCGCGCGGTGGGTGGATGGCGTGCTGGAATACCTCGGCCGTGCTGACGATCAGGTGAAAATCCGCGGTTACCGGGTCGAGCCGGGCGAGGTCGGCCAGCTTCTGCAAACCCTGGAAAACGTCGCCGAAGCCGTGGTGCTGGCGCAGCCGCTGGAAAGCGATGAAACACGTCTGCAACTGGTGGCCTATTGCGTGGCGGTAGCCGGCACGAGCCTCAACGTCGACAAACTGCGTGAGCAACTGGCGGCGCGCCTTCCGGAGTATCTGGTGCCCGCGCAGATCATGCTCCTGGAGCGTCTGCCGGTGACCGCCAATGGCAAGCTCGACAAGCGCGCCTTGCCCAGACCTGGCGTGGTCAAACAGCGTTACACCGCGCCGGTCGGCGAGATCGAGGAAAAGCTCGCCGCCGTGTGGGCGGATGTGTTGAAACTGGAGCAGGTCGGCAGCACCGACAACTTCTTCGAACTGGGCGGCGATTCGATCCTGAGTCTGCAGATCATCGCCCGCGCCAAGCGTCAGGGCATCAAGCTCAGCCCCAAGCAATTGTTCGAAAAACAGACCATCGGCCAACTGGCTTCGGTGGCGAAACTGATTGAAAAGAAGTCCGCCGCCGTAGCAGAGCAGATCAGCGGTTCGTTACCGTTGCTGCCGATTCAGGCGTGTTTCTTCGAGCTGGACATCCCTGAGCGTCAGCACTGGAATCAGGCGCTGATGCTCAAGCCGTTGCAAACGCTGGAGGCTGCTCATCTTCAGTCAGCATTGACGGCGTTGGTCGAACAGCACGACGCACTGCGTCTGGGTTTCTCCCAACAGGATGGCCAATGGCTGGCCACCTTTGGCGCGCCGAACACTCGCGAGCTGCTCTGGACCCATGAGCTGGACAGCATCGAGCGCCTGCCTGAGCTGGCCGACGAGGCGCAACGCAGCCTGAACCTGAAAAACGGACCGCTATTGCGTGCCGTGCTGATCAACCTGCCGCAAGGTGAACAGCGCCTGCTGCTGGTGATTCATCATCTGCTGGTGGACGGCGTGTCATGGCGGGTGTTGCTGGAAGACCTGCAACAGGCTTACATCGCCCTGGCAGCAGGTCAGCCAGCGCTGCTGCCGGCGAAAACCAGCTCGCTGAAAAGCTGGGCCGAGCACTTGCAGGCCTACGCGCAAAGCCCGGCGCTGGAGCAGGAATTGGGCTACTGGCAGGCGCAATTGCAGGACGTCAGCGATGCCTTGCCGTGTGATCATCCGCATGGCGGCCAGCAACAGCAGCACGCGCTGTCGGTGGTCACCCAATTGAACAGCGAGCTGACCCGGCAACTGCTGCAGGACGCCCCGGCGGCTTACCGCACGCAGATCAATGACCTGCTGCTGACCGCGCTGGCGCGGGTTATCAGCCGCTGGACCGCGCAGCCCCATGCACTGATTCGTCTCGAAGGCCATGGTCGCGAAGACCTGTTCGACGCACTGGACCTGAGCCGCACGGTGGGTTGGTTCAGCAATGTGTACCCGGTCAGGCTCACCCCGCAGGCCTCGCTGGCCGATTCGATCATGACCATCAAGGAGCAACTGCGCGCAGTGCCCGACAAGGGCATCGGTTACGGCGCGTTGCGCTACCTGGGCCGCGAATCGGCGCGGCAGACCCTGCAAGCCCTGCCGCTGGGCAGTATCGTGTTCAATTACCTGGGGCAGTTCGACGGCAGCTTCGACGCACCGGAAGCACTGTTCACTCCTTCGGCCGACAGCAGCGGAGCCTCACAAAGTGCCGCTGCGCCGCTGGCTGCACCAATCAGCATCAACGGTCAGGTTTACGCCGGTGAGCTGCGCCTGAGCTGGATCTTCAGTGGCGCGGTGTTCGAGCGCGAGACCGTGCAGCGCCTGGCCGATGATTACGCCGCCGAATTGCAACAATTGATTGCCCATTGCACCACCGAAGGCGTGGCGGGGGTAACCCCGTCGGACTTTCCGCTGGCACGCCTGAGCCAGTCGCAGCTGAGCAGTTTGCCAATAGCTGCCGGGCAGATCGAAGACCTCTACCCGTTGGCACCGATGCAGCAGGGTATGCTGTTCCACACCCTGTTCGAGCAGGAGGCGGGCAATTACATCAACCAGATGCGCATCGAGGTCAGCGGTCTGGACGTGCCGCGTTTCCGCGCCGCCTGGCAGGCTACGCTGGATGCTCATGAGGTGCTGCGCAGCGCTTTCATCAGCCATCTGCAGCCAGCGCTGCAAGTGGTCTTGCGTGATGTGCGCATGCCTTTTTTCGAGCTGGATGCCCGAGCGCAGTCGTCCGGCTGGATCGACCAATGGGCCAATGCCGACCGCCAGCAGGGTTTCGATCTGGCCCACGGGCCGTTGCTACGCCTGGCCGTATTGCGCACCGGCGAGCAGAGCCATCAGCTGATCTACACCAGCCATCACATCCTCATGGATGGCTGGAGCAGCTCACGCCTGCTGGGTGAAGTGCTGCAGCGTTATAGCGGCCAGACACTGCCGAGGCAGGTCAGCCGCTATCGCGACTACATCGAATGGTTGCAGCGCCAGGATGCTGGTCTCAGCGAGCGTTTCTGGGCCGATCAGCTGGCCAGGCTCGATGAGCCCACGCGGCTGGTGCAGGCCTTCAAGACGCCTGAGAATGGGCAGGGGCACGGTGATTACCTGCACTCGATCGACGCCGAGAACACCCGGCAACTGAGCGAGTTTGCCCGCGAGCAGCGCGTGACCCTCAACACGCTGGTGCAATCGGCCTGGCTGCTGGTGCTGCAACGCTACACGGGGCAGTCCAGCGTCACCTTCGGCGCAACCGTGGCCGGGCGTCCGGCGGATCTGCCGGGTGTCGAGGAGCAACTCGGGCTGTTCATCAATACCCTGCCAGTGATCGCCAGCCCACGTGCCGAGCAACGGGTGGCGGAGTGGGTGCAACAGGTGCAGGCGCAGAATATCGCCCTGCGAGAGCACGAACACACGCCGCTGTACGAGATTCAGCGTTGGGCACGCAGCGCTGGCGAGGCGCTGTTCGACACCATTCTGGTGTTCGAAAACTACCCGGTGTCCGAAGCCTTGCAACAGGCGGCGCCGCCGGGGCTGGTGTTCGGCGGTCTGCATACGCAGGAGCAGACGCATTACCCACTGACGCTGGTGGTCAATCTCGGTGAAACCCTGTCGTTGCGCTTCAGTTACGCCCGTCAGGCGTTCAGCGAGCAACACATGGCGCAGTTGTCGGCGCATTTTCAGCAGGTCCTGCAGGCGCTGGCGCATGACTCACAGGCGGCGCTTGGCGAACTGGCGCTGTTGAACGACGACGAGCAGCAGCATGTGCTGCGCGCGTGGAACGCCACAGCCGCAGACTTCCCGAGCGAGGACTGCCTGCACAGCCTGATCGAAGCCCAGGTGCGCGCCACGCCGGACGCGCCGGCGCTGATTTTCGCCGCCGAGCAGATGAGCTACGCGCAACTCAACGCCCGCGCCAATCAGCTTGCGCATCGCCTGCGTGAGTCGGGCGTCGGCCCGGACGTGCTGGTTGGGATTTGCGTCGAGCGCAGTCTGGAACTGGTCATCGGTCTGCTGGCGATCATTAAAGCAGGTGGCGCTTATGTACCGCTGGACCCGGATTATCCCGAAGATCGGCTGGCTTACATGATGCAGGACAGCGGGATTGGCTTGCTGCTGACCCAGGCTTCGTTGCAGGAACGCCTACCAGTTCCTGCGCAGGTACACAGTCTGTGCCTGGATCAGGACGGCGACTGGCTGGAAGGTTACAGCACTGCCAACCCGGTCAACCTGAGTCACCCGCTGAACTTGGCTTATGTGATTTACACCTCGGGTTCGACCGGCAAACCCAAGGGCGCGGGCAACAGCCATCGTGCGCTGGTCAACCGTCTGCACTGGATGCAGAAGGCTTACGCGCTGGATGGCAGCGACACGGTTCTGCAGAAAACGCCGTTCAGTTTCGACGTGTCGGTCTGGGAGTTCTTCTGGCCGCTGATGACCGGCGCACGTCTGGCCGTCGCGCTGCCGGGCGATCATCGCGATCCCGAGCGGCTGGTGCAGACCATCCGCGAGCATCAGATAACGACCCTGCATTTCGTGCCGTCGATGCTGCAGGCGTTCATGGCTCATCCTCAGGTGGAAAGCTGCAACACGCTGCGCCGAGTGGTATGCAGCGGCGAAGCACTGCCTGCCGAGCTGGCCGCTCAGGTGCTCAAGCGGCTGCCGCAGGCGGGTCTTTACAACCTGTATGGCCCGACCGAAGCGGCCATCGACGTGACCCATTGGACTTGCAGCACGGATGACATCCTCAGCTTGCCGATCGGGCGACCGATCGACAACCTGAAAACCCACATCCTCGACGACGGCCTGCTGCCTGCTGCACAGGGCGTGGCGGCGGAGTTGTACCTGGGTGGCGTCGGTCTGGCGCGGGGTTATCACAACCGTGCGGCGCTGACGGCCGAGCGCTTTGTGCCGGACCCGTTCGACGAGCAGGGCGGCGGCAGGCTGTACCGCACCGGCGATCTGGCGCGTTATCGCGAAGAGGGCGTTATCGACTATGCCGGGCGTATCGACCATCAGGTGAAGATTCGCGGCTTGCGCATCGAGCTGGGCGAAATCGAAGCGCGTCTGCATGAGCATGCCGCCGTGCGCGAAGCCACGGTGATCGACATCGACGGGCCGTCCGGCAAGCAACTGGTGGCTTATCTGGTGCCGACCGATGCCGCTCAGGCGCCGGACGTTCTGCGCGAGCGTCTGCAGGCCCATCTCAAGGCTCACGTGCCGGATTACATGGTGCCGGGCTACTTCGTATTTATCGATTCGATGCCGCTGACCGCCAATGGCAAGCTGGATCGCAGGGCTCTGCCGAAACCGGACGTGGCCCGTTCACAGCAGGGTTATGTGGCGCCGCGCAGCGCATTCGAGCAACGCCTTGCTGCGTTGTGGGAGCAGGTGTTGCACGTCGAACGGGTCGGGCTCAATGACAACTTCTTCGCCCTGGGCGGGCACTCGCTGCTGGCGGTTTCACTGGTGGGCAGGATTCGCGAGACGTTCGATATCTCCATCAAGCTGCATGACTTGCTGTTGCTGCAGACCCTGGGCGAACTGGCCGATTTCATGCGCGCCGATGAAGCCAGGGTCAAATCGGCGGTCATCGCCATGAACGCCAATGGCTCGGCGCATGCGCCACTGTTCTGCCTGCCTCCGGGCGGTGGTGGCACCTATTCGTATTACCCGCTGGCGGGCAGGTTGAGCGACAGCCGAAGGGTTTACGGGCTGGTCAACAAGGCCTATGTGGTGCCGGGCTGGTTCGATACGTCGTGGCAGGACATGGTCGACTACTACGTCGAACAGATCCGCATGACCCAGCCGCACGGGCCTTACAACCTGCTGGGCTGGTCGATGGGCGGCGCGCTGGCCGTCGAGGTCGCGCATGTGCTGGAGCGTGCTGGCGAGGTTGTGAGCTTTCTCGGGCTGGTCGACACCCAGCTACCGGCATCGGTCGGCATGCAATGGGTCGAAGAAGAGCCGCACGTCACCACGCAGCAGCAGGGCGAAAACTACTACCGCAGCCTGATCAAGAGCCTGCAGGCCTTTGTGCCGGGCTTGCAGGAGCAAACCATTGTCGACCTGATCGAAACGGCCCGGCAGTCGGTGACCGGGGAGAGTGAGGTGATTGATCGAGTGATCGAGCAGATCGCGCTGCAACACGCGATGAACGTCGACAGCCTGCGCAGCATGTTCCAGGACATCGCGGTGCAGGACGAAATTGAAACCGGTTACACATTGCTGGAAGCCAACGCAAAACTCAGCCAGGCGTTTACCTTGAAGACCCTCAATGTACAGGCCGATTGCTGGTGGGCAGGGCAAAGCCGCAAACCGGGGCAGATTGCCAAGGCCGAAGCAGTGCTGCTGGAACAATGCTCGGTCAACGGACTGCGCAGCTCGACGACGATCGATCAACGACACGACAACCTGGTGATCGCGGAAGCGTTTCTGCAGGGGCTTGCCGAGCGGTTGGTGTGACGCGGAGCGTCACGAACGGCATTCCCACGCTGGAGCGTGAGGAACGATAGGCGTCTGGGCTGGCGCGTACGGGACGATAGGTGTCAGGGCTTGAGTGTGAGGGACGATACGCGTCCTGAAGAACACTATCGTGCCCATGCTCCAGCGTGGGCATGCCTTTCTGGACGCTCTGCGTCCTCTCTTGAGTGCGTGGTGCGGCGTAGCTGGTGTGACGCAGAGCGTCACGAACGGCATTCCCACGCTGGAGCGTGAGGAACGATAGGTGTCCGGGCTGGAGTGCGAGGGACGACAGGTGTCCGCTCTAGAGTGCGCGGCGCGAGCGTCGCTTAAAAATCACCGCGCAGGGTCAGGACGTAGTTGCGCGGGTCGCCGTAGTAGTTACCGCGGTCGATGTCGCCGGTGGCCTTGTAGTATTTGCGATCCAGCAGGTTGTTGCCATTGAGCGCCACCGACCAGTGTTCGTCGATTTTCCACGCGATCCGGGCATCCCAGATGGCCCGGCCAGCGTTATCGATGGGTTGGGTCGACTCGTGTTCCGAGTAGCCGCTCTGCGCCGAAACCCCGCCGCCGACCGTCAACCGACGCCAGGCGCCGGGCAGGGTGTAGCGGCTGGTCAGGCGCAGCATATGCCGGGGTGTTTCTGCTGAAATCGATTGCCCGTCACTACCGCGGGTGATGTTGAACGTGTACCCGGCCAAAGTCTGCAATCCCGGTAACGGCTCGCCGCTGACTTCCATGTCGATGCCCTTGCTGCGCCGGATGTCACCGTTCAGGTAGCAGGTCCCATAGGCATCATTGCTCAGGCACTGACCCGCATTGGCATCATCTTCGACGGCCACGTCCTTCTGCTTCACATAGAACAGCGCCAGTGACACGTTCAGACGTTTGTCGAGCAGCTCGCCCTTGATTCCGGTTTCATGGCTGGCGCCGATGGCCGGATCAAGCAGCGTACCTGATGCGGTTCGATAGGCGCTTTGCGGCAGAAAAATATCCGTGTAACTGGCGTACCACGACCAGTCCCGGTTGAGGTCGTAGATGACTCCCGCAAACGGCGTGACCTGGTTGTCCTCCTGCGCGCGACGGGTCACGCCTGCGGACGTGGTCTGATAGTCATAGCTGCTGACCCGGCCACCCATCACCAGGCTCAAGGATTCTGTCAGGCTCAGGCGCAGGTTGCTGTAGACGCCATAGCGCTTGTCGCTGTAGTCCGTGCTGCTCCAGGCCGGGCGCGCAGGTTCGGCAATCGCGTCGTGGTCGGGGTTGAAGATAGCCAGCGGCTGATTGGCGTTGACCGTGGCATAGCGCGACTCGCGTTTCTGCTCGGACCCGTTGCCGCCGACGGTCAACTGGTGAGTCAGGCCAAAGGCGTCGAACCGGCCGTCCAGGTGCACGTCGATGCCATTGCTATGGATATCGTCCGAGCGGAACAGGGTTCTGACCAGTCGGGAACCGCTCTGCGTCGCCGGATCAATAGCGCCCTGTGCGTAGGCGACCTTCTGATCGAAAGCGCCATCGGAGTGGGTTGCTGACAGTGTGCCGCTCCAGTTCTCGTCAAAGCGGGTTTCCAGCTCGCTGAACACTTCGTCGGTGCGGGTCTGGTGGCGGTTCCAATCCTGGGCCAGCGACGTGGAGCGCGGCAGGTCGATGGCCTTGCCGTTACTGTAGCGGGGCAGACCGAAGATCGAAAAGCCTTTGGTGTCCGCGTTCTGATGGCGCACGCCCAGGGTCAGGGTGGTGTCTTCGCTCAGGTCGGTTTCCAGGATGCCGTAGAGCAACGGTGCGGTTTTCTGCAGACCATCGGTGAAATAGCCGCGGTCTTCATAGGACGTTACAAAACGCCCGCGGATGCTGCCTGACTCGTTGAGTTTGCTGCTGCCATCCAGGTCGACCCGGTAGTTGTCCCAACTGCCTGCGCGGGTGGTGATCGACAACTGCGGCAGGGCGGTCGGGCGCTTGCGCACCAGATTGACCGCGCCACCGGGGTTGCCCGCGCCGATCAGCAGACCGGCCGCGCCGCGCAGCACTTCGACGCGATCGTAGATTTCCATGTCCGGGGTCATCCAGCCGGTCACGCTGTAACCCTGTCCGGCCACGCCATCGATGATGTAACTCTCGTCCTCCAGCGCGAAGCCTCGAGAGCTGAAGACATGAGAGCCGAAGTTACGTTGGGAAAAGGTGATGCCGGGTGTTTGGGCCATCACTTCGTCGAGGCCGGTGAGGTTTTTGTCGTCCATCACCTGGCGGGTCATCACGGTGACCGACTGCGGCGTTTCGCGCAGCGACTGAGCGGTCTTGTTGATGCTCACGCCAGTGGCCGCATACGAGCCGCTGCCTTCGGTGGTGATGCCGAACGAGTCGCCCTTGATCGCCACCGGCCCGAGATTCATGGTGTGTGCGGAGGCAGCCGCGCCAAGGGTCAGGGTGTTGTCTTCAAGACTGTGCGCTACGTTGGCTTTTTTCAGCAGGTCGGCCACTGCCTGTTCGGGCGTCAGCCTGCCATGCACCGGGCTGCTGAGCTTGCCGTTCAGGTCGTCGGGGTTATAGAGGATTTGCAGATCGCACTGGCGGCCCAATTCCTTTAGCGCACTGCTCAGGGTCTGGGCCGGGATATCGAACTCGAATTCCTCTGCCAGTGCCTGTCCCTGAACACTCAACACCAGCAACAACCCCACACCGCCCAGACGCAGGCCGAGCGTTTTCACGCGGCCTGTGCGCAGACGGCTGGAGGATGTTTGCATGGGAGGGATGGCTCGTTGAGATCAATGGCGAAGGATAATGCATTTACGGCAGCCCGGTCGCGTGCAGAGCGCTGTATCACGAACCGAAGCTGCTCCGCGCGGGGCATGGGCACGATGGTGCCGTGCCGCGCGATCAACGCTTCGCTTGCTCGCGAAGAGGCCTGTCCAGTCCCTGAAATCAGGGCGTTTGAACCATTGCCTTCGCGAGCAAGCTCGCTCCCACAGGGATTTCCATAACGCTGAGCTTAGATCAGAAATCCCCCCGCAAGGTCAGGACGTAGCTGCGCGGTTCGCCGTAGACGTTGGAGCGGTCGGTGGCGATCGAGGTGGTGTAGTACTTGCGGTCGAACAGGTTTTCGGCGTTGAGTGACACCTTCCAGTTTTCGTCCAGTTTCCACGACGCCCTGGCATCCCAGATGGCCCGACCGGCCACGCCGAGTGCTTTGTCGTAGGGCACTTCGTAACCCGAATCCGCCGACACTCCAGCGCCCAGGGTCAGGCGGTTCCAGGCACCCGGCAGGTTGTAGCTGGTGTTGAGGCGCAGCATGTGTTTCGGCGTTTCGTAAGCCACATCCGAGTCGCCGTTGTTGCGCAGCATGTTGTAGGTGTAGCCGCCGAACACTTGCAGCCCCGGCAGCACTTCACCGCTGGCCTCGACATCGACGCCCTTGCTGCGGCTGATGCCGTCCTGCAGGTAGCAGGAGCCGTCGGAACTGGTAGGGCACAGTTCAGTGGTGTTCACATCAACGGCAGCCACATCTTTCTGCTTGATATAGAACAGCGCCATCGACAGGTTCATGCGCTTGTCGAACAGCTCGCCCTTGAAGCCGGTTTCGTAGTTGGAGCCGATGGCCGGGTCCAGTGGCGAGCCGCCAGCGGTGACGTAGTTGGCCTGTGGCGTGAAGATGTCGGCATAGCTGGCGTACCACGACCAGCTGTCGTTGATGTCATAGATCAGGCCGGCGAACGGGGTGAATTCCTGAGTCTGCTTGGATTCGTAACTGTTTGCCGCACCGGTTTTGACGTCGTACTTGTAGTCGTACCAGCTGAGGCGCGTGCCCAGCACCACGCTCAACGGTTCGCTCAGGTGAATGCGCGTGTTGGCGTACAGACCCGCGCGTTCTTCGGTGGTGTCGATGTCATTTTGCCAAGCGGGACGGGCCGGTTTGGCAAACGCATTCTCGTTGACGTCGAAAACGTTGACTGCGGTGCGTCTGGTCACGGTCGCCTGATGTGTGTTGGCGTCCTGCTTCGACCAATCGGCACCCAGGGTCACTTGATGTTCAAGGCCGAACGCGTTGAAGTTGCCTTCCAGCTGGCTGTTCAGACCGACGCTGTCGACCTCGTCCTTGCGAAACAGCGTGCCCTGAAAGTTGGAGCCCGCCAGCGTCACGGGATTCACTGCGCCCCGTGCGAAGGCAATGTTCTGATCGAAGCCACCTTGGGAATAGGTCAACGACGTCCGGCTGGTCCAGTCCTCATTGAAGCGATGCGCGACTTCGGTGAACACCTCGGTCATGTCGCTTTCATGGCGGTTCCACTTCTGCGCCAGGTTGGTCGAGCGCGACAGGCCCAGCGACTGGCCGTTGCTGTAGCGCGGCAGGCCATAGATCGAGTAGCCGTTGATGACCTGTTCCTGACGACGCAGGCTCATGGTCAGGGTGGTGTCATCGCTCAGGTCGGCTTCGACGATGCCGTACAGCAGCGGCGTGCGGCTGTCGCGACCGTCCAGGTAGGAGCCGCTGTCATCGTAGGCCGCTACCATGCGCCCGCGCAGGGTGCCGGAATCGTTGAGCTTGCCGCTGCCATCCAGGTCGATCCGGTACTGGTCCCAGGAGCCGGCGCGGGTGGTGATCGAAAATTTGTTCTCGGCGGTCGGGCGTTTGCGCACCAGATTGACCGCACCGCCGGGCTGACCGGCACCGACCAGCAGCCCTGACGCGCCGCGCAGCACTTCCACGCGGTCGTAGATCGCCATGTCGGGCTGCATCCAGCCGGTGATCTGATAGCCCTGACCGCCAATGCCGTCGACCAGGAAGCTTTCCGCCAGCAGCGAGAAGCCGCGCGAGGTGTACACGTGACCGCCGAAGTTGCGGTACTGGAAGGTGATACCCGGAGTGTCTTCCAGCACGTCGCTGAGGCTGGTGAGGTTGTTGTCATCCATGACTTGCCGAGTCACCACGCTCACCGATTGCGGCGTTTCGCGCAGCGATTGTGGCGCGCCCTTGCCGATACTCACTGCGCCGGTGGTGTAGGAACCGGTGCCGTCGGTGCTAGTGCCCAGGTAATGCGAGTCGATTGCGGTCGGGGCCAGATTGACCGTGCCCGTCGTGTTCGAATCGTCTGCGACAGTTTCCTGTGCCTGGCCGGCCACCGGCATGCACAGCGCAAGACCCATGGCCGCCATGGATGGCCGGGAGCGGAACATCTGACTGAGCATCAACGCTTTGCTGAGCGGGGTGAGTCGTGACGGGTTGTGCATGAATTGGCTCTTTCCAGTGAGTATCGGCAAGGAGATTGGGGGCGTCGTTCAGGTCTGCGCAGTCGGGTCCAGCCGTCGACCGGGCAGGCGTGAGCTACTTTTTTATGAGGCGCTGCGCGAGAGATGGCTGGGCGCGCAATTCGCTGTTAATGAGAACGAAAGCGAATAACGTTTATTTAATGTTTTTTTCACAATCCACGAAAAAAGATGGCGCTTGGCTAGCAATTGAGCGTGGCGCGGAGCAGCCAGGCAAAAAAAAGCCCCGCTCACGGACGTACCGGGCGGGGCGTTCAAGGCGTGGGTGAATCACGCCGGAATAGTTTTATCGCGGGTTTCGCTGTGAACCTGTTCGACCTGAATCTGCCCGGTCTGCATCCGCACCAGTTGGTCGGCGACGTAGAAATAGCGGTCGTCATGGGAGATCACGATGATGGTCTTGCCCTGTTGCTTCAGTTCCGGCAGCAGCTCTGTGTAGAACACGCGACGGAACGCCGGGTCCTGATCGGCGGCCCACTCGTCGAACACCAGCACCTGACGCTCGTCCAGCCACGCATTGATCAGCGCCAGACGCTTGCGCTGACCGGTCGACAGATCGGTTGTGGTGAAGGCCCCGTTCTCGATCCTGACCTTGTGCGCGATGTCCAGGCGCTCCAGGTATTTGCCCGCGTCCTGCGGCAGCGCGGCCTGGCCCTGCAACGGCTCGTCGAACAGGTAGTAGTCGGCGAAAATCGTGGTGAACAGCTGGCGGTAGTCATCCAGGTTTTCCGCGCTGACGGCCTGGCCATTGAGGCGGATCTCGCCCTGTTGCGGCGTGTACAGGCCCAGCAGCAGCTTGATCAGCGTGGTCTTGCCACACCCGTTCTCGCCAACGATGAACACGATGTCGCCCTGTTTGATGCTCAGGTCGACCGGGCCGAGGTGAAAGGCGTCGCTGCCCTCGACCGGCGGGTAGTCATAGCGCAGGTTGTGCAGCTCCAGCGTGTGCATGCTGGCCAGCGACGTCGGGCGGTCACTGACCAGCAGGTGCGGTTCGGGGCTGGAGAATTTCCATGACAGCTCGGCAATGCGGCGCATGGCGATCTGCGCACGGCTGATGCCGGGCAGGGCAGTAATCAGGCGCTCCAGCGGGCCTTTCATGTACAGCATCACCAGCACGAAGCCGCCCAGTACGGTCTTTTCGGTCGTCGGCCAGAGCGCCTGAAAGGCAATGGCCATGCCGATCACCGCAAAGAACAGCATCGAACCGAAGGTTTCCGCGCTGACGAAGATGTTGGCAGCGCGAATGTTCGAACGGCAGATGTGTTCAGTGGCCCCGTGAATCTTTTCGTCGAGCATGTGCTGACGACGTTTGCGCTGAATGCGCAGCTCCTTGGCGCCTGCGGACAGCGCCTGATAGTGCTTCTGCAATTCGTCTTCGCTGTTGCGCGCGGCCAGAATGCTGCGCATGCCGAACGCATGCGCCAGGTATTGTGCGCCGGTGCCGAGCACCACGGTGAGCACCGTCAGTGCCAGAATCTGCCAGGACAGCACGGCCAGATAGGCCAGGCAGCCTAGGGTGACGGTAAACGAAATCACCATCGGCGCGACCGACAGGGCAAAGGTGCTGATGGTGTTGACGTCGTTGAGCAGCACCGGGATCAGGCGGTGCGCGCGATAGCGTTCCAGCTGCTCAATGGGCGCGACCAGCACCTTGGCCGCCAGCTCGCGGCGCAGGTTGGCGACGACTCGCTGGCCGACGTAATTGGTCGACAGGTTGGACAGGGTCGAGCACGCCAGGGTCAGCACACACAACCCGGCGAACAGCAGCGCGGTCTGCGTGTCCGGCCCGCCGGGCATGTTCATCGCGTTGTTGATGGTGGCCAGCAGGCCGGTCACGCTCAGGCCGCTGACAATCCCCAGCACGGTCGACAGCGCCACCAGCCACCAGAATGGCTTGAGGATTCTCAGGGTTTCCCGGGCGAGGCTTTCAGTTGTGCGGGTCATGGTGTGTCTCGTCAGTGTCCGTGAGTGCGGCGTGGGCTTGTTCAGGCCCCGGATGCGCATGAAGTCCGTCAGAGGTCGCGGGCGACCCGGAAACCCAGCCAGTCACCCCGTACATCCGGCTGGCGGCTGTTGCGGTTGCCGGAGCGCGAGAAAATCGGCGCTTCGGTCCAGTCATTGCCGCGAATCATCTTCCAGGTGCAATCACCGGCCAGCCATGCGCTGCCATCGGTGGGCGCGCCGTTGTAGTTGCTGGTCTCGCAATCGGCAGTCCATTCGTAGACGTTGCCGTGGGCGTCGTAAATGCCGAAATCGTTGGGGCTGTAGCTGCCAGCGGGTGCCGTGTAGCTGAAGCCGTCTTCCGGGCCGTAGGTGTTGGCGTGTTTGGCAATGCTGTAAGGCTTGCCTTCGTCCATCGGAAACGGGAAAGAGCCCTTGCTGCCTCCGCGTGCCGCGTATTCACGCTGGGCTTCGCTGACCATGTGGTAGGACTTGCCGGTCTTTTTCGACAGCCATTCGACATACGCCTTGGCTTCGTTCCAGTCCATGCACACCGCAGGCTGACGCGGGCTCAGCGGGTAGCGCGGCGTGCCGGCCTTGCACTCGCGGCCTGGTCGGGTATCGCCGTCCGGCATTTTGTAGCCGGAGCTCTTGATGTATGCGTTCCACTCGCCGCTCAGCACCTGAAAACGGCTGATGGCGAAGGGTTTGGCGAAGGTCACGTCATGCAGAGGACCTTCGTCCGGCTGACGACCCAGTTCCTCTTCGGGCGCACCCATGGTGAAGGTGCCCGTAGGCAGCACGACCATTTCCGGGCAGTCCTTGCAGTCCTTGAACACCTTGCCGGGCGCGGGTACCGGCGTGGCGGCCATGGCGCTGTCGCAGAGCAGAAGGCCGAGCAGGGCGGACAGGGGCAGCAGTGTTTTTTTCATGACGGGTCTCGATGGAAAACGGAAAACAGGTGATCGGTGCATTTGTGTCAGGTGCGCCGGGCGAGCAGCGTCATGAAACGATCGATTTCGGCTTCGCTGTTCAGCAGCCCCGGCGCGGCGCGCACCACCGGGCCGACGTCGCGACTCACCGCGTCAACGACCATGCGCTGCTTCATCAGCCAGGCCGCCACGTCGTCGCACGACTGGCCCTTGAGCCGGAAGAAGCTGAAGCCCGCCGACAGCGCAGGGTCCATGGGCGTCACCAGCTCGACATTGGGCTGGGCCTTGAGGCGCTGTTTGAGGTAACCGTTGAGCTGGTGAATACGTGCCTGCACATCGGCCTTGCCCAGTTGCAGGTGCAATTTGAAAGCCTCGTTCAACGCCCAGCGGTGTTCGAACGAGTGGTAGCCACCGGGCGTCATGATCGTGCTGAAACCGGTGGCTTCCGAGAATGTCGGGATCAGCGGCGTGAGGTCCTTGACCTGTTCCGAACGGGCGCAGACGATGCCGGTGCCGCGTGGTCCGAACAGCCACTTGTGAGTGCCTGCGACATAGAAGTCGCACTTCATCTCCGGGAAATCGAGGTTCTCGACGCCAAAGCCATGCACGCCGTCGACCACGTAGAGGATGCTGTCCCGGTCTTCACGGTCGCGGTTGTGTTCCTCGACCAGATCGCCGATGGCCCCGATGGGCAGTTTTACGCCGCTGCCGGACTGCACCCAGGTCATGCCCAGTACCCGCGTTTTCGGCTGGATACTGCGCGCGATGGAGCCGATGATTTCATCGGCCGAGACGGTAGCCGGGTCCTTGAACAGGCGAATCTTGCGCACCTGCGTGCCGTCGCGCTGCTGACGGAATTTGAGGATGTCGCGGACGCAGGAATGCTCGTGTTCGGTGGTCAGAATCTCCTGATCCGGGCGCACATGGAGACCGCCGTAGATGATCGCCAGGCCTTCAGTGGTGCTGCCGGTCAGGGCGATCTGGCCGGGTTGGGCGTTCAGGTACTTGCCCGCCCAGACGCGAACTTCGTGTTCGCGGCGCTCGGTCTCTCCCAGGTCCCAGTCCATGGCCAGACCGGGATTACGGTCGATATGCGCGCGATGCTGTTCGATGGCCTGGCGAACCGGTACCGGGTGCGAGGTGACCAGAAAATTGGAGAGGTGAACGTAGTCCGGGTCCTGATTGAACAATTGTTTCAGGCGCGTCCATTTATCCGTGGAGGCCGGTTGAGTGGCTGGCGTCATGGCCGCCGTTGCAAGACCGGAGCCCAGGGGCAGGGCCGCCGCGAGCAGCCCGGCCTGTTTGAGGAAGGTTCTGCGATCAGTCATGAGCGTCTGCGCCTGAGGGTCGGGTAGCGGCGTTTGAGCGATTCATGTGCTTCACATCCGGACGAGCAGCAGCCTGAACCTGCTCCCAGACGCGCAGGAAATTGCCGCCCCACAGCTTGGTGATATCCGCCTCGGCGTAGCCGCGCTCGATCAGTTCGGCCGTCACGTTGCGGATTTCGCTGACATCGTTGAAGCCTTTCACGCCGCCGCCATCGTTGAAGTCGGAGCTGATGCCGACGTGGTCGATGCCGATTTTGCGGACGGTGTAATCGATGGCGTCGACGAAGTCCTTGACCGTGGCTTTGGGCTCCTCCTCAAGAATCGCGTACAGCTTGCTGGCATAGGCGCCGAAGCGTTGTTCCGGCCAGACGGTGATGATCGGGTCGCCGGGCATCAGCGCCATGGCCAGGTTCGGCAGCGGTGTCAGGTCGAAGTCCTTGCGCAGCGCGTTGAGCTTGTCCTGGGTTTTCTGGGTCAGCGGTTTCAAATAGGCCGGAAACGCCACGATCTGCACCACACCGCCACTGCGCTTGATGAGCTGCAGTTCCTCGTCGCTGAGGTTGCGCGGGATGTCCACCAGCGCACGCGGCGCCGAGTGCGAGGCGACCATGGGCGTACGGCTCAGCTCGCTGACCTGTTGCAGCGCCTTGCTCGACATCTGCGACACGTCGATGATCACGCCCAGGTCGTTGAGGCGTTGCACGGCCTGCCTGCCGATCTCCGACAGGCCGCCCAGTGCGTCGGGCGTGTCATTGAGAAAGGGCAGGGGACGTGAAGAATCGGCCCAGCTGTTGTTGCCGACATAACTGAAACCGAACATGCGCATGCCGCGTGCGGTCCAGTGGTCCAGCAGGCTCAGGTCATTGCCCAGCGGGTAGGCGTTGAGCATGCTGATGAAAATCGCAAACTTGCCTTCGCCGTGCAGGCGGCGCATGTCGTCCGGGGTGTAGGCGATGCCGACCTGATTGGGGAAATCGCGCACCATGCCGGTGATGATCTTGTAGCGCACTTCCTGCTGATGGCGTGCTTCGTCGACGAAACCGGGTGTCGGACGGTGCGGGGCGTTGTCGCCGTTCCAGATTTCCGGCCAGCCGAATACCGTCAGTGCAGCCCCGGACAGGCGTCCGCGCGCGGCTTTCACCAGGTCGAACTGCCCCGAGCCGTCCTTGTCGGCTTCGTTGCCCTCGCTGCCGAATTTCATCGGCACGGTGATGTGGCTGTCGAAGGAAATGATCCGCTCCTGCAGGTCGTCGGCCTGTTGCATGACCTTGACCGGGTAGCCTGCCGGCGACCAGTAATTCCAGGCCAGAAAGCCCGTACCTGCACTAATGGCCAGGGCCAGCGGCAGGCCGATGAAGAGAGCTTTTTTCCAACGCGGTCTTGTCATTTCCGTCTCGTGTGGTTAACCGTTGCGCAGCCTGCTACGGCTGTTGCTATCTGGTGGAGAACGAGCGGATCGCCGATAAATTTAGCGCGGGGTCATGGATGTGGGTACAGCGCTAAATTTGTCTGCCGGGTTTACGTTCTAGCTTGGATAACGGCTGTCTCGGGGCTGGAACAGGTAGGGTAATGACGATTTCTCGACGAGGGTTCATAGCGGGGCTGGCGCTGACCGGTGCGGCAGTTCCGGCAGCGTATTACGCGCATCGGGAACTCACCCGGGTCGACCTGCCCGAAACGCCGGGCGAAGCCACGGCGGGGCCTGCCGATACCGCCACCCAGCGCCTGGCCGACAAGTTGCGCGGTGTGTGGACTCTGCGCTTCGAGGGGCGCGATGCCGGGCTGAGCGGTGCGCCGCTCGAAGGCCTGGAAATGTTTCTCGACATCGCCCCGCGCGGTCGCGGCCTGCGCGGCTATATCGACACGGCCGAGCAATTGCGCGGCGATGCGCTGCCGCGTTTTCGGGTGATTGGCGATCTGCAACCGGCCAATGCCGCAAGACTCTATCTGCGGGTCATGGACGGCCATGCCGGCAATGATGCGCACAGCGACAGCCCGGATTACGAATTTAGCCTGACCCTCGATGAAGTCTGGGGCGCGTTCGGTAACGCGGGCAGTGGCACCCTGAGCGGGCGTATCGAACGTCTGGACCGACCGCTGGCCCTGCCGGAACTGGACAACCGTCTGATCGCGATCAAGCAGGTGTTTCCAGAGGCGCGGGAAAGGGTCGGTCTGAGCCCGCCGTTTCTGGCCTGGCTGGTGTCCAGGGAGCATCGTCTGTTCCATCAGCTCTGGCATGCTTCGCGAGACAAATGGCACAAGTTGCCCGAAGACAAGCGTGACGCTCTGCGTGGCATCGGCTGGCAGCCGGGGCCGCGTGATCATGAGCGCGATGCGCGTGGCCCGCACAAGGACCGCAACGGCTCGGGTGAAGACTTCTTTTATATGCACCGGCACATGCTGATCCAGGCCCGCAGGATCCAGGACTTGCCGTCCTGGCCGCGTTTTCCGCTGCCGCAGCCTGAGCTGGAGCGCGACCGGCCGGGCTTTGCCCGCTATTTCGACAATTACGACGGTTGTTCGCTGCCGCCCAACTGGCTGGCGCATGGTGACGAGGAATACACACAGCTGGTCAGCGATATCAAAAGCCACGAGACGTTTCATACGCATTTTCAGGTCTGGGAATCGCAGTATCGCGATCCGCGTTTTTTGTCGAAGCTGACCCTGGGCCAGTTTGGTTCGCAGGTCGAACTGGAACTGCACGACTGGCTGCACATGCGCTGGGCCTCAGTGGCACGTGACCCGGCCAACGGTCAGCCGGTGCCGATGGCACGTCGTTCGGATGATTTTGCCGAGCGCTGGTTCGAGCCGGAAAACGACTTTCTCGCCGACCCGTTTTCATCGCACGTGAACCCGGTGTTCTGGATGTTCCATGGCTGGATTGACGACCGCATTGAGGACTGGTTCCGCGCCCACGAGCGCTTTCATCCTGGCGAAGTGAAGCGCCTGGAAGTCAACGGCGTGCCGTGGTTTGCGCCAGGCCGCTGGGTGAATGTCAGCGACCCCTGGCTGGGGCCGGGCACCCACGGTTGCAGTACCGTGCCGGGTCAGGCGGCGGGCACGACCATGGAAATGGACCCGGAAGTCATGAAGCTGGCGCTGCGCATCACCTTCGCGGCCGATGATAAACTGAGCAACCTGCTACGCCGTGTGCCGCGCAGGCCGTGGTATGCACGGAATCTGTTGCCGGAGAGGTGGTTTTGACGAGCGACAGTTGAGATTGTCGTTCCCTGCGCTCCTGCTTGGTAGTGCCGTGACCGACGCAGAGCTTCAGCACGATAGTTGGGATTATCGTTCCTCACGCTCCAGCGTGGGAATGCAGTTCATGATGATGTGGCGCAAGAGGACGCAGAGCGTCCAGAAAGGCATGCGACGCAGAGCGTCGCACGATAATGAGTTGTCCGTGCAGGCCGACGCAGGGCTTCAGCACGATAGTTGAGATTATCGTTCCTCACGCTCCAGCGAGGGAATGCAGTTCATGATGATGTGGCGCAAGAGGACGCGGAGCGTCCGGAACGGCATGACGACGCAGAGCGTCGCACGATAATTGAGTTGTCCGTGCAGACCGACACAGAGCTTCAGCACGATAGTTGGGATTATCGTTCCTCACGCTCCAGTGGGAATGCAGTTCGCGACGCTCTGCGTCGCACGATAGTGGTAGTGGGATTATCGTTCCTTGCGTGATGCTCAGTGCTCCTGCCAACCCCCACCCAGTGCCTTGTACAGCGCGATGCTCGCCTGCAGGCGAGCCAGCCGCAGTTGCACGCTGACATCCTGCGCCAGGTACAGCGTGCGCTGGGTTTCCAGTACGGTGAGCAGGTCCTCGGCGCCTTCCTGGTAGCGGCTCTGGGCGATGCGGAAGGCGGTTTGCGCCTGTTTGAGTTCTTCTTCGTGCCAGTAGCGCTGTTGATCCAGGCCGCGAATGCTGTTCAGGGCTTTTTCCACGTCGGCGAAGCTGTTAATGATCGCGCCGCGATAGGTTTCCAGCAGCTCTTCCTGACGCGCTGTGGCTTTGTCGCGCTCGGCGGCCAGACGCCCGTTGTTGAAGATCGGTCCGACCAGCCCGGCAGCGAGGCTACTGAACGGTGCGCGCAGCCAGTCTTCGGCGCGGGTGTTTTCGGTGCCGAGCCTGGCGCTCAGGGTCAGTTTTGGCAGCATGGCGGCGCGGGCGACGGTGACATTGGCCTGTGCCGCTGTCAGGTCGGCCTCGGCCTTGGCCAGATCAGGGCGGCGGGTCAGCAGTTCGCTGGGCAGACCGGGGCCGATGTCCGGCCAGTTCAGGGTGTCGAAGGACTGATCCGCGAGGTGCAGATTCTGCACCGGCTGACCGAGCAAGGCCGCCAGGGTGATCAACTGCTCGTTGGCCAGTTGCTGAACACGGGGCAGTTCGCGCTGCTGGGTCGCAACCAGATTCTTCTGCTGCGCCAGCTCCAGTGCCGTTGCCGAGCCCGATTCATAACGGGTCTGCACCAGACGCAGCACGTCTTGGGCGTTGGTCAGGTTCAGTTCGGCAATCCGCCCTTGCTCGCGCGCCGCCAGGGTTTGCGCATAGCGATCGGCGACGTTGGCCAGCAGGGTCAGCTCCACGGTCGCCTGATCGAACTGGCTGGCGCGCAGGCCTTGTAGTGCGCTGTCGCGTCCCGCTGCGATGCCGCCCCAGAAATCCACTTCATAGCTGGCGGTCAGGTCGCTGGTGAAGTTGTTGGTGTTGTTGTCGTCGGAAGGGTTGGCCTTGCGGTCGCTGTTGCGCACGAATTTGTTGCGTTCACCGCGCAGGTCAAAGGCCAGTTCCGGGAGCAAGGGCGCGCCGCCGATGATGGCGCTGGCCTGTGCCTGACGAACCCGTGCCATCGCCGCAGCGACTTCGTGGCTGTCGCGGCTGGCCTGTTCGATCAGGCGATTCAGCTGCGGACTGCCGAACTGCTGCCACCAACGCACGTCGCTGCGCTGTGCGGCGGCGTTTTCAGCAAACGCCCAGCTTGCTGGTGGCTGGATGCCGACGTCCAGCGTCGGAGCGGGCGTCTGGCAAGCGCTCAGCAACAGGCAGGCAGTCAAAACGGAGAGACTCGGCTTCATTGATCGATCATTCACTGGTGAGGGCCGCGACCGGGTCGAGGCGGGCAGCTTTGCGGGCCGGCATGAAGCCGAAGATCACGCCGGTGATCAGGGCGCAGGCAAACGCCCCGGCCACAGCCGGCAAGGTGAACGCTACGGCCACCTTACTCAGCAACAGCGCTGCGCCCATGCCCAGCGCCAGCACGATACCGGCCAGCCCGCCGACCACGGAAAGCATCATCGCCTCGGTGAGAAACTGCCGCAGGATGTCGCTCTGCCGCGCGCCGGTGGCCATGCGGATGCCGATTTCACGGGTGCGTTCGCGCACCGTCATCAGCATGATGTTCATCACGCCGATACCGCCGACCAGCAAGGAAATGGCGGCAATCGAGCCGAGCATCAGCGACAGGGTGTTCTGGGTGCGTGCTTCGGCCTGGATCATCGCGGCGTTGTTGGTCAGCTCGTAATCCTGTTTGCCGTGATGCAGTTGTTGCAGCAGGTTGCGTATCGACTGTTCGGCCTGTTTGACGTTGTTGGCGTCGCGGGTGGCGATGGTGATGTACTCGGGGTCCTGCGTGCCGAACAGGCGGATGCTCGCCGACGAGTAGGGGATGGCGATGCGATTGTCGCTGTCCGGATCGCCCGACGTGGCGCCTTTTTCCTGCAGCACGCCGACCACCTGAAAAGGCACGTTTTCGATCAGGATGTACTGGCCGACAGGGTCGGTCTGCTCGCCAAACAGTTTCTGGCGAACCTTGTAACCAATCACTGCCACGGCCGCTGCGTTCTGCTCATCCGCCTCGCTGAAATAACTGCCTTGCACCACCGGCCAGTTGAAGATTGCCGGAAAGTGCGTGTCATTACCGCCAACGTAACTGGAATGATCGACGTTGCCGTAGCGCACCCCGGCCTGGCCGCCGTTGACCGGCATGATCATTTTCACCTCGGGCAACTCGCCCAGCGCGGCGACTTCCTCCAGGGTGATGACGCCCTTGGGCGCGCGCGGATTGGGCGCCTTGCCGTTGAGGTAAATGATATTGGAACCGAACGAGGACATCTGCGCCATGACCTGACGCTTACTGCCTTCGCCAACTGCCAGCATCACCACCACCGACGCCACGCCGATGACGATGCCCAGCAAGGTCAGCGCGGTTCGGAAGCGGTTGATCCACATGACGCGCCACGCCGCCTGAACCGCGTCGAGCAGTTCGCCTTGCCAGGCGCTGTGACTGCCGCTGCCCTCGCTCAGGCGCTTGCGCAGGTCGACCGCTTGCAGCGCGGCTGGATTGTCTGCAGGCGGCGTGGACCGGTCATTGGCGGTATCGCTGATCACCAGGCCATCACTGATCTCGATGACCCGTTTGGCGCGCGCCGCCACTTCCCGGTCATGGGTGATGAGGATCACCACATGGCCCTGGCTGGCCAGTTCGTCGAGCAGGGTCATCACCTCCGCGCCACTGTTGCTGTCCAGCGCACCGGTGGGCTCGTCGGCGAGGATGATGTGCCCGCCGTTCATCAAGGCGCGGGCAATGGAAACCCGTTGCTGCTGGCCGCCGGATAACTGATGCGGTCGATTGCCGGTGCGCGACGCCAGGCCCAGCCGGTCGAGCAGGGCGGCGGCCCGCGCGTGACGCTCTGCGGCGGGCGTCCCGGCATAGATCGCCGGCATCTCGACGTTTTCCTGCGCCGAGCCGGACGGAATCAGGTGATAGCCCTGAAACACGAACCCGAACGCTTCGCGGCGCAGCCAGGCGAGTTCGTCGCTGCCCAGCGCGGCGACGTGTTCTCCGGCGAACAGGTATTCGCCCGAGGTCGGACGGTCCAGACAACCGAGGATGTTCATCAGTGTCGACTTGCCGGACCCGGAAGCGCCGACAATCGCCACGAACTCACCGGCATGAATCGACAGATCAATGCCGCGCAGCACGTTGACCCGCGGGCTGTCGCCTCCGCCGTAGGATTTGCGGATACCTCGCAGGTCGATCAGCGGCGTGCGCATTCAGCCCCCGCTGCCGACGGAGGCGGGCACCAGCAGGCGCTCACCTTCATCCAGGCCGTCGAGTACCTGCACGCGCAGGCGGTCGCTGATGCCGGTGCGCACCTGACGGTCCTGCACCTCGCCATTGGCAGACAACACCTGAGCGGTCTGCCGATCGGCCTGCGCCCCGTTTCGCAACGCCGCGAGTGGCGCGGTGAGGGTGTTCTCGGCTTTCTCGGCGACGAAGAATATCTGTGCGGTCATTTCTGCCATCAGCGCCTGATCGCTGTTATCCACGTCCAGCAGCACGGTGTACAGCACCACCCGGCCACCGCCGTTCTTGCGCGAACTGCTTGGGCTACCACCGCCCTGATTGGCTTGATCCAGCGGCCTGGGCGGGACTGGCAGGATCTGCCGCACGGTGCTGCTCCAGCGCCGGTTGCCGCCGCTCAGGGTGGTGAAATAGGCGGTCATGCCAGGTTTGACATGGCCGATATCGGCCTCCGAGACCTCGGCCCAGACCGTCATCGGCGACAAGCGGGCGATGCGCAGAATCAGCGGCGTCTGTTGTTGCGCGTTCAGTGTCTGGCCTTCACGTGCGTCGAGGGCCACCACTGTGCCGCTCATGGGCGCGAAAATACGGGTGTAGCCCAGCGCTGCTTCATCGCTGCGCAGAGCGGCCTGGGCTTCGAGAATCTGCGCCTTGAACATGTCTACCCGTGCCTGGGTGGCGCGAAATTCCGATTCCGCAGCCTGCACGTCCTCGGCCCGTGTGGCACCGCCTGCGGCGAGGCGCTTCTGGCGCTGCTGCTTCTGCTCGGCCAGTTCGTGCAGCGCACGCTGTTCCTGCAATTGCGCCTTGAGGTTATCGATGGCGTAGCGTGCGGCGTCGAGCTTGGCTTTTTGCGTCGAAGGGTCGATCTCGACCAACAGGTCGCCTTCCTTGACCTGGTCGCCGACCTGGGCGTGGATTTTCATGATCTGCCCACTGGCCTGCGAACCCACGTCCACGTAGCTGCGCGGCTGCAGGGTACCCAGCGCCGTGACGCTGTTTTCGATCGTGCCGCGGGTCACCGGCACAGTCGCGGCGCTGTTTTTGCTGTCGGGCAGGATTTGCCAGGCGCATACGGCAATGACCGGGAACAGGCACAGCGCCACCAGGAGGGCGCGTCGAGGATGTCGAGAGCGTTTCATGCAGATTCCTGGGCTGGGAGATCAGTCGGTCGGTGAACGACGGCCACGAGAGCTGCCCTTTAAACGAGGCATGCCGGCAGGAATTTAGCGTCGATCACGGGTTGTCCGCTTCGGCTAAACATCAGCGTCCGTGCTTCGTTTAACGGGAGCGGCTAATTCGGGTCGTCTTGTCGAGTTGGAGTCAGCGTGATTATTTTCAGACCCCTGTGCGGTTTTCTGTTTGCAGGTCTTTCGTTCGCTGTGATTTTGCCCGCGCAGGCCTTGGTTGAGCCTGGAAATCAGGCGGCCAGGGCCGAGATCCGGCGGACCGGTTTTGGCGTGCCGCATATCGTTGCCGCCAATGAGCGCGGTCTGGGCTACGGCATCGGTTATGCCTACGCGCAGGACAACCTGTGCCTGCTGGCTAATGAGGTGGTTACCGTAAACGGCCAGCGCTCGCGCTATTTTGGCCCCGATAAGGCGACCCTTGAGCAGCGCAACAACATGGCCAGTGACCTGCTGTTCCAGTGGCTCAATACGCCGCAGGCACTGGCGGATTTCTGGAAGGCGCAGCCATTGGAGATTCGCCAGTTGATGCAGGGCTATGTCGCCGGTTACAACCGTTCGCTCGATGAGCAGAAGGCCAAGGGCCTGCCGCAGCCCTGTGCGGCCGAGTGGGTTCGGCCGATCAGCACCGACGATCTGGTGCGCTTGACCCGCCGCCTGCTGGTCGAGGGGGGCGTGGGGCAGTTCGCCGAAGCGCTGGCCGGTGCCACGCCGCCTGCGCTGCAGAAGCCACTGCAGGTAAATGCTCAGCAGGTTCAGGCGCTGCAACTGGCCGCAGCGCGTAATCAGCGTTTTGCCCTGGAGCGCGGCAGCAATGCTGTGGCAATAGGGCGCGAGCTGTCCGCCAACGGGCGCGGCATGCTGCTGGCCAATCCGCATTTTCCATGGGCTGGCGGCCTGCGTTTCTATCAAATGCACCTGACCATTCCCGGCAAACTCGACGTGATGGGCGCAGCGCTGCCGGGCCTGCCGCTGATCAATATCGGCTTCAATCAGCATCTGGCCTGGAGCCATACCGTCGACACGTCGAAACACTTCACGCTGCATCGCCTGCAGCTCGATCCGAAGGATTCGACCCGCTATATGCTGGATGGCCAATCGGTTGCCATGGGCAAGCAGCAGGTGAGTGTCGAGGTGAAGCAAGCGGATGGCAGCCTGAAGTCGGTGCCACGCATCGTCTATTCGTCCATATTCGGTCCGGTGGTGCAATGGCCGGGCAAGCTGGACTGGGACAATAAGTTTGCCTTCAGTCTGCGTGATGCCAATCTGCAAAATGATCGGGTGTTGCAGCAGTGGTATGCGATGGACAAGGCCGACAGCCTCAAGGCGTTTCAGGATTCGGTGCGCAAGATCCAGGGCATTCCGTGGGTCAACACCCTGGCAGTCGATGCCAAGGGGCAGGCGCTGTATATGAACCTCTCGGTGGTGCCGAACGTTGACGCCGCCCGGCTCGCCCGATGCAGTGATCCGCGCATCGGCACGGAACTGATCGTGCTCGACGGCTCGCGTAGTGAATGCAACTGGGAGGTCTCCGCAGAGGCGGCACAAGCCGGTATCTATCCGTCCTCGCGCCAGCCGCAATTGCTGCGGACCGACTTCGTGCAGCACTCCAACGATTCGGCGTGGATGGTCAACCCTGCTGCGCCGTTGAAGGACTTTTCGCCGCTGATCAGCCAGGACAGTCAGCCGCTGGGACAGCGAGCGCGTTTTGCGCTGGATCGGCTGGGCAGCCTGAAAAAGGCGGGCAAGATCAGCGTCGAGAACCTGCAAGCGATGGTCATGGACAACGAGGTCTATCAGGCCGGGCAAGTGCTGCCGGATCTGCTCAGTTTCTGTGCCTCGGAGCTGGGTGATGATGCGGCGCGTCTGACGCCGCTGTGTACCGCGCTGAAAGCCTGGGATGGACGCGCTGACCTGAACAGTGGCATCGGCTTCGTGTACTTCCAGAGAATCGTGACGTCCATGCAGGCTGTTGCCTTGCGCTGGCGCGTGGAGTTCGACCCGCGGGACCCGGTTCACACGCCGAGCGGGCTGGCAATTGAGAACCCTCAGGTCGCCACTGCATTGCCCGCTGCCATGTTGGCCGCAGTGGATGAAGTGACCAAGGCAGGCCTCTCGGCAGGCAGTAAATGGGGCGACATTCAGGTCTCCAGCATCAGCGGCAAGCAGATCCCTATTCATGGCGGGCCGGCCGGGCTGGGCGTCTACAACGCCATGCAGACAATCGCCGGCAAGGACGGCAAGCGTGAGGTGGTCAGTGGCACCAGCTACCTGCAGGTGGTGTCGTTCGACGAGCAGGGCCCCAGGGCGCAGGGTCTACTGGCGTTCTCGGAGTCGAGCAACCCACAGTCAGCCCATTCAAACGACCAGACTGAGGCGTTTTCAAAAAAGCAGTGGCAAGCGTTGCCGTTCACTGAACAACAGATCAAGGCTGATCCAGCGTATGAGGTGCAGGTGATAAGCGAGGAGACTGATCGCTGAAAGAGTCAAGAAAAGCGTTTGGGCCATGCGGCCCAAATGCGCTTATCGGGAATCAGCCGCCCGGTGTGTCGATGTCGGCGTCAACGCCAGTGGTTGGCTGATGATTGCGTAAATCCTCGGTTTTTTCTTCCGGCTCATGATCAGGTACGTAGGCGCTGTCGCTGGTCGACTGGCTTTGCGACTGGGACTGGCTGGGGGAGGGCGTCTGGCCCTGGCCATTACCCTTTTCAGTCTCGGGCTTTACGTCCCCGACTTGTGGCTCGATTGCCGGATCGTTGCGGTCCGGGCCCGGGCTGGCAGGTGCGTCCTGATTTGGCGTCGGTTCTTTCTGAGCTTGCGGCTGGATAGACATGAGTACCTCGATATCGGGTTCAGAAAATGGTCTGACAGAGTTTCGAGGCAGGTTTTTTCAGATCGTTCGATGGAAAGTGCCCAGCGGAGCAGGGAGCAGGGAGCTACAAGCTACAAGCAAGAGCGGTTCTGCTTTTGCTTGCAGCTTGCAGCTTACGGCTTGCAGCTTAAAGCTTAAAGAACCTGCTTGATCGCGTCACACACTGCGTCGATGTTCTTCTGGTTCAGCGCGGCCACGCATATACGCCCGGTGTCCAGCGCGTAGATGCCAAACTCGCTGCGCAGGCGCTGGGCCTGTTCGGCGGTCAGGCCGGAGTAGGAGAACATGCCGCACTGGCGCGCGACGAAGCTGAAGTCCTGACCGGCCGGGTTATCAGCCAGACGCTCGACCATCGCCTTGCGCATGCCCTGAATGCGCAGACGCATTTCGCCCAGTTCCTCTTCCCACATTGCACGCAACGTCGGGTCGTTAAGCACCGCTGCGGAGATGATCGCGCCGTGGGTCGGCGGGTTGGAGTAGTTGGTGCGGATCACGCGTTTGACCTGGGACAGGACGCGAGTGGTTTCTTCCTTCGATTCGGTAATGATCGACAGCGCGCCGACGCGTTCGCCATACAGCGACAGCGATTTGGAGAACGAGCTCGAGGCGAAGAAGGTCAGGCCCGACTCGGCGAACAGGCGCACTGCCAACGCATCTTCCTGAATGCCCTGACCGAAGCCTTGATAGGCCATGTCCAGAAACGGTATGTGGCCCTTGGCCTTGACCACTTCCAGCACTTTTTTCCAGTCATCCAGGCTCAGGTCGACCCCGGTCGGGTTGTGGCAGCAGGCGTGCAGCACGACCACCGAGTTGTTCGGCAGGTTGTGCAGGTCTTCGAGCATGCCGGCACGGTTCACGTCGTGGGTGGCAGCGTCGTAGTAGCGGTAGTTCTGCACCGCAAAGCCTGCGGTTTCGAACAGCGCACGATGGTTTTCCCAGCTTGGGTCGCTGATGGCGACGACGGCATCGGGCAGCAATTGCTTGAGGAAGTCGGCACCGATCTTCAGTGCGCCGGTGCCGCCGACCGATTGGGTGGTCAGCACGCGGCCCGAGGCGATCAGCGGCGAATCGGCGCCCAGCAACAGTTTTTGCACGGCCTGGTCATAGGCGGCAATACCGTCGATCGGCAGGTAGCCACGTGGGGCATGCTGGGCCACGCGGACCTTCTCGGCTTCGGCCACGGCGCGCAGCAGGGGAATGCGCCCGTCTTCATCACAGTAGACGCCTACGCCAAGGTTGACCTTGGTGCTGCGGGTGTCGGCGTTGAAGGCTTCGTTGATACCCAGGATCGGATCGCGGGGTGCCATTTCGACAGCGGAAAACAGGCTCATGGTGCGGCGGCTCTTGGTGAAGAGTGGGAAGGGGACACGCTGAGGCTCGATGCGCCAAAGCGGTGCGCAAACAGAGCGTAGTATAGAGAGCATCCCCTCGCTGATCGACAGTGCAGGGCGGGTTTTTTACAGGTTTTTGCGCATATTTGTAGAACGTTCGTTCGGTTAAAACCTCAATGCTTTAAGTGCGTGCCTTGAAAGGCTGATATATGACTCCATCTATTAGCCATCACTTCAAAACATCGCACGCCTGCTTCCCGGCGGGAACGGCTGTTTGCGATGATTTCGTCATTGCGCGCCGTCATGCGCCGACGAATATTTCCAGTTGTGCCGTCGAGGCGGTCAGGTCGCGGAAAGATTCACGCGAACCCCGTCACACGCGCACCATTCAAGAGGTCAGTTATGTCCGAGTTCCAGCTCGTTACCCGCTTTGAGCCAGCCGGCGATCAGCCCGAGGCCATTCGCCAACTGGTCGAAGGGATCGACGCCGGGCTCGCGCACCAGACCTTGCTCGGGGTGACCGGCTCGGGCAAGACGTTCAGCATCGCCAACGTGATCTCCCAGATCAAGCGCCCGACGCTGGTGCTGGCGCCGAACAAGACCCTGGCCGCGCAGTTGTATGGCGAATTCAAGGCGTTTTTCCCGAACAACGCCGTGGAATACTTCGTTTCCTACTACGACTACTACCAGCCCGAAGCCTATGTGCCGTCGTCCGACACCTTCATCGAGAAGGATGCGTCGATCAACGACCACATCGAGCAGATGCGTCTGTCGGCGACCAAGGCGCTGCTGGAGCGCAAGGATGCGATCATCGTCACCACGGTGTCGTGCATCTACGGTCTGGGCAGTCCGGAAACCTACCTGCGCATGGTCATGCACATCGATCGCGGCGACAAACTCGATCAGCGTGCCTTGCTGCGCCGCCTGGCCGATCTGCAGTACACCCGTAACGACATGGACTTTGCCCGTGCGACCTTCCGGGTGCGCGGTGATGTGATCGACATCTACCCGGCTGAATCCGATCTGGAAGCGATTCGGGTCGAGCTGTTCGATGATGAGGTCGAGAGCCTGTCGGCGTTCGATCCGCTGACCGGCGAGGTGATCCGCAAGCTGCCGCGCTTCACTTTCTACCCGAAAAGCCACTACGTCACTCCGCGCGAAACGCTGATCGAAGCGATGGAAAACATCAAGGTCGAGCTGCAGGAGCGCCTCGAATACCTGCGCAGCCAGAACAAACTGGTGGAAGCCCAGCGTCTGGAGCAGCGCACCCGTTTTGACCTGGAAATGATGCTGGAGCTGGGCTACTGCAACGGTATCGAAAACTACTCGCGCTACCTGTCGGGCCGTCCGTCCGGCGCGCCGCCGCCGACCCTGTTCGATTACCTGCCCCCCGATGCCTTGCTGGTGATCGACGAATCCCACGTCAGCGTGCCGCAGGTCGGCGCGATGTACAAAGGTGACCGTTCGCGCAAGGAAACCCTGGTTGAGTACGGTTTCCGTCTGCCATCGGCACTGGATAACCGGCCGATGCGCTTCGACGAGTGGGAGGCGATCAGCCCGCAGACCATTTTCGTCTCGGCGACTCCGGGTAACTACGAGGCTGAGCATGCCGGGCGTATCGTCGAGCAGGTGGTGCGTCCGACCGGCCTGGTGGACCCGCAGATCGAGATTCGTCCGGCGCTGACCCAGGTAGACGATCTGCTGTCGGAAATTCACAAGCGTGCTGCGCTTGAAGAGCGGGTGCTGGTCACCACGCTGACCAAGCGCATGTCCGAGGATTTGACCGACTACCTGAGCGACCACGGGGTGCGCGTACGTTACCTGCACTCGGACATCGATACGGTGGAACGTGTCGAAATCATCCGCGACCTGCGCCTGGGGACGTTCGATGTGCTGGTGGGCATCAACCTGCTGCGTGAAGGTCTGGACATGCCTGAAGTGTCACTGGTGGCGATTCTCGATGCCGACAAGGAAGGCTTCCTGCGCTCCGACCGTTCGCTGATCCAGACCATTGGCCGGGCGGCACGGAACCTCAACGGCCGGGCGATTCTGTATGCCGACCGGATTACCGGCTCGATGGAGCGCGCCATCGGCGAGACCGAGCGACGTCGCGAGAAACAGATCGCCTTCAACCTGGAACATGGCATTACGCCCAAAGGCGTATTCAAGGACGTCGCCGACATCATGGAAGGCGCCACCGTGCCCGGCTCGCGCAGCAAGAAGCGCAAAGGCATGGCCAAAGCCGCCGAAGAAAACGCCCGCTACGAAAACGAACTGCGCTCGCCGAGCGAGATCAACAAACGCATTCGCCAACTGGAAGAAAAAATGTACCAACTGGCCCGCGACCTGGAATTCGAGGCCGCCGCACAAATGCGCGACGAAATCGGCAAACTGCGCGAGCGGTTGCTGGCGGTTTGATTGGCTGGCCGACGCTGCGTCAATCCGCGTTGATCATCGTGCCAATGCTCCGCGTCGGCATGCCGGTCATGGTGCTCTGCGTCACATCTGTGCCGCAGCGCAATGTCCATGCCTTACACGCAGCCGCTGCCGGCGCAATGCTTTTCAATCGCGATGGCACAGACGACGTAGAGTGCGACGTTAGTGACGGCTGAGTCCTGGCGCTGATCCGGGGGTAGCCTGGCAGGACGCCAGGCTAGCCGCACCGCGCCATGGATGGCGCGTTGCGGCGACCCCCGGATCAGTGACAGGGCGAAGGAACCCGACGAAGTCGGGCCGGAAACCGGAGCGAGGGGGTTTGCCTACTTTGGCCCCATCAAAGTAGGTCGCCGAGGGACGAAAAGGTGACCTGAGCCGAACCTCAATCCACCTGACGGCGCATAGCCGTCGTGTGACGCAGAGCGTCACGAACTGCATTACCACGCGGAGCGTGGGAACGATATCCACGCCGAGCAGGGACTTTGCTCACTTTGGTCCCTCAAAGTGAGTCGCCGAGGGGCGAAAAGGTGACCTGAGCCGAACCCCAATCCACCTGAAAAAGAAAAACCGCCGTGTGACGCAGAGCGTCACGAACTGCATGCCAACGCGGAGGATTGGCACGATAATCAGCTGAATTTGTTTACAGCTCCGGGCGCGGAGCATGCGGAACGAGAGGCGTCCGGGCAATTGCCTTTCTTGCTGGAGCCCCATGCCCCCGGCCTGTTAACATTCCGCGCTTGATCGACCTAATTCGGGATTTTCCATGACCACCGTTCGTACCCGCATCGCGCCATCGCCCACAGGCGACCCCCACGTCGGCACGGCCTACATCGCGCTGTTCAACTACTGCTTTGCCAAACAGCATGGCGGCGAGTTCATCCTGCGCATTGAAGACACCGATCAACTGCGCTCTACCCGCGAGTCCGAACAGCAGATCTTCGACGCACTGCGCTGGCTGGGCATCGACTGGAGCGAAGGCCCCGACGTCGGTGGTCCTCACGGCCCCTACCGCCAAAGCGAGCGCGGCGACATCTACAAGAAATACGCGCAGCAACTGGTCGACATGGGCCATGCCTTCCCGTGCTTCTGCACAGCCGAAGAACTGGACGAAATGCGCGCCGAACAGCAGGCCAAGGGCGAAACCCCGCGCTATGACGGTCGCGCCTTGCTGCTCTCCAAGGAAGAAGTCCAGCGCCGCCTGGATGCCGGCGAGCCACATGTGATCCGCATGAAAGTGCCGACCGAAGGCGTCTGCGTCGTCCCTGACATGCTGCGTGGCGAAGTCGAAATCCCGTGGGACCGCATGGACATGCAGGTCCTGATGAAGACCGACGGCCTGCCGACCTACTTCCTCGCCAACGTCGTCGATGACCACCTGATGGGCATCACCCACGTATTGCGCGGCGAAGAATGGCTGCCATCGGCACCCAAACTGATCCTGCTGTACGAATACTTCGGCTGGGACAAGCCGCAGTTGTGCTACATGCCGCTGCTGCGTAACCCCGACAAGAGCAAGCTGTCCAAGCGCAAGAACCCCACCTCGGTGACTTTCTACGAGCGCATGGGCTTCATGCCCGAGGCGATGCTCAATTACCTGGGGCGCATGGGCTGGTCGATGCCTGACGAGCGCGAGAAGTTCTCCTTGCAGGAGATGGTCGACAACTTCGACCTGTCGCGTGTTTCGCTGGGCGGGCCGATCTTCGATATCGAGAAGCTTTCCTGGCTCAATGGCCAATGGCTGCGTGATCTGCCAGTCGAGGAGTTTGCCTCGCGTCTGAAGACCTGGGCGCTGAATCCTGACTACATGATGAAGATCGCACCGCATGTGCAGGGCAGGGTAGAGACGTTCAGTCAGGTTGCACCGCTGGCCGGCTTCTTCTTCTCGGGTGGCGTCACGCCTGATGTGAAGCTGTTCGAACACAAGAAGCTGTCCCCGGAGCAGGTTCGTCAGGTGATCCAGTTGATCCTGTGGAAGCTGGAATCGCTGCGTCAGTGGGAGAAGGAGCGGATCATGGGTTGCATCCAGGCGGTGGTCGAACATCTCGAACTCAAGCTACGTGATGCCATGCCTCTGATGTTCGCTGCGATCACCGGTCAGGCCAACTCGGTGTCGGTGACCGATGCGATGGAAATCCTCGGTCCGGACCTGACCCGCTTCCGGCTGCGTCAGGCCCTCGATTTGCTGGGCGGCGTTTCCAAGAAAGAAAACAAGGAATGGGAAAAGCTTCTGGGCTCTATCGCCTGAGGCGTTACCTGTTCCTGTGAATCGCCCCCGGTTTTCCGGGGGTTGAATGGTAAGTGGTTGTATTACCGACAAAAAAGTTTGCAGATTGTAGAAAATAAATTTGACAGCCCTGTCACTCACGCTTAATATGCGCCCCGTCCACTGATGTGGGGCTTTAGCTCAGCTGGGAGAGCGCCTGCATGGCATGCAGGAGGTCAGCGGTTCGATCCCGCTAAGCTCCACCAAATTTAGCGTTTCAGAGTGCTGCTACACTGCTCTGGAATGATGTGAAACAAGCGGATCCAGCGACCGTTTTTTTTGCGAGAAGGTTTTGTCCCCTTCGTCTAGTGGCCTAGGACACCGCCCTTTCACGGCGGTAACAGGGGTTCGAGTCCCCTAGGGGACGCCAGTTTCACCGAGTGATGCCGGAAGGTTGATCTCCGCCGAGAGGCGTAAATCCGGGGCTTTAGCTCAGCTGGGAGAGCGCCTGCATGGCATGCAGGAGGTCAGCGGTTCGATCCCGCTAAGCTCCACCAATTTTGCCAGGGTTCATCGTTCGATGAACCTGACTGAAGGTTTTGCGTCCCCTTCGTCTAGTGGCCTAGGACACCGCCCTTTCACGGCGGTAACAGGGGTTCGAGTCCCCTAGGGGACGCCACGATTTCCCGCTCTGCGGGACCAAGGGTCATTCGATTATTGAATGGCCCTTTTGTTTTTTCAGGGTTTGAAAACCCCTCCTTTCTGTTTTTATCTATTGCCACACTCAACTGTAACCGACTCTCGTGCCGATACTGCGTTGGCATGCCGTTCAGGACACTCCGCGTCCTCTATGCGTTCGCAACGCAGTGCGCCGCGAACTGCATCCTTGCGCTGCAGCCCTCTTGGTTATACACAAGTCTTGTGGGGGCGAGCTTGCTCGCGAAGAGGCCGGTATAGCCCCCAGGAAATAGGGGTTGGATGCATCGTCTTCGTGAGCAAGCTCACTCCCACAGGTCTGTGACCAGTCTGCACGTACGGTTCCAGGCCTTTTATCCGGGCTTATCCAGACTTGTGTATGACTCTGAGCGCTGTAGCGTGAAGAGCAAAAGGCGTTCGGAGGGGCGCTTTTCATGCCAACGCGTGTGAACGCGCGCCATGACCCGCTACACTCCCGCCAATCACATCCACTCAAGCAGGAGCACGCATGGTCTGGGACCGGGCAACGCCGTTTGTCATCGATCTGAATGTCGCCGCCGAAGACATCGACGGGCTGGGGCACGCCAATAACGCCGTCTATGTGTCCTGGCTGGAACGCTGTGCCTGGCGTCATTCGCAGTTCCTCGGGCTGGACCTCACCGAATACCGACGCCTCGACCGTGCAATGGCGGTGGTCAGGCATGAGGTCGACTACCTCGCCAGCGCCTACGAAAACGACGAACTGCAACTGGCGACCTGGATTGTCGACTGGGACCGCCGGCTGAAAATGACCCGCTGTTTTCAGCTCAAGCGTCCTGCCGACAACCTGACCTTGCTGCGCGCGCAAACCACCTTTGTCTGCATCGAACTGTCCACTGGTAAGCCCAAGCGTATGCCTGCCGAGTTCATTGAGGGCTATGGCGCAGCCATCTCTGACAGCGCCGTTCCCAATCCGCACGTCGGGCAGTAAACTGCCGGACTTTTTTTCGAGTGTGACCCATGCAAATTGCTCTGGCGCCCATGGAGGGGTTGGTCGACGACATCCTGCGTAATGTGCTGACGAAAGTCGGCGGCATCGACTGGTGCGTGACCGAATTCATCCGGGTGTCCGAGCGTTTGATGCCGGCGCATTACTTCTACAAGTACGCATCGGAGTTTCACCAAGGCGCGAAAACTGACGCAGGCACGCCGTTACGCCTTCAATTGCTGGGCTCTGACCCCGTGTGTCTGGCCGAGAACGCCGCGTTCGCCTGCGAATTGGGCGCCCCCGTGCTGGATCTCAACTTCGGCTGCCCGGCCAAGACGGTCAATCGCTCGCGTGGCGGCGCAATCCTGCTCAAGGAGCCGGAATTGCTGCACTCGATCGTCAGCCAGGTACGCCGTGCCGTGCCCAAACATATTCCTGTCACCGCCAAGATGCGCCTGGGTTACGAAAACACCGACGGCGCGCTGGATTGCGCCCGGGCCTTGGCTGACGGCGGGGCAGAGCAAATCGTCGTTCATGCCCGGACCAAGGTCGACGGCTACAAGCCGCCGGCGCACTGGGAGTGGATTGCGCGCATTCAGGAAGTGGTCAAGGTCCCGGTGGTTGCCAACGGGGAAATCTGGACCGTTGAGGATTGGCGCCGTTGCCGCGAAATCTGTGGCGCGCGGGACATCATGATCGGTCGCGGGCTGGTGGCGCGTCCTGATCTGGCCCGGCAGATCGCTGCGGCGCAGAAGGGCGAAGAGGTCGTGTCAATGACCTGGGCCGAGCTGCAGCCGATGCTGCGGGTCTTCTGGCACGACTGTCTGGCGAAGATGACGCTGATTCAGGCGCCGGGCCGGCTCAAGCAGTGGCTGGTGCTGCTGACTAAGAGTTATCCCGAGGCGACCCTGATGTTCAATACGTTGCGCCGCGAGACCGACTGCGATCGCATCAGCGTATTGCTGGGCTGCGCGCCCGGTTGCTTACCCAGAAGCTGACCCCGACGAACGGTCAAAAAAAATCTGAAAAAAACCTCTTGAAAAGCGAATGGCCGTCCCTATTTTCGTGATCAAGCGATGCCGAAAGCGGGTCGCGTAAACCACTCGCTGATAAACAGGAGAATTGTTATGGCTACTGCATTTTCTCTGGCTCCACTGTTTCGCAACTCAGTGGGATTCGACCGCTTCAACGACCTCTTCGAGTCGGCGGCACGAAATGAGACAACCAGCGGCTACCCGCCCTACAACGTCGAGCGGCACACCGATGACCATTATCGAATCGTGATTGCTGCAGCAGGCATGCAAGAGCAGGATCTCGAGTTGCAGGTTGAAAAAGGCGTGCTGACCGTGATCGGCAACAAGCGCGAGCAAGAAGCCGAAAACGTGACGTATCTGCACCAGGGTATTGCCCGGCGTGAATTCAAGCTGTCATTCAGGCTGGCGGACAATATCGAAGTCAAAGGGGCCGATCTGTCTCACGGCCTGCTGAATATTGACCTGGTGCGCAACGTGCCGGAAGAAGCGAAACCAAAGCGTATTCCGCTCAATAGCCAGAAAGCGCTGGAAAACTGATCCGTCAGGTGATGTTGAGTCAGCGGCACGTAACAAAGAAGGCGCCTGCGGGGCGCCTTCTCTTTTTTTAGTCCTGATGTGCGGTTTGCTGCGCAGGCCGCTTGAGCTGCAGCAAGGACTCGAACTGCGGGCCTGGCAGCGGTTCGCTGAACAGATAGCCTTGATAGGTGTAGCAGCCGACTTTTTCCAGAAATGCCAACTGCTCCGAGGTTTCCACGCCTTCCGCGATCACGTTCAGGTTGAGGCTCTGCGCCATGGCGACGATGGCGCGGATGATTTCTGCGTCATTGGGGTCGCTGGTGGCATCCTGGACGAAGGACTGGTCGATCTTCAGCGTATCCACCGGCAAACGCTTGAGATAGGTCAGGGACGAATAGCCGGTGCCGAAATCATCCATCGCAAAGCTGACGCCCAGCGCCTTTAAGCTGAGCATCTTGAGGATGGTGTCGTCCAGGTTCTGGATGACGATACCTTCGGTGATTTCCAGCTTGAGCATGGACGCAGGCAACTGATTCAGGGTCAGGCTGCGTTCCACGCGCTCGATGAAATCGTGCTGGAGAAACTGTCGCGGGCTGATATTGACGCCCATCAGGAATCTGTTTTCCGGGATCAGCCCCTGCCTTAACAGCAGGCCGCCGGTTTTGCATGCTTCGTTCAGAATATGGCTGCCGACCTCCAGAATCATTCCGCTTTCTTCAAGTATCTGCACGAACTGATCAGGCGCCAGCAAGCCGTATTCGGGGTGTTGCCAGCGCAGCAGGGCCTCGGCCCCGGTGATGTATTCGTTGCGACAGTCGACCTGGGCCTGGAAGTGCAGGTGAAATTCGTTGCGGGTGAGGGCCAGGCGCAAGTCATTTTCCAGGCGCAGACGCTGGCTGACGGCCTGTTGCATGGACACATGGAAAAACTGTGAAGCGTTGCGCCCGCAATCCTTGGCCCGATACAGGGCAATATCGGCGCGCTTGAGCAGATCGGCCGGGGTCAGGCCATCATCCGGAATCAGCACCACGCCAATGCTCGGGGTGACCTGCAGGCGATGGCCGTCGAGAAACATCGGTTCGGCCAGCAGGTTGCGCAGGTTGTCGGCCAGCTCCCGCACTTGCCGGGTGACCTCGTCCTGCGAGCCTTCCAGGCCACAGATCAACACCACGAATTCGTCGCCGCCCAGGCGGGCCACGGTGTCTTCCTGGCGCACGCTGGCTTCCAGGCGCGCGGCGATGATGCTCAGGACGCTGTCGCCTACCGGATGGCCGAGCGAGTCGTTGATGTGCTTGAAATGGTCCAGATCGAGAAACAACAGGGCGCCGCGCAGGTTCTGGTGCTGAAGCAGCGACACTTGCTGGCTCAGGCGGTCGAGCAGCAGTGCGCGGTTGGGCAGCCCGGTCAGCGGGTCGTGATAAGCCAGGTGCTGAATCTGCGCCTGGGCATTTTTAAGCGCGCCGATGTCGCGGGCGTTCATCAACAGGCAGGCGGTGTTGTTCAAGGTAATGAACTCGACCGATATATCCAGCACCAGCGGCGCGCCATGCTTGTCTCGACCGTCCATTTCCCGGTGATGCACGCGGCCTTTCTGGCGCAATTCTTCAAGCATGTGTTCGCGCTGCAAGGTGTCGGTCCAGATACCGACTTCATGCGCTGTACGGCCGAGCACTTCCTGGGCGCTGAAACCGGTCAGGCGACTGAAGCCGTCGTTGACCTCGACATAGCGGCCCGAGTCGATTTCAGTGATGGTGATCGAGTCGGGGCTTGAATGAAACGCCTTGGCAAATTTCTCCTCGCTGGCCTCCAGGGCGACCTGAGCACACTGTTGGGTAATGTCCATCAGGGTGCCGGCCAGCCTGACAGGCTGGCCCCGTTCATCCCGATAAATCCGCGCGCGACCTTCAAGCAGGCGTGACGTGCCGTTCTTCAACTGAAACCGGTAGGTGACTTGCAGGCAGTCCTGCCCGGTTTCGAGTGCCGCGGCATAGAGTGCGCGCATTCGACGACGTTCTTCGGCGGGCAGGCTGCCGAAGAACTGCCCGCCAGGCTCATCGAAGGGCCGTGCCGGCATGCCGTGCAACAGCGCCGCGCGTGCCGAAGCCTGCAGCCGGTTGCGGACGATATCCAGATCCCAGGTGCCCATTTGCGCCAGGTCCAGTGCCAGCTCCAGGCGATCACGGGTTTCCTGCAGGGCCTGCTCTGCGTCTTTCAGCGACAGCCTGGCAGAGGCCGTCTGTGCGGTGGCTTTCGGCGCGGCGTTATCCGGTGGGTTGGGCATGGTATCCGAGCCTTTGATCGATGGAGCCGCCAGAGCGATCTGTCTGCGGCCTGCAGCCTCTATTCACTGTGTCTGCGCATCGAGCAGTTTCATGAATGCCCGTGCCGCATTCGATAGCGTGCGTTCGGTGTGCAGGATGTAGCCTAGCTGGCGATTGAGCTGCACGCCCGGCAGCGGAATGCGCGCCACCTGCTCGTCGAGCATGGTGCGCGGCAGAACGCTCCAGGCCAGGCCGATGGAAACCATCATCTTGATGGTCTCCATATAGTTGGTGCTCATGGCGATGTTGGGCTTGAGGCCCTGGGCCTCGCACAAGCCGCTGACAATGTGATGGGTAAACGTGTTACCGCCGGGAAATACCGCCGGATAGCGCACAATATCCTCCAGCTTCATCGGGCCGCTGTTGGCCAGCGGGTGCTCGGGTGCAGCGACGAAATCCAGCGGATCGTCCCAGACGGGCACGGCGCGGATCAGTGCATGCGGCTCGGGCGCCAGTGTAATGACTGCCAACTCGGCGCGCCCGTGAAGAATTTCTTCATAAGCGATTTCCGAATCCAGGAACTGAATGTCCAGTGCAACCTTCGGGTAAGTACGGGTAAAGGCCCGCAATATCGGCGGCAAACGGTGCAGGCCGATGTGATGGCTGGTCGCCAGAGTCAGTCGCCCGGTGACTTCCCCGGTCAGATTGGTCAGTGCCCGGCGGGTGTCATCCAGCACGTTGAGAATCTGGTAGGCGCGCGGCAGCAGGGCGCGTCCGGCCTCGGTCAGACTGACTTCGCGGCCCAGGCGATCGAACAGGCGCACGTTGAGTTGCTGCTCCAGACCGGCAATGCGCTTGCTTATGGCCGGTTGGGTCAGGTAAAGGCGTTCGCCTGCCCCGGAGAAGCTGCCGGTCTCGGCGATGGCGATAAAGGCATTGAGGTTGGCCAGGTCCATGGTCGGATTCCAGTTGGTTATCCAAAGTATGAAAATTATGAATTTGAGTTATTTAAGCATATTCCATAGGATGACCGCACAAGCCAAAGGGTCATCGCCACGATTGCCCAAGGCATAGAAAGAAGCTGATGAGGAAGTACGTCCGATGGCCGGGAAAACGCTCTACGACAAGCTCTGGGATTCGCATTTGGTCAAACAGCGCGACGACGGTTCGGCGCTGATCTACATTGACCGTCATATCATCCACGAAGTGACCTCGCCGCAGGCGTTCGAAGGTCTGCGGCTGGCGAAGCGCAAGCCGTGGCGGATCGACTCGATCATCGCCACGCCTGACCATAACGTGCCGACCACCGCGGAACGCAAGGGTGGCATCGGTGCCATCGAGGATCAGGTGTCGCGCTTGCAGGTGCAGACCCTCGATGACAACTGCGACGAGTACGGCATCACCGAATTCAAGATGAATGACCCGCGCCAGGGCATCGTCCACGTGATCGGCCCGGAGCAGGGCGCAACCCTGCCAGGCATGAGCGTGGTCTGCGGCGACTCGCACACCTCGACCCACGGCGCATTCGGTGCGCTGGCCCACGGTATCGGCACTTCCGAAGTCGAGCACGTGCTCGCCACCCAGTGCCTGGTCGCCAAGAAAATGAAGAACATGCTGGTCTCGGTCGAAGGGCAATTGCCGTTCGGCGTGACGGCCAAGGACATCGTACTGGCGGTGATCGGCAAGATCGGCACCGCAGGCGGTAACGGTTACGCCATCGAATTCGCCGGCAGCGCGATTCGCGACCTGTCGATCGAAGGGCGCATGACCATCTGCAACATGTCCATCGAAGCGGGCGCGCGGGTTGGCATGGTGGCCACCGACGAGAAGACCGTCGAGTACGTCAAAGGCCGTCCGTTCGCACCCAAGGGCGCGGAGTGGGACCTCGCTGTCGAAGCCTGGAAGGACCTGGTGTCCGACCCGGACGCTGTGTTCGATACCGTGGTCAAGCTGGACGCCGCACAGATCAAGCCGCAGGTCAGCTGGGGCACTTCACCGGAAATGGTTCTGGCGGTTGATCAGAATGTGCCGGACCCTGCGCAAGAGCCGGATCTGGTCAAGCGTGGCTCCATCGAGCGTGCGCTCAAGTACATGGGCCTGAAAGCCAATCAGCCGATTACCGATATCCAGCTGGACCGGGTATTCATCGGTTCCTGCACCAACTCGCGCATCGAAGACTTGCGTGCCGCTGCGGACGTTGCCAAAGGTCGCAAGGTGGCTTCAACCATCAAGCAGGCCATCGTGGTGCCAGGCTCGGGGCTGATCAAGGCGCAGGCCGAGAAGGAAGGGCTGGACAAGGTGTTCATCGAAGCCGGCTTTGAGTGGCGTGAACCGGGCTGCTCCATGTGCCTGGCGATGAACCCGGACCGCCTGGGTTCCGGCGAGCACTGCGCGTCGACGTCCAACCGTAACTTCGAAGGTCGTCAGGGGGCCGGTGGCCGCACGCATCTGGTGAGCCCGGCGATGGCCGCTGCCGCTGCGGTGAATGGCCGTTTCATCGATGTTCGCGACCTGATCCAGCACTGAGGAGTCCCGTATGAAAGCCTTTACCCAGCACCATGGCCTGGTCGCTCCTCTGGATCGTGCCAATGTCGACACTGACCAGATCATTCCCAAGCAGTTTCTCAAGTCGATCAAGCGCACCGGCTTCGGCCCGAACCTGTTCGATGAATGGCGTTATCTGGACGTGGGGCAGCCGTATCAGGACAACTCCAAGCGCCCGCTGAACCATGATTTCGTCCTCAACCACGAGCGTTACCAGGGTGCCAGCGTGTTGCTGGCCCGGGAAAACTTCGGCTGCGGGTCGAGCCGCGAACACGCGCCGTGGGCACTGGAAGAGTACGGTTTCTGCGCAATCATTGCGCCGAGCTACGCGGACATCTTCTTCAACAACAGCTTCAAGAACGGCTTGTTGCCGATCATCCTGTCCGAGGAAGACGTCGATCAACTGTTCAAGCAGGTAGAAGCCGAGCCCGGTTATCAGTTGAGTATCGATCTGCAGGCGCAGACCGTGACCCGTCCGGATGGCAAGGTCCTGAGCTTTGAAATCGATGCGTTCCGCAAGCATTGCCTGCTCAATGGTCTGGACGACATTGGCCTGACGCTGATGGACGCCGAGGCCATCGCCGGTTTCGAGAGCAAGCACCGCGCCAGCCAGCCGTGGCTGTTCCGCGACTGATCGATCTCCAGCGGATGCATGTTTGCCAGTAAGGTGCAATTGCCCCTTGCTGGCAAAAGTGTTTTCGCGGCACGCTAAATTTTCTGTGGTATCGAGCGTTTCAAGCAGGCGTTGTCAAAGACGCCGATGCACAAAATCGAGGATGTTATGAGCAAGCAGATTCTGATTCTCCCAGGTGATGGTATTGGTCCGGAAATCATGACCGAAGCGGTCAAGGTGCTGGAACTGGCCAACGAAAAGTATCAACTGGGCTTTGAATTGACCCACGACGTGATCGGCGGCGCGGCCATCGACAAACACGGTGTGCCGCTGGCCGATGAAACCCTGGAGCGTGCCCGTGCGGCCGATGCCGTGCTGCTCGGCGCCGTCGGCGGCCCGAAATGGGACACCATCGAGCGCGACATCCGTCCTGAGCGCGGTCTGCTGAAAATCCGTTCGCAACTGGGCCTGTTCGGCAACCTGCGTCCGGCGATCCTTTATCCGCAACTGGCCGATGCGTCGAGCCTTAAGCCGGAAATCGTCGCCGGCCTGGATATCCTGATCGTTCGCGAGTTGACCGGTGGCATTTATTTCGGCGCGCCACGCGGCACGCGCGTGCTGGATAATGGCGAGCGTCAGGCCTACGACACGCTGCCGTACAGCGAAAGCGAGATCCGCCGCATTGCCAAAGTCGGTTTCGACATGGCCATGGTGCGTGGCAAGAAGCTCTGCTCGGTGGACAAGGCCAACGTTCTGGCGTCCAGCCAGCTGTGGCGCGAAATCGTCGAGCAGGTCGCCAAGGATTACCCTGAAGTCGAACTGAGCCACATGTACGTCGACAACGCTGCCATGCAGCTGGTGCGTGCACCCAAACAGTTCGATGTGATCGTGACCGACAACCTGTTCGGCGACATTCTTTCCGATCAGGCGTCGATGCTCACCGGCTCCATCGGCATGCTGCCGTCGGCCTCGCTGGACACGGCCAACAAGGGCATGTACGAGCCATGTCACGGCTCGGCGCCGGACATCGCCGGTAAAGGCATTGCCAACCCGTTGGCGACCATTCTGTCGGTGTCGATGATGCTGCGTTACAGCTTCAATCTGACCGATGCGGCCGACGCCATCGAAAAGGCTGTCAGCCTGGTTCTGGATCAGGGTATCCGCACCGGCGACATCTGGTCGGAAGGCAAAGTCAAAGTCGGTACGCAGGAAATGGGCGATGCTGTAGTCGCCGCGCTGCGGAATCTGTAATCTCTCTGGCCCGCCGCCTGCTGTGTACGCGCAGAGCGGCGGTCCCACTTTTATTCAAGGTGTAGTTGCGATGAAACGTGTAGGTCTGATCGGTTGGCGTGGCATGGTCGGTTCCGTGCTCATGCAGCGGATGCGGGAAGAGCAGGACTTCGATCTCATTGAGCCGGTGTTCTTCACTACTTCCAATGTCGGTGGCCAGGCGCCTTCGGTGGGCAAGGATGTTGCGCCCCTGAAAGATGCCTACAGCATCGACGAGCTGAAAACCCTGGACGTGGTGCTGACCTGCCAGGGTGGCGACTACACCAATGAGGTGTTCCCCAAGCTGCGCGAAGCGGGCTGGCAGGGTTACTGGATCGATGCGGCGTCCAGCCTGCGCATGCAGGATGACGCGGTCATCGTGCTGGACCCGGTGAACCGCAAGGTCATCGACCAGCAACTGGACGCGGGCACCAAGAACTATATCGGTGGCAACTGCACCGTCAGCCTGATGCTGATGGGCCTGGGTGGTCTGTTCGATGCCGGTCTGGTCGAGTGGATGAACGTCATGACCTATCAGGCGGCCTCCGGCGCCGGCGCGCAGAACATGCGTGAGCTGATCCGGCAAATGGGCGCGGTGCATGCTTCGGTGGCCGATGATCTGGCCAATCCGGCCAGCGCCATTCTGGACATCGACCGCAAGGTGGCTGAAGCCATGCGCAGCGAGTCGTTCCCTACCGAGAACTTCGGCGTGCCGCTGGCGGGCAGCCTGATCCCGTGGATCGACAAGGCGCTGCCAAACGGCCAGAGCCGCGAAGAGTGGAAAGGCCAGGCCGAGACCAACAAGATCCTCGGTCGCTTCAAGAGCCCGATCCCGGTGGACGGCATCTGCGTGCGCATCGGTGCGATGCGCTGCCATAGCCAGGCGCTGACCATCAAGCTGAACAAGGATGTGCCGATTGCGGACATCGAAGGCTTGATCAGCCAGCACAACCCGTGGGTCAAGCTGGTGCCGAACAACCGCGAAGCCAGCATGCACGAACTGAGCCCGACGGCGGTAACCGGCACCATGAGCATTCCGGTGGGGCGTCTGCGCAAGCTGAACATGGGTTCGCAGTACCTGGGCGCTTTCACCGTGGGTGACCAGCTGTTGTGGGGCGCTGCGGAGCCGCTGCGTCGCATGCTGAGAATCCTGCTGGAGCGTTGAGACTTCGGTTTCACAGCAAACCCGCTTTCCGAAAGGGAGGCGGGTTTTTTAATGGCTGATACTTTTGATTGATCGTCCTTTGTCCCTATATATGGGATTGAAATTTACATATTGAGATAAGTGTAACAACAGGTTTATAGTCGTCCTGCACTCACTTCCAAAAAAACAACAGGTGACGCAATGCAGGCGCAATTGATCGCGCTCGATTGGGGGACAACCTCACTTCGTGCTTATCGACTTGGCGAACATGGCCAGGTACTGGAACAGCGCGCATTGAGCGCGGGCATCATGCAGTTGCCAACCACGCCGCGGCTGATCGCGGGGCAGTTCTGCAGTGACGGTTTCGAACTGGCCTTTGACCAGGCGTGCGGCGACTGGCTCGATGCCCAGCCGGATCTGCAGGTGATTGCCTGTGGCATGGTCGGCAGCGCACAGGGCTGGCGCGAGGCGGCTTACCGGGAAACGCCGGCCAGCGTCAACGAACTGAGCGCAGCGTTGCAGACGGTACGCAGCGTGCGCGGCGTGACGGTACACATCATCCCCGGCGTCCTGCAGCGTTCGACCCTGCCCAACGTAATGCGTGGCGAAGAAACCCAGGTGCTGGGTGTGCTGGCGGGGCTCGAAGAAGGGCAGGGCAGCCAGTCTCTGCTGATCGGTCTACCGGGCAGCCACTCCAAATGGGTGCAGGTAGAGCGCGGGCGCATCGTTCACTTCGACACCTTCATGACCGGCGAGGTCTACGCCGCGCTCTGCGCCCACACCATTCTCGGACGCACCATGCAGCCTGCCGAGGCGTTCGACGAGCAGGCGTTTGACCGCGGCTTGTCGATTGCCCTGTCCGACGCGGGCTCCGCGGGGCCGCTGTCGACCATTTTCAGCACGCGAACGCTCGGCCTGACCGGGCAATTGGCTGCCGGTGCGCAACCTGACTATCTTTCCGGCCTGTTGATTGGCCATGAACTGGGCGCCATCGCCAGGCTGCATCTGCACAACCATGAACAATTGCCTGCGGTGATCCTCATCGGCAGCGATTCGCTGTGCACGCGCTATGCACGCGGGCTGGCCGTTTGTGGCTTTCCCGGGGTGACATTGGCCGAGCAGGCGACCGAGCGCGGCCTGTGGCAGGTCGCCGTGCAGGCCGGCCTGGTCGCGCGCCGCTCGTCCCAACACATTCGAGAGGTTTGACATGCTCAAGCAAGCACTGAAAGAAAATGGTCTGGTCGCGATTTTGCGCGGCCTGCGTCCCGAAGAAGCGCCTGCCGTGGGCGATGCGCTGTACGAAGCGGGGTTTCGGGTCATCGAAGTGCCGCTCAACTCCCCGCAACCGTTCGACAGCATCCGCCTGTTGCGTCAGCAATTGCCTGCCGATTGCCTGATCGGTGCTGGCACTGTGCTCACCGCTGAGCAGGTGACTCAGGTCAAGGACGCCGGCGGGCAGGTGATCGTCATGCCGCACAGTGACGCCAAGGTACTGCGTGCGGCCAAGGCGGCCGGGCTGTTCCTGTCGCCAGGGGTCGCAACGCCGACCGAAGCCTTTGCCGCACTGGCCGAAGGCGCCGATGTGCTCAAGTTGTTTCCTGCCGAGCAGATGTCGCCTGCAGTGGTCAAGGCGTGGCTGGCGGTGTTGCCCAAGGGCACGATCCTGCTGCCGGTCGGGGGAATTTCGCCGGACAACATGAAGGTATTTCTCGATGCGGGCGTGAAGGGGTTTGGCCTGGGCTCCGGGCTGTTCAAACCCGGCATGAGCGTCGCAGACGTCACCGAGCGTGCCCAGGCCTATGTGGCGGCCTGGAAGCAGCACAGCGCAGCGCTTGCAAACTGACCGGCGCAGCAGACGCCGCCGTTCAGTAGCCGCTATCCAACAAGAGAATCAACAAGAGAAACCGCACCCATGAAAATCACCAAACTCACCACGTTCATCGTTCCGCCGCGCTGGTGCTTCCTCAAGGTCGAGACTGACGAGGGCGTTGTCGGCTGGGGCGAGCCAGTGGTCGAAGGCCGCGCGCACACGGTCGCTGCCGCTGTGGAAGAGCTTTCCGATTACCTGATCGGCAAAGACCCGCGCAACATCGAAGACATCTGGACCGTGCTGTACCGCGGCGGTTTCTACCGCGGCGGCGCGATTCACATGAGTGCGCTGGCCGGCATCGATCAGGCGTTGTGGGACATCAAGGGCAAAGCGCTGGGGGTGTCGGTCAGTGACCTGCTCGGCGGTCAGGTGCGTGACAAGATTCGCGTCTACTCGTGGATTGGCGGTGATCGGCCCGCCGACACGGCGCGCGCCGCCAAGGAAGCGGTGGAGCGCGGTTTTACTGCGGTGAAGATGAATGGCACCGAAGAGTTGCAGTTTCTCGACACCTTCGACAAGGTCGACCTGGCGCTGGCCAACGTGGCCGCCGTGCGCGATGCCGTGGGGCCGAATGTCGGCATCGGTGTGGACTTCCACGGCCGGGTCCACAAGCCGATGGCCAAGGTGCTGATGAAAGAGCTGGACCCATACAAGCTGATGTTCATCGAAGAGCCGGTGCTCAGCGAGAACTATGAAGCACTGAAGGAACTGGCGCCGCTGACCAGTACGCCGATTGCGCTGGGCGAGCGGCTGTTCTCGCGCTGGGACTTCAAGCGCGTGTTGAGCGACGGCTACGTCGACATCATCCAGCCGGATGCCTCACACGCCGGTGGCATTACCGAAACCCGCAAGATCGCCAACATGGCCGAAGCCTACGACGTCGCGCTGGCGTTGCATTGCCCGCTGGGGCCTATCGCGCTGGCGGCGTGCCTGCAACTGGACGCGGTTTGCTACAACGCCTTCATCCAGGAGCAGAGCCTGGGTATCCACTACAACGAAAGCAACGACCTGCTCGATTACGTCAAGCACCCGGAAGTCTTCGACTACGACAAAGGCATGGTCAAGATCCCCAACGGCCCCGGCCTGGGCATCGAGATCAACGAAGAGTACGTCATCGAACGCGCCGCCATCGGCCACCGCTGGCGCAACCCGATCTGGCGTCATGCGGATGGCAGTTTTGCGGAGTGGTAGAACAGCAAATCCGCTAGCCATCGTTTCGGCGCTCTGCGCTCATCGCCATACATAAGTCCTGAAGAGCCTGGAAAATGGGCGTTCAGGCTTCTGCCCGCAGGGCGTAGGCGAACTTGTTCGCGAACAGGCTTACTTGTTCTCTGAAAATGTTTCGTTTGAACAATTGTCTTCGCGAACAAGTTCCTACGGCCTTCGGCCAGAATCAAAAGCGCACTTGCGTATAACGATGAGCGCTCTGCGTGGGAACGAGAGTCGGCGTGCCTTCAGCTCGGTTATATCGAAACACAGACCTCAATAAATCCAACAAGAGGCTACACTCCATGCGCACTCGAACTCTGGAGGGTGCGGCATCCCTGGTGACGCCGTCCCGCAAACGTTTCTTTATCATGGTGCTGCTGTTCATCACCGTAGTGATCAACTACCTGGACCGCAGCAACCTGTCGATTGCCGCACCAGCGCTGACCTCCGAACTGGGCCTCGACCCGGTGCATGTCGGGCTGATCTTTTCCGCGTTCGGCTGGACCTACGCCGCCATGCAGCTGCCCGGGGGCTGGCTGGTAGACCGCGTGCCGCCACGCATTCTCTATACCGCAGCCCTGCTGCTGTGGTCCATCGCGACCATCATGCTCGGTTTCGCCGCCAGCTTCATCGCCCTGTTCGTACTGCGCATGGCGGTCGGTGCGCTGGAAGCACCTGCTTATCCGATCAACAGCCGCGTTGTCACCACCTGGTTTCCCGAGCGCGAGCGAGCCACCGCCATCGGCGTCTATACCTCCGGGCAGTTCGTCGGTCTGGCATTTCTGACCCCGGTACTGGCCTGGTTGCAGGCGCACTACGGCTGGCACATGGTGTTTGTCGCCACCGGTGGAGTCGGCGTGTTGTGGGCGCTGATCTGGTACACGGTGTATCGCGAGCCACGTGATTTCAAAGGCGTCAATCAGCAGGAAATCGAGCTGATTCAGGAGGGCGGCGGGCTGGTGGACATCCAGAAGGATGTCGAAAAACAGAAGCAGGCGTTCAGCTGGCTGGACCTGGGTATTGTGTTGAGCAGGCGCAAGCTATGGGGTATCTACCTGGGGCAATTCTGCCTGAACTCCACGCTGTGGTTTTTCCTGACCTGGTTCCCGACCTACCTGGTGAAATACCGGGGCATGGACTTCATCAAGTCCGGCCTGCTGGCGTCGTTGCCGTTCCTCGCCGCATTCGTCGGTGTGCTGTGCTCGGGCTTCTTTTCCGACTGGCTGATCCGTCGCGGGCATAGCGTAGGCTTTGCACGCAAGTTGCCGATCATTGCCGGGCTGCTGATCTCGACCTCGATCATCGGTGCCAACTTCGTCGACTCCACGCCGCTGGTGATCACCTTTCTGGCGCTGGCGTTCTTCGGCAACGGTCTGGCGTCGATCACCTGGTCGCTGGTCTCGACCCTGGCACCGGCGCGCCTGCTGGGCCTGACCGGTGGCACGTTCAACTTCATCGGCAACCTCTCTGCCATCGCCACCCCGATAGTGATTGGATTTCTGGCGTCGGGAGACTCGTTCGCGCCTGCCATCACTTACATTTCGGTCCTGGCGCTGCTGGGCGCGCTGTCGTACATCCTGCTGGTAGGGAAAGTGGAGCGTATCGAGCTCTGATGTCGACGCATCCGGACGCAGGCGGCGATAATGCCGCCGGTTTTCGATCCGAACCCTTTTGATCCGAGCAAGGCCTCTCATGCACAACGATTCGATCACCCCTGAAAAGATTACCGGCAAGGACTCCGTACCCACCGGGACTCAGACCTTGCTGCGCGGGCTGGGGGTGGTGCAGGCGGTTGCCGGTGGCGCACGGGACCTCAAGGAGATCGCCCGGCTGATCGGCACCACGCGCAGCACCACGCACCGTCTGGCCAGTTGCCTGGTCGAGGAGCGTTACCTGCGTATCGTTCCTCAGGTGGGCTACCTGCTTGGGCCGAAACTGATCGAGCTGGGGTTTCAGGCGCGTGAAGAGGTGCCCCTGGCGATGCTGGCCCGGCCGTATCTGGATCGCTTGTCCGAGCTGACCGGCGATACCGTGCATCTGGCAGTACGGGAAGGGGACGACGTGCTCTATCTGCACAAGAATCCCGGTCGCAATGGGCCGGAAATGCGTTCGCGGGTCGGGCATAGGATGCCGCTGGTACGCACCGGTATCGGCAAGGCGCTGCTGCTGGACAGTGCTCAGTCCGAGTGGCAACGGCTGTATGACATCAGCATGCCGAGCACAGGCAGACATCCGCTATGGCCTGCTCATGAGCAGCAAACCTGGGAGCAGTTGAAGGCGCGGCGGGAGGAGTACGTAGAAGGAGGGTATGCATTCGATCTGGAGGACAACGAACCGTCGATACGTTGTGTCGCAGCGCCGGTACGTGATGCCAGCAAACAGATCGTTGCCGGCATCAGTGTCGCCAGTACCGTGCCCTACATGCCGCTGGAGAAGATGGCCGAGCTGGTTCCGTTGATCAAAACCATCGCAGCGGAACTCTCGGCCGATCTCGGCGGCTGATCGGCAGTCGATCAGGCCTTCAGCGTGGCCATGTCGATCACGAAGCGGTACTTCACGTCACCAGCCAGCATGCGCTCGTAGGCTTCGTTGATGTTGCGGATATCGAGCATTTCGATGTCGCAGGTGATGTCGTTCTCGGCGCAGAAATCCAGTACTTCCTGAGTTTCCGCGATACCGCCGATCAACGAACCGGCCAGCACGCGGCGGCTCATCACCAGATTGGCTGCGTGTACTGGCGGCTCGATCGGCTCGATCAGGCCGACCAGAATGTGGGCGCCGTCGAAACGCAGGGTTTCCAGGTAGGGGTTCAGATCGTGCTGCACCGGAATGGTGTCGAGCAGGAAGTCGAAGTGCCCTGCAGCAGCCTTCATCTGTTCAGCGTCGGTGGAGACGATCACATGATCGGCGCCTTGACGATGTGCTTCCTGAGCCTTGGCGGCGGAGCGGGTGAACAGGGTCACTTCAGCGCCCATGGCCTTGGCGAACTTGATGCCCATATGGCCCAGACCGCCCATGCCCAGAATGCCAACCTTGTCGCCCGCCTTGACGCCGTAGTGCTTGAGCGGCGAATAGGTGGTGATACCCGCGCAGAGAATAGGCGCAGCAGCGGCTGGGTCGAGTTTTTCCGGGACGCGCACGACGAAGTGCTCGGCGACCACGATGCTGTTCGAGTAACCGCCCATGGTGTTACTGCCGTCCACGCGGTCCGGCGTGGCGTAAGTCATGGTCGGGCCTTCCAGGCAGTACTGCTCGAGGTCCGACTTGCAGGCCGAGCATTCGCGGCACGAATCGACCATGCAGCCGACACCGACCATGTCACCGACCTGGTACTGGGTTGCACTGCTGCCGGTGGCAGTGACGCGACCGACAATTTCGTGGCCCGGCATCAGCGGGTAGACGGCGATGCCCCATTCGTTGCGTGCCTGGTGAATATCAGAGTGGCAGACGCCGCAATAAAGGATTTCGATGGCAACGTCGTCGGCACGCAGAGCGCGACGTTCGAAGGTCATCGGGGCGAGGGGAGCGGTAGCTGACTGTGCGGCGTAACCGATAGCTGTGTACATGTTTGACCTCGCAAGATGTAACGGAAGAGAGGCGAACCATTGTCCTGATACGGGCCCTTCGCGGCTATGGTGAATCCTCCGTGTTTCATGCCTATTCCTCCGGCCTGATATTTCAGGGTCGGCGCTGAGGCGCAAATCTGCGATGATACGGCTGTCTGTTTCTCTGTCAGGCTGTGCCCATGACCTCACCTGTTGTGCCGGATGGCAATGCCACCCTCGTTTCCCTGATCCAGCCGCTGGCGGTGCGGCCCGGGTTTGTCGCTACGCCGTTGCCGGAGGTCCGCGTGCTTTCGGCGTTTGGTTATGTCGCCAGCAGCCCGCAGATCTACGAGCCGAGCCTGATGATCGTGGTGCAGGGCAGCAAGGTCGCGTGCCTGGGGCCGCGCACGTTCGAATACGGCACCGGGCATTACCTGATTCAGGCGCTCTCTGTGCCATTCAAGTGCGAAACCTTCGCCACTCCGGAAAAGCCGCTTTACGGTGTTTCAGTGGCCATCGACCGCGTATTGCTCGGTGAGCTGGTGCAGGCGATGGGCCCGGTCACCGGGCACGAGAGTCAGTTGCAGACGCCGGAGTCCATGACCTCGGTGCGCATCGACAACACCATGCGCGACAGTGTCGAGCGTCTGCTGCGTTGTCTGCATGATCCGCTGGAGTGTCAGGCCATGGGCCAGGCACGGATTCGCGAGGTGCTGTACACCGCGCTGCGCGGACCGCAGTCGGGGGTGTTGCGTGCGCTGGTCGAACAGCAGGGGCAGTTTGCACGAATTGCCTCGGCGGTGACCTACCTGCATGAGCATTATGACCACGCGCTGAACGTCGACACGCTGGCCAGTTGCGCGAACATGAGCACGTCGACCTTTCATGAGCATTTCAAGCGCAGCACGCTGTTGTCGCCGGTGCAGTACCTCAAGCGCCTGCGCCTGCTCAAGGCTCAGCAATTGCTGGTGGCCGAGGGTCTGGGGGTGGCGCAGGTCGCGTTGAAGGTCGGCTATCAAAGCGCGTCGCAGTTCAGTCGTGAATACAAACGTTACTTTGAGCGCAGACCGGGCGAAGAGGGATGTAGGGGTTAGCTGCAAGCTTCAAGCCGCAAGCTTCAAGATCAAAGCTTGTAGCTTGTAGCTTGTAGCTTGTAGCTTGTAGCTTGTAGCTTGTAGCTTGTAGCTTGTAGCTTACAACTTGCAGCTGCTTCACCTCACATATTCGGGTAGGTCGGGCCGCCAGCGCCTTCCGGTGCCACCCAGGTGATGTTCTGCGACGGGTCCTTGATGTCGCAGGTCTTGCAGTGCACGCAGTTCTGCGCGTTGATCTGGAAGCGTTTCTCGCCGTCTTCCTTGGTGATGACTTCATACACGCCAGCCGGGCAATAACGCTGAGCCGGCTCGTCATACAGCGGCAGGTTCTTGCTGATCGGGATGCTCGGATCGGTCAGCTTCAGGTGGCAGGGCTGTTCCTCTTCATGGTTGGTGCTGGAGAGGAATACTGAACTGAGCTTGTCGAAGCTTAGCTTGCCGTCGGGTTTCGGGTAGTCGATCTTCTTCGAGTCGGCTGCCAGCTTGAGGCAGGCGTAGTCCGGCTTGGTGTCATGCAGCGTGAACGGCAGCTTGCCACCGAAAATGTTCTGATCGATGAAGTTGAATGCGCCGCCCTTGATCGCGCCGTACTTGTGGATCGCCACGCCAAAGTTACGGCTGGCGAACAGTTCTTCATGCAGCCAGCTGGCCTTGAAGGCGTCCACGTAGGCGTTCAGCACGTCGCCGCCTTCCTTGCCGGCGAGCAGCGCGTCGGCTACCGAATCGGCAGCCAGCATGCCTGACTTCATCGCCGTATGGCTGCCCTTGATCTTGGCGAAATTCAGCGTGCCCAGATCGCAGCCGATCAGCGCGCCGCCGGGGAAGACCATCTTCGGCAGGGAGTTCAAGCCGCCCTTGGCAATCGCGCGGGCACCGTAGCTGATGCGCTTGCCGCCTTCCAGGTATTGCTTGACGACCGGGTGATGCTTGTAGCGCTGGAATTCGTCGAACGGCGAGAGGTACGGATTGCTGTAGGACAGGTCGATGATCAGGCCGACCACCACCTGATTGTTTTCCAGGTGGTAAAGGAACGAGCCGCCCGGATTGTCATCGTCCAGCGGCCAGCCGGCGGTGTGCACCACCAGCCCCTGTTCATGTTTAGCCGGATCGACTTCCCAGATTTCCTTGAGGCCGATAGCGTAATGCTGAACGTCGGCTTCGTCGTCGAGCTTGAAGCGCTTGAGCAGCTGCTTGCCGATGTGACCACGGCAGCCTTCGGCGAACAGCGTGTACTTGGCGCGCAGTTCCATGCCGGGGGTGTACAGGCCTTCCTTCGGATTGCCTTCGCGGTCGACACCCAGGTCGCCGGTGACGATGCCGCGTACTACACCGTTTTCGTCGAACAGCGCTTCCTGGGCGGCAAAGCCCGGATAGATTTCGACACCGAGGTTTTCAGCCTGCTGCGCCAGCCAGCGGCACAGGTTGCCCAGCGAGATGATGTAGTTGCCATGGTTGTGCATGGTCTTGGGGACGAAAAAGTCCGGTATTTTCTGAGCTTTTTCGGCATCGCGCAGCACGTAGATGTCGTCGCGCTTGACCGGCGTGTTGAGCGGAGCGCCCAGTTCCTGCCAGTTGGGGAACAGTTCATTCAGTGCGCGGGGCTCGAACACGGCACCGGAGAGGATGTGTGCACCGACTTCGGAGCCTTTTTCCACCACGCAGACGCTGATTTCCTGGCCAGCTTCAGCGGCCTTCTGTTTAAGGCGGCAAGCGGCAGAAAGCCCGGACGGGCCGGCTCCGACGATAACGACGTCGAATTCCATGTATTCGCGTTCCACAGGCTATCTCCTACTCTCAAGGCTCACGGTGTTTTTATGGGCACTGCTTTTTTAGTCGCTGCAGGCCGACGCATGGAGGTATTGAACCGCCCCGTCTTTTAATGGTTCGCATTATATCTACACCACTGCGCGGGTCCAATACAAACGTTTGTTTGAATCGGCCGCAGGCCAGATAAATCAAAGACGCCAGACTCGGAACTGGCCGATTTGGCGTATTGACCGGAAAAGGCGTTGCGGTCAATATACGGGCGGTTTTGCGTTTGCCGTAGGCTGAAACGAGGTTCCCGGATTGCGGGCAATCTCTCAAAAGGCATCAGGCAGACGCGCTGCAGGCAACAGGTCAACGTCGCACGGCGCATTTTACACACCCAGCCGCTGCTTGACGGGTGACTCCCGGCTTTTATATGGCTTTTTAAAGCCGTCCGAATGGCCTGCACGCATAGCGATTGCTTGTTGAGGACACATATCGATCGCCTGGTGCCGCCGGGCGACTTCTTTTCACCGGAGAGTGAGGAATCCATGAAGGTTCTTGTAGCTGTCAAACGAGTGGTCGACTACAACGTCAAGGTTCGCGTCAAGGCGGACAACTCCGGCGTCGATCTTGCCAACGTCAAAATGTCCATGAACCCGTTCTGCGAAATCGCCGTTGAAGAGGCGGTTCGTCTTAAAGAGAAGGGTGTAGCCACCGAAATCGTCGTCGTCACCATCGGCCCGACCACCGCTCAGGAACAACTGCGTACCGCCCTGGCACTGGGTGCCGACCGTGCCGTGCTGGTCGAGTCCGCCGAGGAACTGACTTCTCTGGCCGTGGCCAAGCTGCTCAAGGCCGTGGTCGACAAGGAGCAGCCACAACTGGTGATCCTTGGCAAACAGGCCATCGACAGTGATAACAACCAGACCGGCCAGATGCTGGCTGCGTTGAGCGGCTACCCGCAGGGTACGTTCGCATCCAAGGTTGAAGTGACCGGTGACAAGGTCGCCGTAACCCGTGAAATCGACGGCGGCCTGCAGACTGTTTCCCTGAGCCTGCCAGCCATCGTGACCACGGACCTGCGTCTGAACGAGCCACGCTACGCTTCGCTGCCCAACATCATGAAGGCCAAGAAGAAGCCGCTCGAAGTGCTGACCCCGGATGCACTGGGCGTTTCCACGGCCTCGACTAACAAGACCCTCAAGGTCGAAGCGCCGGCTGCACGCAGCGCCGGCATCAAGGTCAAGTCGGTGGCTGAACTGGTCGAGAAACTGAAAAACGAAGCGAAGGTAATCTAAATGACGATCCTGGTTATCGCTGAACACGACAATGCGACCGTAGCCCCGGCTACGCTCAATACCCTTGCTGCTGCCCAGAAGATCGGCGGTGACATTCATTTGCTGGTGGCCGGTTCCGGCGTGAGCGCCGTTGCCGACGCCGCCGCCAAAATTGCCGGTGTGACCAAGGTCCTGGTGGCCGACCACGAAGCCTACGCGCACCAACTGCCTGAAAACATCGCACCGCTGGTCGTGGAACTGGCTGCGGGCCATAGCCATGTTCTGGCTGCGGCAACGTCCAATGGCAAGAACATCCTGCCGCGTGTCGCTGCGCAGCTGGATGTCGACCAGATCTCCGAGATCGTTTCGGTGGTTTCCGCCGACACCTTCACTCGTCCGATCTACGCCGGTAACGCCATCGCCACCGTGCAGTCGACGGCTGCGGTCAAGGTCATCACCGTACGTGCCACCGGTTTCGACCCGGTGGCTGCAGAGGGGGGCTCGGCCGCTGTCGAGGCGGTGTCGGCTGCTCACGATGCCGGCAAGTCCAGCTTCGTCGGTGAAGAGCTGGCCAAATCCGATCGTCCGGAGCTGACAGCAGCGAAGATCGTCGTTTCCGGTGGTCGCGGCATGCAGAACGGTGACAACTTCAGGCACCTGTACACGCTGGCCGACAAGCTCGGTGCGGCAGTGGGCGCTTCCCGTGCTGCGGTCGATGCCGGTTTCGTACCCAACGACATGCAGGTCGGTCAGACCGGCAAGATCGTTGCTCCCCAGCTGTACATCGCGGTCGGTATTTCCGGTGCCATTCAGCATCTGGCCGGTATGAAGGATTCCAAGGTGATCGTTGCGATCAACAAGGATGAAGAGGCGCCGATCTTCCAGGTCGCCGATTACGGTCTGGTGGCTGACTTGTTCGAAGCCATCCCCGAGCTGGAGAAGCTGGTTTAAGCCACGCGCTTCCACTATAAAGAGAACCCGTTCCATTCGGGGTTCGCGCACCGTCGATTTGCGGTGCGCCTGCCCGGATCGAACGGGTTTTTTATTGGGTATCGAAAGGACTTTTCATGGTGCATTCCCGGCTGCTGTCTTCGCTTCTCTTCGGGCTCATCGCGCTGCCGACGCTGGCCTTCGCCGCAGGCAAGTGCGAGCGTCTGATCGTGACTGGCAGCCCGGACGCGCCGCCTTATCTGTGGCGTGATCCCCAGGACCCGCGTCACCTGATGGGCGCCAATGCCGATCTGCTGACTCAGGCAGCGGGCGAGCTGGGTATCAAGGTCGAATTTCTGTATGGCGGCAAGCGCAGTCAGGCACTCGAAGAGGTGCGCACCGGGCGCCTGGACCTGCTGGCTGATGCGCCGTTGAACGCGGCTCAACTCGAAGCGCTGGATTACATTCATCCGCCGATCGTGCAGAACGAGATCATGGTCTGGACGCGTCACGATCACAGTGTGCCGTTCAATGCCGTCAGCGAGTTGCAGGGTCATCCCGGCGCCATGTCGGAAAAGACCCGCCTGACGCCATCCTTTGATGCGCTGGCCAGACAGAGTCTGACCCTGGAGAGGGTGCCTGCACTTACGCCCGCGTTCCAGAAGCTGGCCCTGGGTGAGGTGGATTACGTGCTTGCCGGGCGCTATGCCGGTCTGGTCATGGTGCAGACCCTGGGGCTTTCCAAAGACCTGATAGCGCAGCCTCTACCGGTCGATAAGCCGGGTTTTTATCTGGCCTTGTCGTTCAACTCGGCCTGCAATGAACCATGGTTGCGCGGACAGCTGGCGAAAAAGATGACAGAATCGGCCGCCTCTGGCCTTGCGGGCGATGTCATCAGGCACAACCTGGAGTTGTGGAAAGCCCAACTGCTGCAACCTGCCAGCGCCAGCGCACCCAACAAGTAGGGATGTTTTTGTGAGTATTCGTTTTTCAATTGCCGTCATGGCAATCGCCACGCTGGCCGGTTGCGCCAGTGATCCGGTACCAACCGAGCAGTTCAAACTGACCGAGCAGGCGCTGGAGCAGGCCAAGGCGGTCGGTGCAAGTGACGATCAGCCCGAGATGGAAGTCGCCCAGGCCGGATTCGCCGAAGCCCGCGCCTCCATGGCAAGCCACGCCTACAAGGACGCGCGCATGAAAGCCGAGCAGGCCGAACTTGATGCGCGCCTGGCCGAAGCGCGAGTGCTGACCCTGAAGAGCCAGGAGCAGGTCAATCAGTTGAATACCCGCCTCAATCGCTTGCGCAAGCAGCTGGGGGAGGCGCAATGAACCGTATTCCTAGTGTCCTGAGTGTGTGTCTGTTGCTGGGGTCGGCTGGCCTTTACGGTTGTGCCGGTCACAAGGACAGCGGCCAGGCCTTGCAGCAGGCCAGTGCCGACTTCCAGAAGGTCAGGGAAGATACCGATGTGCTGCGCAGTGCGCCCAAAGATGTCATTCGCGCCGGTGAGTCGCTGGCCCGCGCCGAGCGTCTGTCCAGTTACCTGGGGAGCGGTGCCGATGTCGCTCACTACGCCTACCTCAGCAGCCGTTACAGCGAAATCGCGCGTGAGCACAGCAACCTGATGCTGAGTCAGGAGCGTCTGGCAAAAATGGACATGGAGCGTCAGCGTATGCAGCTGGCACTGCGTGAAGCCAAGCTGGCCAGCGCCCAGCAGCAGGGCCGTTGGCTGGAGGATCAGATCCTCAGCCTGGCCACCACCGAAACCGACCGCGGCCTGGTCATGACCCTGGGTGATGTGCTGTTCGACGCCGGACATGCCGAGCTGAAAAACTCCGCCAGCCGTACCATTCTCAAGGTTGTGCAGTTTCTGCAGATCAACCCGCGCCGAGTGGTCCGGATCGAAGGTTATACCGACAGCACGGGCGATCGTCAGGAGAACCTGAAGCTCTCGAAAGACCGGGCACAGGCCGTCGCTGACGTGCTGATGGACCTGGGTATCGATGAAAAGCGTATTCATGTCGAAGGCTATGGGCAGGAGTTTCCTGTGAATGCCAATACCTCCGAGCGGGGCCGCGCACAAAACAGGCGTGTCGAGATCGTTTTCTCGGACGAAAAAGGTCAGCTGGGCGCAGCTCGCTGATAAAAAGCCGATAAAAAGCCCGACGCCGGAAACGGCCTCGGGCTTTTTTGTCTTTAATCACATTGATTATGGCGTTTCTGCCCGCGTTTATTTTCACTCAGCAATCATCAATGCTGGCCTGATTTCAAACTGTTCCCGTACACTTCCGATCTGTGCCGGTTATTACGCATCTGTATTTTCAAAAATAATAAATCACCGGTCTTTTGAGGCTGTGTCATGACCAATCTCTTGCTCTACCAGCGTATCGCTCAGCAGTTGGCCGAAGACATCCGTCGTGGTGTGTATCAGCCCGGCGAGCGTGTGCCGTCCGTCCGCAAAATGAGTTCGCAGCTCAACGTCAGCCATGCCACTGTATTGCAGGCTTACGCGAACCTTGAAGACCAGGGGCTGATCCGGGCACGGCCCCAGTCCGGCTACTACGTCCATCAAACGCCCGCGCTGACAGCTTCGACCCCGGATATCGCGCGGGTCGAGCGGCCCGGCCTTGTCACGCGCAGCAGCATTATCCAGCAGGTGCTCGAAGAGTCCCGCCGCGAAGGTGTATTCGCCCTCGGGGCTGCGGTGCCTCATGTGGATTACTTGCCGGTGCGCGCGCTGCATCAGCAACTGGCCAAGGTCACGCGTTTTCACAGCCCGCGGGCCTTCAGTTACATGTTCAGTCCTGGCTTCGAACCCTTGCGCAGGCAGGTCGCCATCCGCATGCGCGACGCCGGTGTGGTGGTCGACCCGTCTGAGGTGGTGATCACTCACGGCTGCGTGGATGCGCTGCAGATGGCCCTGCGGGTGCTGACCCGGCCTGGCGATCTGATAGCCGCCGAATCGCCAGCCTATTACGGGCTGCTGCAACTTGCCGACCTGCTGGGTTTGAAAGTCATCGAAATCCCCAGTGATCCGGCCACCGGCATCAGTCTTGAAGCCTTGCAACTGGCGGCCAATCAATGGTCCATCAAGGCTCTGGTACTGACCTCGCGGCTGAGCAATCCACTGGGCGGCACCATGCCGGAGGAGCGGCAGAAAAACCTGCTGCGGCTGACCTCGGATTTCGATATCCAGGTGGTTGAGGACGACGTCTACGGCGAGTTGATGTTCGAAGTAGGGCGGACCAAGGCGCTCAAGGCCTTCGACCGGCTGGGGAGGGTGATTTACTGCTCGAGCTTCTCCAAGACCTTGTCACCGGGTGTGCGCATCGGCTGGATGATAGCCGGCAAATACCAGGCGGAAATTCAGCGCCTGCAGACCTTCAGTACTCACTCGGCGTGCAGCGTGACGCAAATGGCCGTCGCGGCTTACCTCGAAAACGGCGGCTACGATCGGCACCTGCGCTTCATTCGTCTGGAATACCGCAAGAACCTCAGTGCCTACCAGCTGGCGGTGCAGCAGTTCTTCCCCGAAGGCACGCAAATGAGTCGTCCCGCAGGGGGCTTTATCCTGTGGGTCAGTCTGCCGGGCAGGGTCAATACCCAGGAATTGCACGTGCGTGCGCTCGAGCAGGGCATCAGCATCGCGCCCGGGCTGATTTTCAGCAATACCGAGCAGTTCAACCACTGTATTCGTTTGAATTGCGGCATGAAATGGAACAAGGAAGCCGAGCGCGCATTGATGACATTGGGGATTCTGGCCAAGCAGTTGTGTCAGGAGGCTGTTCAGGCTTATTGATTGGCAAAGATATTTGTCAATTCTTCGGAACTCTTGTCTTGTCAGGTTGGCCTCAAAAGGACAGCATGTGTTTCTTTCCGGCTTTTTGCCACTGTCTTGCCTGACTTTTTGCCTATGAATGTTTTTCGCTGTCTCGGATTGCTTGTCGTCGTACTTCTGAGTGGTTGTGACGCTCCGGATACCTCTGTGCCCAAACCCAAGACCGAGGCGGTCATCACCGCGCCGGTATCGCCCGAGGTGCATCTCAAGACTGAGGCACCTGCGCAGGCAGTCGCCACCGATGCCAAGCAAATCAAGGCGCCGGACACCATGCATCAGCTGATGCCGGGCGTGCCAGTCGTGCCCGTGGTGGTCGGAAAGGAAAAATCAGAACCTGCAGCACCTCAGAGCGTCAAATCGGCGACTTCCGAAAAAGCCTCTTCCAGGGTTGCGGCAGCCAAGGCACCTGCGAGCAAGCGCAAGAACGCCAAGGATGCCAAGACCGCCAGCGTCAAGGATGTGCGAATCAAAGCACCCAAGCTGGACCTGAGCCTGCCTCCCGAGCTAGTCAAGGAGCTCGACCCGCCTGCCAAGGTGATTACCAACAAGCGCAAGCCGATATTGCCGCAGATGTTCAGCGACAAGGGCGATTCTGCGAACCCCGGCCCGTTCGAGCTCGAGGGGCGATTGCTGACCAACGAAATGCAATTGCAGATGCGTAATGACAACCGCCGCGATGTAGAAGGCGCTGCGCTGGACTTCAAATTCAAGCAGTAAGTCCTGCCTGTCGTCCGATACGGCGTTTTCAAACAGACGTTTTGACGGTTAATATCCTTTCTCTTTTTCAATTTTTCAAACAAGGGTGTCTGGTCATGGACTGCCGTTCCGGTTGTGGTGCGTGCTGCATAGCGCCTTCCATCACGTCTCCCATACCCGGTATGCCTGACGGAAAGCCTGCTGGCGAGCGCTGTCTGCATCTGTCGGTCGAATTTTTGTGCGCCTTGTTCGGCAGGGCTGAGCGGCCCGCGGTGTGCAGTCAGTTCAAGGCGGCAGAGGATGTCTGCGGTGCCGACCAGGCGGATGCCATTCGCCTGATCGGTTGGTGGGAAAAAGCCACTGCTGTGGCCTGAAAAAGTGTTTTCGAGCACAAATGCTTCTTCGGAACTTCAAAACAAGGAATAAAACAATGGGTCCGCTGTATCGCATGGCTGTTGCTTGTGGCTTCACTGTAATGCTTGCCGGAACGGCGCAAGCTGAAGAGTGGAAAGAGGTCAAGAATCAGGATGGCATCAAGGTCTCGTTGAGCGACGTGCCTGGGTCCGATTACAAGGCGTATCAGGGTATTGCGCTGATCAACGCCAGCGTGAGCAAGTTGCGTGCCCTTCAGGAGGATGTCGCGGGGGCCTGCGCCTGGATTCATGAGTGCAAGTTGCAGAAAGTGCTCAAGCACGAAGGCAACAAGACCTGGACCTACAGCCAGTTCAATACGCCCTGGCCAGTGACGCCTCGCGATTCCGTGTTGTTGATCACCACTCAGGAAGGTGCTGACGGGAGTGTTACCCGTAACCTCGAAGAGCAGCCTTCGTATATCCCCGAGGAGAAGGGCTATGTGCGGGTGACCGAGGTCAAAGGCTTCTGGAAAATGGTGCCGAAGGGGCCGAACCAGACTGAAGTGACCTATCAGGTTCACACCGAGCCGGGTGGCAGTGTGCCGTCGATGCTGGCCAACAAGTTCGTTGTCGATGCACCGTACAACACCTTGAAAGCGCTCAGGGAGCGTGCCGCGCAAACCAAATGATCCGCACTGGATAGCGCGCACAAAAAAGGGCTGCCAATGGCAGCCCTTTTTTTGCGCGTGGCGCTTACTTGCGGTCTTGCAGGGCGACGATGTCGCGTTGCACGTTGCCGGTGTACAGCTGACGAGGGCGACCGATCTTGTAAGGGCTGGAGAGCATTTCCTTCCAGTGCGAGATCCAGCCGACAGTCCGCGCCAGGGCGAAGATCACGGTGAACATGCTGGTCGGAATGCCGATGGCCTTGAGGATGATGCCCGAATAGAAGTCGACGTTCGGGTACAGCGAGCGCTCGATGAAGTACGGATCGGTCAGGGCGATCTCTTCGAGGCGCATGGCCAGTTCGAGTTGAGGATCGTTGGTGATGCCCAGCTCTTTCAGCACTTCGTCGCAGGTCTGCTTCATTACGGTGGCGCGCGGGTCACGGTTCTTGTACACGCGGTGACCGAAGCCCATGAGCTTGAACGGATCGTTCTTGTCCTTGGCCTTGGCAATGAACTTGTCGATGTTAGATACATCGCCGATTTCATCGAGCATGGTCAGTACCGCTTCGTTGGCGCCGCCGTGGGCAGGGCCCCAGAGCGCTGCGATACCGGCTGCGATGCAGGCGAACGGGTTGGCGCCCGAAGAGCCTGCCATACGCACGGTAGAGGTCGAAGCGTTCTGCTCGTGATCGGCGTGGAGGATAAAGATCTTGTCCATCGCCTTGGCCAGCACCGGGCTGATCGGTTTGATCTCGCACGGGGTGTTGAACATCATGTGCAGGAAGTTTTCCGCGTAGCTGAGGTCGTTACGCGGGTACATCATGGGTTGACCCATGGAGTACTTGTAGACCATCGCTGCCAGGGTCGGCATCTTGGCGACCAGGCGGACCGCGGAAATCTCGCGGTGCTGCGGGTTATTGATGTCCAGCGAGTCGTGGTAGAACGCTGACAGGGCGCCGACTACGCCACACATGACGGCCATCGGGTGGGCGTCGCGGCGGAAACCGTTGAAAAAGGTCTTGAGCTGTTCGTGAACCATCGTGTGGTTCTTGACCACGGCCACGAACTGGGCTTTCTGCTCGGCGGTGGGCAGTTCACCGTTGAGCAGCAGGTAGCAGGTTTCGAGGTAGTCGGACTGCTCGGCCAGTTGTTCGATCGGGTAGCCGCGGTGTAGCAGAATGCCATTATCACCATCGATGTAGGTGATCTTCGAATCGCAAGAGGCCGTGGACATGAAACCAGGGTCAAATGTGAAGCGGCCGGTGGCGGTCAGGCCGCGTACGTCGATCACGTCCGGACCCACTGTACCGGTCAGAATTGGCAGCTCGACGGGGGCAGCGCCCTCGATGATCAACTGCGCTTTTTTGTCAGCCATGTGGCCTCCTATTTATGCTTCAAATCATCAGACAGGCCCCCCACGCAGGGCCCGCATCACTATAGTGAGATAAATTCTAAAGTCAATTTGCCTAAAGTCGTGTTCCGCAAGGGCTCGGCCGTGGATTTTGCAGACGGTTTACTGCCGTTTACGCCTTTTGTCGCGGCAACGCAATCCGCTATTGGCGGTACGTCTGCGCGTTGTCATTAGTAACCTAACTGTCTATACTCGGCGTCCGACCGCCAGAGGCTTTTGGCCTGTTTCAAGGGGGTCGTCACTTCCTGGGTGGTGGGTACCTGACCAGTGCACTTCCCAACAACTTGCCCTGATTGTTAGGGGCTCTTCAGTGTGAAAAAAAGCCGTGAATAGCCAACGACCTGTAAATCTAGACCTAAGGACCATCAAGCTCCCAGTCACCGCTTACACGTCCATCCTTCACCGCATCTCCGGTGTCATCCTCTTTGTCGGTATTGCAATCATGCTGTATGCAATGGACAAGTCGCTGGCCTCCGAAGAGGGATTTGGTGAAGTCAAGGCGTATATGACCAGTCCGCTGGCCAAGCTGATCATCTGGGGACTTCTGTCTGCCCTGCTGTACCACCTGGTGGCCGGTATTCGTCACCTCATCATGGACTCGGGGGTAGGCGAGACGCTTGAAGGCGGCAAGCTGGGCTCCAAAATCGTTATCGCGGTCTCCGTGATTCTGATTCTTCTGGCGGGAGTATGGATATGGTAACCAACGTCACCAACCTGTCGCGTTCGGGCCTCTATGACTGGATGGCTCAGCGTGTTTCCGCAGTCGTGCTCGCGGCTTATTTCATTTTCCTGATCGGTTACATGGTCTTTCACCCGGGTCTGAGCTACGCCCAATGGCATGGTCTGTTCGCTCACAACGGAATGCGTATCTTCAGTCTCCTGGCCCTCGTTGCCCTTGGCGCTCACGCCTGGGTCGGCATGTGGACCATCGCGACCGACTACCTGACGCCGATGGCGCTGGGCAAGTCCGCAACTGCAGTACGTTTCCTGTTCCAGGCGGTATGTGGCGTTCTGATGTTCGCCTACTTCGTCTGGGGCGTGCAGATTCTTTGGGGTATCTGATCCATGGCTAACATTAATGCGCTTTCTTTCGACGCCATCATCATTGGTGGTGGCGGTGCCGGCATGCGCGCTGCGCTGCAGCTCGCCCAGGGCGGTCACAAGACTGCCGTGGTCACCAAGGTCTTCCCGACCCGCTCGCACACCGTATCCGCCCAGGGTGGCATCACCTGTGCAATCGCTTCCGCCGATCCGAACGATGACTGGCGCTGGCACATGTACGATACCGTCAAGGGCTCCGACTACATCGGTGACCAGGACGCTATCGAATACATGTGTTCCGTAGGTCCGGAAGCGGTCTTCGAGCTCGAGCACATGGGCCTGCCGTTCTCCCGTACCGAGCAGGGCCGTATCTACCAGCGTCCGTTCGGTGGCCAGTCCAAGGACTTCGGCAAGGGCGGGCAGGCTGCCCGTACCTGCGCTGCCGCCGACCGTACCGGTCACGCGCTGCTGCACACCCTGTATCAGGCCAACCTGAAGGCCGGCACTGTATTCCTCAACGAATACTATGCAGTTGATCTGGTGAAGAACAACGATGGCGCCTTTGTCGGCATCATCGCGATCTGCATCGAGACGGGCGAAACCTCGTACATCCGCGCCAATGCAACCGTGCTGGCGACCGGCGGTGCAGGCCGTATCTACTCGTCGACCACCAACGCCCTGATCAATACCGGTGACGGTATCGGCATGGCGCTGCGTGCCGGTGTACCGGTTCAGGACATCGAAATGTGGCAGTTCCACCCGACCGGTATTGCCGGCGCAGGTGTACTGGTCACCGAAGGTTGCCGCGGTGAAGGCGGTTACCTGATCAACAAGCACGGCGAGCGTTTCATGGAGCGTTATGCTCCGAACGCCAAGGACCTTGCCGGTCGTGACGTTGTGGCGCGTTCCATGGTCAAGGAAATCATTGCCGGTAACGGCTGTGGTCCCGATGGCGATCACGTGATGCTCAAGCTCGATCACCTTGGTGAAGAAGTGCTGCACAGCCGTCTGCCAGGCATCATGGAGCTGTCCAAGACCTTCGCTCACGTCGATCCTGCAACCGCGCCGATTCCTGTCGTACCGACCTGCCACTACATGATGGGCGGCGTTGCCACCAACATTCACGGCCAGGCGATCACCCAGGATGCGGCGGGCGTCGACCAGATCATTCCAGGTCTGTTCGCGGTCGGTGAAGTGGCTTGCGTATCGGTTCACGGCGCCAACCGTCTGGGCGGCAACTCGCTGCTCGATCTGGTGGTGTTCGGCCGCGCTGCGGGTATCCACCTGGAGCAGGCCCTGCGTGAAGGCGTCGATTATGCGCGCGCTTCCGAGTCCGACATCGATGCTGCCCTCGCACGCCTTGCCGGCCTGAACGAGCGCACCACCGGTGAAGACGTTGCGTCGCTGCGTAAAGAACTGCAGAGCTGCATGCAGAACTACTTCGGTGTGTTCCGTACTGGCGAATACATGCAGAAGGGTATTGCCCAGCTGGCTGATCTGCGCGTGCGTATCGCCAACGTCAAGATCAACGACAAGAGCCAGGCGTTCAACACCGCCCGTATCGAAGCGCTTGAACTGCAAAACCTGCTGGAAGTTGCCGAAGCCACGGCGATTGCCGCAGAGCATCGTAAAGAGTCCCGCGGCGCTCACGCTCGCGAAGACTTCGAAGATCGCGACGACGAGAACTGGTTGTGCCACACCCTGTATTTCCCGGGTGACAAGCGCGTGACCAAGCGTGCCGTGAACTTCTCGCCGAAGACTGTTCCGACTTTTGAACCCAAGATTCGGACTTATTAAGGGGTGGCCGATATGTTGCAAGTCAGTGTTTATCGTTACAACCCTGAGCAGGACGCCGCGCCGTTCATGCAGGAGTTTCAGGTCGATACCGGTGGCAAGGACCTGATGGTGCTGGACGTGCTCGCCCTGGTCAAAGAACAGGATCAAGGGTTCTCTTATCGTCGCTCGTGCCGTGAAGGCGTGTGCGGTTCCGACGGCATGAACATCAACGGCAAGAACGGCCTGGCCTGCATCACGCCGCTGTCGGCTGTCGTTGCCAAGAACAAGCTGATCGTACGTCCGCTGCCTGGTTTGCCGGTTATCCGTGACCTGGTCGTCGATATGAGCATCTTCTACAAGCAGTACGAGAAGGTGAAGCCGTTCCTGCAGAACGACACGCCGGCTCCGGCCATCGAACGTCTGCAAACGCCGGAAGAGCGCGAAAAGCTCGATGGTCTGTACGAGTGCATTCTGTGCGCTTGCTGCTCGACTTCCTGCCCGTCCTTCTGGTGGAACCCCGACAAGTTCCTGGGTCCCGCTGCACTGCTGCAAGCCTACCGTTTCCTGGCTGACAGCCGTGATACTCGCACCAGTGAGCGTCTGGCTTCGCTTGACGATCCGTTCAGCGTATTCCGCTGCCGCGGCATCATGAACTGCGTCAACGTCTGTCCGAAGGGTCTTAACCCAACCAAGGCTATCGGTCACGTACGCAACATGTTGTTGCAGAACGGCGTCTGATTCATCGCTTTATCTGTTACACCGTTACACTGAAGTGGCTACGGCGCAGGCTTCAACCGGCGCCGTAGTTTTAACCTGAGCAGTAGCTCGCAAAGCTGCGGCTCTTATTTTGAAGAAATGAGACCAGCAGGGGCATCCGGGCTGGTACCCGGACTATCTGCGTGATCCCTGGTGACTTGATACAGTCGCTGCACACGACTATTTCAGGATTGCTCTGGTGTCTTCGCCGGTGGTGTCCCCTTACCGAGGGTGACCAAGCATGCAAGAAAGCGTGATGCAGCGCATGTGGAACAGTGCCCACCTATCCGGTGGTAACGCTGCCTATGTGGAAGAGCTCTATGAGCTTTACCTGCACGACCCTAACGCTGTGCCAGAAGAATGGCGCACCTACTTTCAGAAGTTGCCAGCAGACGGCAGCTCTGCCACTGATGTATCGCACTCGACCATTCGCGATCATTTCGTGTTGCTGGCCAAAAACCAGCGCCGCGCTCAACCGGTGTCCGCCGGCAGTGTGAGCAGCGAACACGAGAAGAAGCAGGTTGAAGTGCTGCGACTGATCCAGGCATATCGGATGCGTGGCCACCAGGCTGCCCAACTCGATCCGCTGGGCCTGTGGCAGCGCCCTGCGCCTGCGGATCTGTCGATCAATCATTACGGCTTGACCAATGCCGATCTCGATACGACCTTCCGTGCCGGCGACCTGTTCATCGGCAAAGAGGAAGCGAGCCTACGCGAAATTCATGAAGCGTTGCAGCAGACATATTGTCGCACCATCGGCTCCGAGTTCACTCACATCGTGGATTCCGAGCAGCGCAACTGGTTCATGCAGCGTCTCGAGAGTGTTCGTGGCCGTCCGGTGTTCTCGGCTGACATTCAGAGCCACCTGCTCGAGCGTGTTACCGCAGCTGAAGGCCTCGAAAAATACCTGGGCACCAAATACCCGGGCACCAAGCGTTTCGGTCTGGAAGGCGGCGAAAGCCTGATTCCGATGCTCGACGAGCTGATTCAGCGTTCCGGGTCCTATGGCACCAAGGAAGTCGTGATCGGCATGGCCCACCGTGGCCGCCTCAACGTACTGGTGAACACCTTCGGCAAGAATCCTCGCGACCTGTTCGACGAGTTCGAAGGCAAGAAGAAAGTGGAGCTGGGTTCCGGTGACGTCAAATACCACCAGGGCTTCTCTTCCAACGTGATGACCGCAGGCGGTGAGGTCCACCTCGCCATGGCCTTCAACCCGTCTCACCTGGAGATCGTGTCTCCAGTGGTCGAGGGTTCGGTGCGTGCGCGTCAGGATCGTCGCAACGATCCGAACGGCGACAAGGTTCTGCCGATTTCCCTCCACGGCGACGCGGCCTTTGCCGGCCAGGGCGTGGTCATGGAAACCTTCCAGATGTCGCAGACTCGCGGCTTCAAGACGGGCGGCACGATCCACATCGTCATCAACAACCAGGTGGGCTTCACCATCAGCAACCCGCTGGACTCGCGTTCTACCGAGTACGCCACCGACGTTGCCAAGATGATCCAGGCACCGATCCTCCATGTGAATGGGGATGATCCGGAAGCCGTGATGTTCGTGACCCAGTTGGCCATCGATTACCGCATGCAGTTCAAGCGTGACATCGTGATCGATCTGGTCTGCTACCGTCGCCGTGGTCACAACGAAGCTGACGAGCCTAGCGGCACCCAGCCTCTGATGTACCAGCAGATCACCAAGCAGCGCACCACCCGCGAGCTGTATGCCGAGCATCTGATCAAGACCGGCGTTCTCGACGATGCCCGCGTTCAGGCCAAGGTCGACGACTACCGCAGCGCGCTGGACAACGGTCTGCACGTGGTGAAAAGCCTGGTCAAGGAGCCGAACAAGGAATTGTTCGTCGACTGGCGTCCATACCTGGGCCATGCCTGGACTGCGCGTCACGACACCCGCTTCGATCTCAAGACCCTGCAGGAACTGTCCGCCAAGCTCATGGAGCTGCCGGAAGGCTTCGTCGTGCAGCGTCAGGTTCAGAAGATCTACGAAGACCGCCAGAAGATGCAGGCCGGTGGCTTGCCGATCAACTGGGGTTACGCCGAAACCATGGCGTACGCCACACTGGCCTTCGAAGGTCACCCGATCCGCATGACGGGGCAGGACATCGGTCGCGGTACGTTCTCGCACCGTCACGCCGTGCTGCACAACCAGAAAGACGCCGGGACCTATATCCCGTTGCAGAATCTGTACTCCGGTCAGCCACGTTTCGACCTGTACGACTCGTTCCTTTCGGAAGAGGCCGTACTGGCATTCGAATACGGCTATTCGACCACCCAGCCTGATGCACTGGTTATCTGGGAAGCCCAGTTCGGCGACTTCGCCAACGGTGCCCAGGTGGTTGTCGACCAGTTCATCACCAGCGGCGAGCACAAGTGGGGCCGTCTGTGCGGTCTGACCATGCTGTTGCCACATGGCTATGAAGGGCAGGGGCCAGAGCACTCATCGGCCCGTCTGGAGCGTTACCTGCAATTGTGCGCCGAGCACAACATTCAGGTGTGCGTACCGACGACTCCGGCGCAGATCTATCACTTGTTGCGTCGTCAGGTCATCCGTCCGCTGCGCAAGCCGCTGATCGTGCTGACTCCGAAGTCGCTGCTGCGTCACAAGCTGGCTGTTTCGACCCTGGAAGATCTGGCTGAAGGCTCGTTCCAGACCGTCATTCCGGAAATCGATACCCTCGATCCGGCCAAGGTCACGCGTCTGGTGCTGTGCAGCGGCAAGGTTTACTACGACCTGCTGGAAAAACGCCGTGCCGAAGGGCGTGAAGACATCGCCATCGTTCGCCTCGAGCAGCTGTATCCGTTCCCTGAAGATGATTTGATGGAAACCATCGCGCCTTACACCAACCTGCAGCATGTGGTCTGGTGTCAGGAAGAACCGATGAACCAGGGTGCCTGGTACAGCAGTCAACACCACCTGCGTCGCAGCATGGGCAACCACAAACGTGAACTCGTTCTCGAGTACGCCGGTCGTGATGCTTCTGCCGCTCCGGCTTGTGGTTACGCGTCGATGCACGCCGAGCAGCAGGAAAAACTGCTGCAAGATGCCTTCACTGTTTAACGCCTTCGAGCATTAGAAACCGAATTAAGGAATTACAGATAATGGCTATCGAGATTAAAGCCCCCTCTTTCCCGGAATCCGTTGCCGACGGCACCATTTCCAAGTGGTACAAAAAAGAGGGCGATGCGGTTAAGCGTGACGAAATGCTGGTCGATATCGAGACTGACAAGGTTGTCCTCGAAGTGCTGGCCGAAGCTGACGGCGTGATGGGCGCGATCACTAAGGAAGAGGGTGCCATCGTCCTGTCCAACGAGGTGCTCGGGACATTGAATGACGGTGCTACAGCATCTGCTGCTCCGGCACCTGCTGCTGCGCCTGCTTCGGCACCCGCCGCTGCACCGGCTGCATCTGCTGGCGAAGAAGACCCGATTGCTGCGCCTGCTGCGCGTCAACTGGCTGAAGAAAACGGCATCAACCTGGCCAGCCTCAAAGGCACCGGTAAAGACGGCCGTATCACCAAGGAAGACGTGGTTGCTGCCGTTGAAGCGAAGAAATCCGCTCCGGCCGCTGCACCTGCTGCCAAGCCTGCCGCCGCCGCTGCTCCTGTCGTCGCCGCTGGCGATCGCACCGAGAAGCGTGTGCCGATGACCCGCGTGCGTGCAACCGTTGCCAAGCGTCTGGTCGAAGCTCAGTCGAACATGGCGATGCTGACCACGTTCAACGAAGTCGACATGACCGAAGTCATGGCGCTGCGTTCGAAGTACAAGGACCTGTTCGAGAAGTCGCACAACGGCGTACGTCTGGGCTTCATGTCGTTCTTCGTCAAGGCAGCCACCGAGGCGCTGAAACGCTTCCCGGCAGTTAACGCGTCGATCGATGGTTCCGATATCGTTTACCACGGCTATGCCGACGTCGGTGTAGCGGTTTCCAGCGATCGCGGTCTGGTCGTACCGGTTCTGCGTAACGCAGAGCACATGAGCCTGGCTGAAATCGAAGGCGGCATCGCCACCTTCGGCAAGAAAGCCCGCGACGGTAAACTGTCCATCGACGAGATGACCGGCGGTACGTTTACCATCACCAATGGTGGTACTTTCGGTTCGATGATGTCGACGCCGATCGTCAACCCGCCACAGGCTGCAATTCTGGGTATGCACAACATTCTGCAGCGTCCGATGGCGGTCAATGGTCAGGTCGTGATTCGCCCGATGATGTATCTGGCGTTGTCGTACGATCACCGTTTGATCGACGGCAAGGAAGCGGTAACCTTCCTCGTGACCATCAAGAACCTGCTGGAAGATCCGGCTCGTCTGCTGCTGGATATCTGATGGAGTAGCCTCGAGCTGCAAGCTTCAAGCTTCAAGTCAGAAGCGAAAGGCGAGCAGTCGGGGCTGATGTGTTTCACCTAATTCAATAGGTCGCAAGTCGGCCTCGCGATGAAACGCGGACTGACTTGCAGCTTGCAGCTAAAAGCTCGCAGCTATAGAGGAATTCTTTTTTATGTCCCAGAAATTCGACGTGGTAGTGATTGGCGCAGGCCCTGGCGGTTATGTTGCCGCCATCAAGGCTGCGCAACTTGGTCTCAAGACTGCCTGCATCGAGAAGTATCAGGACAAGGAGGGCAAACTGGCCCTCGGCGGTACCTGCCTGAACGTGGGTTGCATTCCTTCCAAGGCACTGCTCGACAGCTCCTGGAAATTCTATGAAGCCAAGAACGGCTTCAGCGTACATGGCATCTCGACCTCTGAACTGAACATCGACGTTCCAGCGATGATCGGCCGCAAGTCGACCATCGTCAAAGGCCTGACCGGCGGCGTCGCCAGCCTGTTCAAAGCTAACGGCGTGACCACTCTGCAGGGCCACGGCAAACTGCTGGCTGGCAAGAAGGTCGAGCTGACCGCTGCCGACGGTACTGTCGAAATCATCGAAGCGGACCATGTGATCCTGGCATCGGGCTCGCGTCCTATCGACATTCCGCCTGCTCCGGTAGACCAGAAAGTCATCGTCGATTCGACCGGTGCTCTTGAATTCCAGCAGGTTCCACAGCGTCTGGGCGTCATCGGCGCTGGCGTGATCGGTCTGGAGCTGGGTTCCGTGTGGGCTCGCCTGGGTGCTCAGGTCACCGTTCTGGAAGCGTTGGAGAAGTTCATTCCGGCCGCTGACGAAGCGGTTTCCAAGGAAGCGCTGAAAACCTTCAACAAGCAGGGCCTGGACATCAAACTGGGCGCTCGCGTGACCGGTTCCAAGGTCGAAGGCGAACAGGTTGTGGTCAGCTACACCGACGCTGCCGGCGAACAGTCGATCACCTTCGACCGTCTGATCGTTGCCGTGGGCCGTCGCCCTGTGACCACCGACCTGCTGGCTTCGGACAGCGGAGTGGATCTGGATGAGCGCGGTTTCATCTACGTTGATGACTACTGCACCACCAGCGTACCGGGCGTATACGCCATCGGTGACGTGGTGCGCGGCCTGATGCTGGCGCACAAGGCCTCGGAAGAGGGCATCATGGTTGTCGAGCGCATCAAGGGCCACAAGGCCCAGATGAACTACAACCTGATCCCGTCGGTTATCTATACCCACCCGGAAATCGCCTGGGTCGGCAAGACCGAGCAGACACTCAAGGCCGAAGGCGTTGAAGTCAATGTCGGTACGTTCCCGTTCGCAGCCAGTGGCCGTGCCATGGCAGCCAACGACACCGGCGGTTTCGTCAAGATCATTGCCGACGCCAAGACCGATCGCGTACTGGGTGTTCACGTTATCGGCCCGAGCGCTGCAGAGCTGGTACAGCAGGGCGCAATCGCGATGGAATTCGGCAGCAGCGCAGAGGACATCGGCATGATGGTCTTCTCGCACCCGACCCTGTCCGAAGCGCTGCATGAAGCTGCACTGGCTGTGAATGGCGGCGCCATCCATATCCAGAATCGCAAGAAACGCTAAGACAACAAGAGAAACCACGGCGCAGTGCCCGTCGTTGGCCTTGCAAGCAGGGCTTACCGCGGAATCTGCGCCGGACTCGACCTCTCAGGCGGCTTCATGAGTGTCCCACGGCACTTGCGGAGTCCACCCGGAGTAGCGGTCACAGGTGGTGCGGCACGCCGACGTGCAGCACCGAATGCGCAGTACCTAAACGAAGACGGTAATAAGCATGAATCTTCACGAGTATCAGGGTAAGCAGCTGTTCGCTGAGTACGGCCTGCCAGTATCCAAGGGTTACGCGGTAGACACCCCGGAAGCAGCAGCAGAAGCCTGCGACAAGATCGGCGGGACCGAGTGGGTCGTCAAAGCCCAGGTTCACGCAGGTGGTCGCGGTAAAGCGGGCGGCGTAAAGCTGGTTCGCAGCAAAGAAGACGCTGCAGCGTTCGCTCAACAGTGGCTGGGCAAGCGCCTGGTGACTTACCAGACTGACGCCAACGGTCAGCCAGTAACCAAGATCCTGGTCGAGTCCTGCACCGACATCGCCAAAGAGCTGTACCTGGGCGCTGTGGTCGATCGTTCCAGCCGTCGTATCGTGTTCATGGCTTCCACCGAAGGTGGCGTGGACATCGAGAAGATCGCTCACGACACTCCTGAAAAGATTCTCAAGGCCACCATCGATCCACTGGTCGGCGCTCAGCCGTTCCAGGGTCGCGATCTGGCATTCCAGCTGGGTCTGGAAGGCAAGCAGGTCACTCAGTTCGCCAAGATCTTCACCGGTCTGGCCAAGCTGTTCCAGGACCATGACCTGGCACTGCTGGAAGTGAACCCGCTGGTGATCAAGGCTGACGGCGATCTGCATTGCCTGGATGCCAAGATCAACATCGACGCCAACGCCATGTACCGTCAGCCAAAGCTGAAGGGCTTCCACGATCCTTCGCAGGACGATCCTCGCGAAGCTCACGCAGCCAAGTTCGAACTGAACTACGTTGCGCTGGAAGGCAACATCGGCTGCATGGTCAACGGTGCCGGTCTGGCCATGGGTACCATGGACATCGTCAACCTGCATGGCGGCAAGCCTGCAAACTTCCTTGACGTTGGCGGCGGTGCCACCAAGGAACGCGTTACCGAAGCGTTCAAGATCATTCTGTCCGACGCCAACGTCGCTGCAGTACTGGTCAACATCTTCGGCGGCATCGTTCGTTGCGACATGATTGCCGAAGGCATCATCGGTGCAGTGAAAGAAGTCGGCGTTAAAATCCCGGTTGTTGTTCGCCTTGAAGGCAACAACGCTGAGCTGGGCGCTAAAGTACTGGCAGAAAGCGGTTTGAACATCATCGCTGCTACCAGCCTGACCGACGCTGCTCAACAAGTTGTCAAAGCCGCGGAGGGCAAGTAATGAGCGTCCTGATCAATAAAGACACCAAGGTTATCTGCCAGGGTTTCACTGGTTCGCAAGGTACCTTCCACTCCGAGCAAGCCATTGCCTACGGCACCAAGATGGTTGGCGGCGTGACACCAGGCAAGGGCGGCACCACGCACCTGAACCTGCCAGTGTTCAACACTGTAAAAGAAGCGGTAGACACCACTGGTGCAACCGCCAGCGTCATCTACGTTCCGGCTCCTTTCTGCAAGGATTCCATCCTTGAAGCAGCGTTCGGCGGCATCAAGCTGATCGTGTGCATCACCGAAGGCATCCCGACCATCGACATGCTGGAAGCCAAGGTCAAGTGCGACGAGCTGGGTGTGGTCCTGATCGGTCCTAACTGCCCAGGCGTCATCACTCCGGGCGAGTGCAAGATCGGCATCATGCCAGGTCACATTCACTTGCCAGGCAAGGTAGGCATCGTGTCGCGTTCCGGCACCCTGACTTACGAAGCTGTGAAGCAGACCACTGACGCCGGTTTCGGTCAGTCCACCTGTGTTGGTATCGGCGGTGACCCGATCCCGGGCTCGAACTTCATCGACATCCTGAAGCTGTTCCAGGAAGACCCGAAGACCGAAGCGATCGTCATGATCGGTGAGATCGGCGGTTCGGCTGAAGAAGAAGCGGCTGCCTACATCAAGGCACACGTGACCAAGCCGGTTGTTTCCTACATCGCTGGTGTGACTGCGCCTCCGGGCAAGCGCATGGGCCATGCCGGTGCAATCATCTCGGGTGGTAAAGGTACTGCAGACGAGAAATTCGCTGCACTGCAGGACGCTGGCGTGAAAACCGTGCGCTCCCTGGCAGACATCGGTAAGGCCCTGGCCGAGCTGACCGGTTGGCCGACCAAGTAAGCCTCGCTTGCTTTTCGGGTAATCGACAAAAGCCACCTTCGGGTGGCTTTTGTTTGGGCGGCTGAAAAAGGCGGCGGGGCGTCCTGGTCCTTTCGTCTATCGATGGTTATTCATCTGCCATTCCTGACGGGTCAACTCCCATATTTGCTCCTGGGTGGTCCCGCAGACAAACTGTGCCTCCTGCATAGCTACAAGGCGCATGCCTTCGCGCCGAGACAGGCGGCAAGACGCTTCATTCAAGGCCGATTTGGCCACACGCAAAACGGGGCGTTTCAGGGTTTCAAACCAGAAACGGTCGATGGCCACGCACACCTCCGACATCAGGCCCAGCCCCTGATATGGTGGGGAGAGCCAGAACCCGCGATTGTTGTCTGGCTCATCCATCATGCACGCGGCACCGATCAGATGATCCTGCTCGCCGCAAAGACGAATCGACCAGTGCCACTCTTCACCGTCCTGCATGGCTGGCAGGGCGTCCTCGCGGATATAACGCAGCGCTTCTCCGTCAGGGTAGGGCCAAGGCACGTGGTGGGTCAGATAACGCACCACTTCCCACTGGTTGAACAGGTGTTGCATCGCCGCGGCGTCTTCAAGCTGCAACGGCCGCAGGACCAGGCGCGGCGTGTACAGGGTCGGCGTGGGTATCGCGCTCAGATGGATGATGTCAGGCATGGAAATAAGCTGCCGGGTATAGAGAGGAGGCCCAATCTATCCGTTAGGAAACGCCTGGTCTGTCAGGCATTTCTGGTTTTACAGCGGCTTTTGCAACTGCCAGTTAAGGGTGCGTCGTCGGGTGGCTCGCCCTGAGACAGTGCATTTTCGAGCGAAGTTGGCTACCCTGTCCGCCGTTTTTGCGTTGCCCTCACGAGGGGCGTTTCGCAAGGTACTGCCACGTCTTACGCCGACGGGCTGCGTCTGCCCCATTCATGGGTGACGTCCCATCCCTTATTTCGATTCCGTGTGGTCCCTCGTAATGAAAGTGTTGAAAGGCCAGGACATCCTGGCACTCGGTTTTATGACATTTGCCCTGTTCGTCGGGGCTGGCAATATCATCTTCCCCCCTATAGTGGGTCTGCAGGCCGGGCCGCATGTCTGGATGGCGGCGCTGGGCTTTCTGGTCACCGCGGTTGGCTTGCCGGTCATTACCGTGATCGCTCTGGCCAGGGTCGGGGGCGCGATGGATGCCCTGAGCAGTCCGATTGGCAAGATCGCCGGCGGGGCGCTCGCTGCCGTCTGCTATCTGGCGGTCGGTCCATTGTTCGCCACTCCGCGTACCGCCACGGTTTCGTTCGAAGTCGGCCTGGCGCCGCTGACCGGCGACACTCCGATGGCGTTGTTCCTCTACAGTCTGGTGTATTTTCTGGTGGTGTTCTGGGTGTCGCTGTACCCGGGGCGCCTGCTCGATACCGTCGGGCGCTTTCTGGCGCCGCTGAAGATCATCGCGCTGGCGGTACTGGGCATCGCGGCATTCGCCTTGCCCGCAGGCGGAATAGGGGAGGCGGAGCCGGCGTACGCCGTAGCGCCGTTTTCCCAGGGCTTCATCAACGGTTACCTGACCATGGATACCCTGGGGGCGCTGGTCTTCGGTATCGTCATCGTCAACGCGATCCGCTCGCGCGGTGTCGAGTCGCCCCGTCTGATCACGCGCTACGCGATCATTGCCGGGCTGATTGCAGGGGTCGGGCTGGCGCTGGTGTATGTCAGCCTGTTTCGCCTAGGCTCCGGCAGCCACTCCGTGGCCGCAGGTGCCAGCAATGGCGCGGCGGTTCTGCATGCGTATGTGCAGCACACCTTCGGTTCGCTGGGCAGCGGTTTTCTTGCCGTGCTGATTTCCCTGGCGTGCCTGGTGACTGCCGTAGGCCTGACCTGTGCCTGCGCCGAATACTTTGCCAAGGTGCTGCCGCTGTCCTACCGAACGCTGGTGATCATCCTCGCCGTGTTCTCGTTGCTGGTGTCCAATCTCGGATTGACCAAACTGATCCAGTTTTCGATTCCGGTGCTCACGGCGATTTATCCGCCGTGCATCGTTCTGGTCGCGCTGAGCTTCTGCAAAGAGCTCTGGCAGAGCCAGGGACGTGTTGTGGCACCTGTGATGCTGGTTTCTCTGGTGTTTGGCCTGATCGATGCGCTGAAGGGTGCCGGTTTTGGCGACGCGCTGCCCGATGTTCTGAGCCATCTGCCGCTGGGTGATCAGGGGCTTGCGTGGCTGGTGCCTGCTGTTGTCACGCTGGCAGTTGCAGTGGTGGTGGACAGGGTAATGGGCAAGCGCAGCGAGGCACTGGCTTGAAGGCCGGGTTTTAGACGATTGCGCAGGCAAAACCGTGTTGCATGAAAAGGCCCGCTATAAGCGGGCCTTTTTAGTTCTGCGAGCGTGTCAGCCTTACTTGGTGGCTGGTGCTGCTTCTGGCGCCTTGTTGGCGTTTTCATTGGTGCGTTGCTGAGCGGCTTCAGCGTTCTTCTGAGCGGCTTCCTGGCTTTCCTTGGCCGCGTCATTCACTTTTTCCTGAGCCTTTTCCATCGACTCCTGGGACTGCTGAGCTGCCTTGTTGGCATCTTGCTGAGTGTTTTCGGACTTTTTGTCACAGGCGGCAAGGCCCAGGGTGGCAGAAAGCATCAAGGCATAGGCTAAAGATTTACGCATGGGGTGTTTCTCCTTATTGATTATTCACGAGCCTAAGAGCCTGCTCCCGAGGGTTAAGTTCCACCCGTGACGACAATAATGGAGGGCGCCGTTTCACGGTCGTTACAGGCTGATGAAAGCGCGCCGATCATCAGCCGTTCCGGCGAGCTCCGAGCAGGCGGGTTCGCCTCGTGCCCGAAGCACGAAACACGCTCCAGGCATCATTGGCTCTTGAAATCCCCGACCCAGCCCCCACCTTGATGACTACCCGCTGTCACACAGGCTGCTGCCTGACCGTGACGGCTTATACCATCCAGATCGGAGTTTGATGATTATGAGTGTGGAAACTCAAAAGGAAACCCTGGGCTTCCAGACCGAGGTAAAGCAACTGCTGCACCTCATGATCCATTCGCTGTATTCCAACAAGGAAATTTTCCTTCGCGAATTGATCTCGAATGCGTCTGACGCGGTCGACAAATTGCGTTTTGAAGCGTTGTCCACGCCCGAGTTGCTGGAAGGCGGCGCGGAGCTGAAAATTCGTGTGAGCTTCGACAAGGACGCGAAGACCGTTACGCTTGAAGACAACGGCATCGGTATGAGCCGTGAAGACGTGATCACCCACCTGGGCACGATCGCCAAGTCCGGCACCGCTGATTTCATGAAAAACCTGTCGGGCGACCAGAAGAAAGATTCGCACCTGATCGGTCAGTTCGGTGTGGGCTTCTACTCGGCGTTCATCGTTGCCGATCAGGTCGAAGTGTTCAGCCGTCGTGCCGGCACGCCAGCGAGCGAAGGCGTGCACTGGTCTTCCAAGGGCGAAGGCGAATTCGAAGTCGCCACCGTCGACAAGGCTGATCGTGGCACCCGTATTGTTCTGCACCTGAAAAACGGTGAAGAGGAATTCGCTGACGGCTACCGCTTGCGTAACATCATCAAGAAATACTCCGACCATATCGCCTTGCCGATCGAACTGCCTAAAGAGCAGGCTCCGGCAGCCGAAGGTGAGGAGGCACCGGCGCTGGAGTGGGAAACCGTCAACCGCGCCAGCGCACTCTGGACCCGTCCGCGCACCGAGGTGAAGGACGAGGAGTACCAGGAATTCTACAAGCACGTCGCACACGACTACGAGAACCCGCTGAGCTGGAGCCATAACAAGGTCGAAGGCAAGCTGGAATACACCTCGCTGCTGTACGTGCCTGCGCGTGCGCCGTTCGATCTGTATCAGCGTGAAGCACCGCGTGGTCTCAAGCTCTACGTGCAGCGCGTGTTCGTGATGGATCAGGCCGAGTCGTTCCTGCCGCTGTACATGCGCTTCGTCAAGGGCGTGGTCGACTCCAATGACCTGTCGCTGAACGTTTCCCGCGAAATTCTGCAGAAAGACCCGATCATCGATTCGATGAAGTCGGCGCTGACCAAGCGCGTGCTGGACATGCTGGAGAAGCTGGCGAAAAACGAACCTGAGAAGTACAAGGGCTTCTGGAAAAACTTCGGTCAGGTCCTCAAGGAAGGTCCGGCAGAAGACTTCGCCAACAAAGAAAAAATCGCCGGTCTGCTGCGTTTCGCATCGACGTCCGACGACAGCGGCGAACAGAGCGTTTCTCTGGCCGAGTACCTGGCGCGTGCCAAGGAAGGTCAGGACAAGATCTACTACCTCACTGGCGAATCCTACGCACAGGTCAAGAACAGTCCGCACCTTGAAGTCTTCCGCAAGAAGGGCATCGAAGTGCTGTTGCTCACCGATCGTATCGACGAGTGGCTGATGAGCTACCTGAGCGACTTCGATGGCAAGGGCTTTGTGGATGTGGCGCGTGGTGACCTGGATCTGGGCAATCTTGACTCCGAAGAGGACAAGAAGGCTCAGGAAGAGATCGCCAAGGACAAGGAAGGCCTGATCGAACGCCTGAAAGCCGCCCTGGGCGATTCGGTGAGCGAAGTGCGGGTTTCCCATCGTCTGACCGATTCGCCTGCGATTCTGGCCATTGGCGAGCAGGATATGGGGCTGCAGATGCGTCAGATTCTGGAAGCCAGCGGTCAGAAGGTGCCGGACTCCAAGCCGATCTTCGAATTCAACCCTGCCCACCCATTGATCGGCAAGCTCGATGCCGAACAGAGCGAAGACCGCTTCGGCGATCTGTCGCACATCCTGTTCGATCAGGCCGCACTGGCCGCTGGTGACAGCCTCAAGGATCCGGCCGCTTACGTGCGCCGTTTGAACAAGTTGCTGGTAGAACTGTCGGTTTGATAGCCGGTTGACAAGAAACCCGCCTCGGCGGTTTTTTTGTTTCAGTTCCCGCGACACGTCCTTCATCTCTCCAACGATCAGGAGTCAGTAATGAGCAGCAATATCGAAATTCGTTCTGTGATCTATCAGATTGATGGTCAGCCTTATGAAAGCCGTCTGGTGTACGACACCAGTGCTACTGCTGCACAGCCAGGTCTGCTGATGGCGCCCAACTGGATGGGTGTCAGCAAGGGTGCCGAAGACATCGCCAAAGCGGTCGCAGCCCAGGGCTATGTAGTGTTGCTGGCTGACCTGTATGGTCAGCAGATTCGCCCCGGTAACAATGACGAGGCGGGCGCTGCCATGACGCCGCTCAAGAACGATCGCGGCCTGCTGCGCAGGCGTATGCAGGCAGGACTCGACCAGTTGTTGGGCCAGGGCGGTGCGTCTCTGGACTCAGGCAAAATCGCAACCTTCGGCTTCTGCTTCGGCGGCTGCTGCTCTCTGGAGCTTGCGCGTACCGGTGCCGAACTGAAAGCCGCGATCTCCTTCCACGGCACGCTGGACACACCCAACCCGGCGGACGCCAAAAACATCAAGGGCTCGGTGCTGGTCCTGCACGGCGCTTCTGACCCATTGGTGCCGAAAGAGCAACTACCAGCTTTCGAAGACGAGATGAACGCCGCTGGCGTGGACTGGCAGCTGTACAGCTATGGCGGCGCATTCCATTCCTTCACCGATCCGCACGCCAACGTGCCGGGCATGATGATGTACGACGCCAAAGTGTCGAAACGCGCGTTCAAGTCGATGCATGATTTGCTGAAAGAAGTGTTCGACTGAAGGAACAACGATCTTCCCCTAAGGCATGCCGGATGACACTACCGTTCCGTGGGCATGCCGTTCCGGACGCTCTGCGTCCTCTTGCGACGCAGAGCGTCGTGAACTGCACTCCCACCCTGGAGCGTGAGGATCGAGAGGTGTTCTGAAGATCCATCGTCCACGCAGATATACCGAAGAGCACTAGCCACGTTTTTCCGACCCACAAAAAAGGCGCCTCGAAAGGCGCCTTCTTTGTTTGTGGCAAAAGCAGTATTACTTGCCTGCCCAGCGCTTCAATACCAGCGTGGCGTTGGTGCCACCGAAACCGAAGCTGTTGCTCATGACCAGATCGAGCTTGGCGTCTTCCTTGGTTTTGAGCAGGATCGGCATGTCGGCAACCACCGGGTCCAGCTCTTCGATGTTGGCCGAACCTGCGATGAAGTTGTTCTCCATCATCAGCAGGCAGTAGATCGCTTCGTGGACACCTGCGGCGCCTAGCGAGTGGCCCGACAGGCTCTTGGTGGAGCTGATCGCCGGAGCGTTGGCGCCGAATACTTCGCGCACACCTTCCATTTCCTTGGCGTCGCCGACCGGGGTCGAGGTGCCGTGGGTGTTGATGTAGTCAATGGCGCCGGAGTCGATGTCGCCCAAGGCCATCTTCATGCAACGAATGGCACCTTCACCGCTGGGTGCGACCATGTCGTAGCCATCGGAGGTCGCGCCGTAACCGACGATTTCTGCGTAGATCTTCGCGCCACGCGCCAGAGCGTGTTCGAGTTCTTCGACCACCACCATGCCGCCACCACCGGCAATGACGAAGCCGTCACGCTTGGCGTCGTAGGCACGCGAGGCTTTTTCCGGGGTTTCGTTGTACTGGGTGGACAGTGCGCCCATCGCGTCGAACAGGAACGACTGGCTCCAGTGCTCTTCTTCGCCGCCACCGGCAAAGACGATGTCCTGCTTGCCCAGCTGGATCTGCTCGACAGCGTTGCCGATGCAGTGTGCGCTGGTGGCGCAGGCGGACGAGATGGAGTAGTTCACACCCTTGATCTTGAACGGCGTGGCCAGGCAGGCAGAAACGGTGCTGCCCATTGTCCGCGTGACGCGGTAAGGGCCGACGCGCTTGACGCCTTTCTCGCGCAGGGTATCCAGCGCTTCCATCTGGTTCAGGGTCGAGGCGCCGCCGCTACCGGCGATCAGGCCGGTACGCACGTTGGAAACCTGCTCGTCGGTCAAGCCCGAATCGGTGATGGCGTCTTTCATCGCCAGGTAGGCATAGGCTGCCGCATGGCCGACGAAGCGGAAGATTTTGCGATCGATCAATTCTTCCAGATTCAGGTCGATGGAGCCGGAAACCTGGCTGCGCAGACCCATTTCGGCATATTCCGGGTTGAAGCGGATGCCAGGGCGGTTAGCACGCAGGTTAGCGGTGACGGTCTCTTTGTCATTGCCCAAGCAGGAAACAATACCCAGACCAGTGATAACGACGCGGCGCATGCGAGTACCCTTAGAAATTTTCAGTGGAAGTGAACACGCCGACCCGGAGGCCTTCGGCGGTATAGATTTCGCGACCGTCGACACTCACTGAACCGTCGGCGATGGCCAGGTTCAGCTTGCCCTTAAGGACGCGCTTGATGTGGATGTTGTAAGTGACTTTTTTAGCGGTAGGCAGAACCTGACCGAAAAACTTCACTTCGCCTGAACCCAGGGCACGGCCACGGCCGGGATTGCCCTGCCAGCCAAGATAGAAGCCAACCAGCTGCCACATGGCGTCGAGGCCCAGGCATCCAGGCATGACCGGATCACCTTCGAAGTGGCAGGCAAAGAACCACAGGTCCGGATTGATATCCAGTTCGGCGACCAACTCACCTTTGCCGAACTTGCCGCCCTCATCGCTGATGTGCGTGATGCGATCAACCATCAGCATGTTGGGGGCGGGCAGTTGCGCGTTACCTGGGCCGAACAGCTCGCCACGACTGCAGCGCAGCAGGTCTTCCCGGGTAAAGGCGTGTTGTTTGGTCATGCGAGCTCCTCAATAATCTTGTGCGGCAGGTTGTGGCGCCACTGGCCCGAACGCCAGTCCTGGCGCTAATTTCGCCAGGACCCTGTCCGGCAGCCTACTCATAGACTGTTGCGTTGTAATGAAAGTCACAGCGCAGGTGAAATCAAGGTACACCTGTACACTGAATTTTGTCATTCAGCCGATTTTGCTGGCCGATCTGGATGCCAAGACTGCCGCAATTTAACATTTATCGCCAGTCACAGGTGCTTCAAAGGACAGCCAGCGCTGCAAAACCTGCTGTAAATCAGCATGTTTGAACGGTTTGGGCAGGTAATCATCCATCCCTGCCTGCAAACAGGCGTCCCGATCACCCTGTAACGCGTTGGCCGTCAGGGCAATGATTGGGATTCGTTCCAGCCCGGAAAGTTGCCTGATTCGACGGGTGGCCTCATAGCCATCCATGACCGGCAGTCGGCAATCCATAAGAATCAGCGCGTGATTGCCTGCGCTTGCCTTCGCCACTGCTTCGGCACCGTCGACAGCGATGTCGACCTCGCACCCCAGATTACGCAACATGGCCTGCACCACGGTGCGGTTCACCGGGTTGTCTTCGACCAGCAAGATGCTGCGCTCCCGGCCATGTGCGTCGAGTATCGACAGCGGCTTGGCAATAGCCACCGAAGCGTCGCGCGAGACGGGCAGGGGGATCTGCAGCGTGAACAACGAGCCTGACCCTTCCTCGCTCTCGGCGTGCAAGGTACCGCCCATGCGTTCGGCCAGGGTCCGCGCAATCGGCAGCCCCAGCCCCGTGCCGCCGTAACGTCTGGAAATAGAGCTGTCGGCCTGCTTGAACGCATCGAACATCGATTCCAGTCGCTCGGCGTCGATACCGATGCCGCTGTCCTGTACCGCACAGCTAAAGTGCAGCAGCTCATCGTCGAGCATTGCCCACTTGGCGTCGACGCAGACCTTGCCTTGCTCGGTGAATTTAAGCGCGTTGCCGATCAGGTTCACCAGAATCTGGCGGATGCGGGTCGGGTCACCGATGACGTTCAAGGTCTCCAGGCCTGGCTGAATGTGCAGTTCCAGCAGCAGATGGCGTTGCGCGGCGCTGTGGTTGAAGGCGTGGGTCGAGGCGCTGACCAGTTCAGCCAGGTTGAACGGTATGCCTTCCATCTGCAGAGCATCACGCTCGATGCGGGAAAAGTCGAGGATATCGTTGATGACCCGCAGCAGATGCTCGGTGGATTCGGTTGCCAGCGTCGCGTATTCGCTCTGCTCGTGGGTCATGTGCGTGGTTTCCAGCAACTGCAGCATGCCCAATACGCCGTTCATGGGCGTACGCAGCTCGTGACTCATCATGGCCAGGAAGTCCGATTTGGCGCGGTTGGCCTGTTCGGCTTCTTCCCGGGTCTGGATCAGCTGGGCTACAGAGCGCTGCTGCTCGAGGCTGGCGCGGTGCAGGTTCTCAGCCAGGTTGTTGATGTGCCGCGCCAGCGCGCCCAGCTCGGCGTCGTCGCTGACCGGCATGGGCGTGTGGTAATCGCCCTGTTGAATCGCCTTGAGCGCTTCGCCCATATCGCTGATGGGTCTGGACAGGCTCAAGGCCAGGCCGCGCGCCAGCAGAAAGGCGAACAGCAAGGCGACCATCGCCAGGACGCCAGCCTTGAGCAGTATCTCCTGCTGACGTCGGCTGAATGCTTCGCTGGACATGCCTACCAGCACCCGCCCCAGATAACTCTGTGAAGCGCCCTGCGCGGGTTGGCTTTTTCCTGGGGCAGGCGTGCCGGGATTGCCGTGAATGGTGGTGCGCTGCGGTTGAACGGGAGCCAGGAACACTTCCATCTGCCGGGTCTGCTGCTCGTTGTCGCGCGGCTGGTCTATGTAGATCACGGCGGTATTGGAGCTGTCCTGAATTTCCACATAGCGAACGCTGGGCATGGACAGGGTGGCGCGCATCAACGCCTTGAGCCCCTCGATATCGCCCGTGGTCACGCCCGGCTCGACAGCGGTCGCCAACTGATTGGCGATCAGCTGCCCGGTGTGATTGAGCTCCTGACGCAGGTCCTGGATACGCACGAAGGTAAAAAAACTGATCAGCAAAGCCGTCAGCAACAGGGCAGGGCCAAGGCTGATGATCTGCGTGCGGGTATTGATGTCCCAGTGCCGAAACTTCATCGGCTGTGCGCCTCGCGCGCAAGGCACGGCGGAGGTAGTTCGATTGATGCGTCCATGCCTGTTCGCCCGGTGGTCGCGAATTGGTCCGGCTGCACAAGGCAATGCCGGCCATCGTGATGATTCATGCTGTGCGCGCATGTTAACCGAGATGGCGCGTGTTTCCAGCGAACTTGTTGATGGATGCCGCCAAGAGTGCGTAACAGATCAGCTTTGTCGCTGGCTGATAACGTGTTGCTCCGTATAATGACGACATCGCCACTTGAATGGCTCTGGATGGATAGTTTTATGACCACACAGCAACCCGTCGCGGTGCTTGGCGGTGGCAGCTTCGGTACGGCCATTGCCAATCTGCTGGCCGAGAACGGCCATCAGGTTCGTCAGTGGATGCGCGATCCGGAGCAGGCTGAGGCCATTCGCGTCAATCGTGAAAACCCCCGTTATCTCAAGGGCATCAGGATTCGCCCTGAAGTCGAGCCGGTCACCGACCTGACGGCGGTGCTCGACGCAAGCGAACTGATCTTCGTCGCCTTGCCGTCGAGTGCCTTGCGCTCGGTGCTGTCGCCTCACGTCGAGCGCCTCAATGGCAAGATGCTGGTGAGCCTGACCAAGGGTATCGAAGCGCAAAGCTTCAAACTGATGAGTCAGATCCTCGAAGAGATCGTCCCGCAGGCGCGTATCGGCGTATTGTCCGGGCCCAACCTGGCGCGGGAAATCGCCGAGCATGCGTTGACCGCGACGGTGGTTGCCAGCGAAGACGAAGCGCTGTGTCAGGAGGTTCAGGCTGCGTTGCACGGGCGCACCTTTCGTGTCTATGCCAGTAATGACCGGTTTGGCGTCGAGCTGGGCGGGGCACTGAAGAACGTCTACGCAATTATTGCCGGCATGGCGGTGGCGCTGGACATGGGCGAAAACACCAAGAGCATGCTGATCACCCGGGCGCTGGCGGAAATGACCCGTTTTGCGGTCAGCCAGGGCGCCAACCCGATGACCTTTCTCGGCCTGGCCGGGGTGGGCGATCTCATCGTCACCTGTTCCTCGCCGAAAAGCCGCAACTATCAGGTCGGTTTTGCCCTGGGCCAGGGGCTGACGCTGGAAGAAGCGGTCACGCGCCTGGGCGAAGTGGCCGAGGGCGTGAACACCCTCAAGGTGCTCAAGGTCAAAGCGCAGGAAGTGCAGGTGTATATGCCATTGGTCGCCGGGTTGCATGCGATTCTTTTTGAAGGCCGTACGCTCAGCCAGGTCATCGAGGCGCTGATGCGGGCCGAGCCCAAGACGGACGTCGATTTCATTTCGATTACCGGCTTTAATTGAATTCAGTCTGATCAGGAGAAGGTCTTGAACGAGTCGAAAATCCAGCACAACGAATCGATCCTGCTGCGCATTCTTTGGATGCTGCTGTTTCTGGGCGTATGGCACGTCGCCCAGATCATTCTGGCGGGCGTGGTGCTGGTGCAATTGGTCTACCGCCTGATTTACGGTGCGCCGAATGGTGGCCTGATGAACTTCGGCGACAGCATCAGCCAGTACCTGGCGCAGATCGGTCGTTTCGGGACGTTTCACAGCGACCACAAACCCTGGCCTTTCGGCGACTGGCCAGCGCCGCGCGCGCCCGAAGGCGAGGCGCCCCATCATGTCCCGCCAGCGGCTCAACCGGTGCGCGATGAGGAGCCAAAGCCATGAAGGTCTGGGTATTGCGTCATGGCGAAGCGCAGTCGCGGGCGCGCAGCGATGCCGAGCGCGAGTTGACTGCACACGGGCGTGAGGAAGTGCTGAAAAGTGCGCTGCAACTGACGGACAAGCCCGTACAACGGATCATCGCCAGCCCCTATGTGCGTGCACAACAGACTGCCGAGCTGGTGCGTCAGTCGTTGGCATTCGATGACTCGATCGTCACCGCGCCCTGGCTTACACCCGACAGCAGCCCGCGTGAGGTGCTGGCGCAACTGGACAAGCTGGGTGTCGATGAAGTGCTGCTGGTCAGCCATCAGCCTCTGGTGGGCGAACTGATCGGGGTACTGGCGCACGGCAGTCCGCAACAGGCCGAGCCGATGAGCACGGCCAGTCTTGCCGAGCTGGAAGGCGAGTTCGTAGTGGCAGGCGGCATGCGCCTCAACAGCGTCAGGCACGTCTGAACGGCCTGTGCGCGCAATGAATGACCGCAGCGAATGCGGCTCTCCCTGGAAAAGGATTCAGCATGAGCATATGGCGTCAGGCTCCCGATATCGAAGCCCTTATGGCGGCTCAAAAAAACACCATCGGCGAAGTGCTGGATATTCGTTTCGAAGCATTCACCGATGACTCTCTGACAGCCAGCATGGTGGTCGATCAACGTACCCATCAGCCTTTCGGGCTGCTGCATGGCGGTGCATCCGTGGTCCTGGCCGAGTCGCTGGGGTCGATGGCCAGTTACCTGATCGTCGACCCGAGCAAGTATTTCTGCGTCGGGCTGGAGGTCAACGCCAACCATTTGCGTGGTGTGCGTAGCGGACGAGTCACCGGTGTGGTCAGGCCCGTGCATATAGGCCGGACCACCCATGTATGGGACATCCGCATCAGCAACGACGAAGGCAAGCCAAGCTGCATTTCGCGCTTGACGGTGGCCGTCGTACCGCATGGCAAAGAGCCTCCAGTCAATTGAGTGTTTTCAGCTATTAAGGGCGCGTTCTCAGGTCCGGTTTGGCCGTTGTGAGAGGGTCTCTTTTCTCTTAGTGTCTGAATGTTCCCTGGAGGGAACATTCATTCTCAGGAGGATTGATGATGACTGAAGAAAAGCCAGCCTCACCCGGGGAGAGCCCTGCGCCTGAACACACGGTTGCGTCTGAAACGCCTGCTCTGCCGGACAGTCCACCGTCCTTTGTCGGGGTGCTTACCGGTCAACCGATATCTGCTGCAACTCCGCCTGCAGCGAAGGCTCCACCGCAACACGGTGAATTGAATCTGGAAAAGCGCTTGAAGGCGGTCTATGCGGATAATCTGATGACCTCGGCCGAATTCATGGCCTTGCGTGATGATGCCGACATGCTGTTCGACAAGTTGAAGGTCCAGTTTCCCGACAATGGCGCCCTCGCGCTATTCCAGCCGTTGTCGGATGTCGCGGTACAAGCCATGCAGTTAGCCATCCTGGATTTCAGAAAAGCCAAGCCCTCTGCTGAGGCCAAGGCCCTTGCCAAACAGTCTTTTGGTTTTCAGGTCGCCTACATAAAGGCTTGCCTGGACCGGTTCACCCAGGCTTTATAAGCCTTCACGCCGCTCCGACTGCCGTATCGGGTAATCCTGATGGCCGGAGTGACACCTGCGATGGCGGTTCCAGTCATTGCCGATCCGCGGAGCAACTTGGCACAATCGTGACTCGCCCGCCCATGGAAGTATTGGCATGTCGCAACCCGTGTTCTTTGCTCACGCCAATGGCTTCCCTTCGGCGACGTACAGCAAGCTGTTTTGCGCATTGGCACCGGAATTTTCGGTGGCCCATCTTGAGCAACACGCCCATGATCCGCGTTTTCCGGTGGATGACAATTGGCTGAATCTGGTGGATGAGTTGCTTCACCATCTGCGTGAGCAGCCGGGCCCGGTGTGGGGGGTAGGGCACTCGCTCGGTGGCGTGTTGCATCTGCATGCCGCATTGCGCTGCCCGGAACTCTACCGGGGCGTGGTGATGCTCGACTCACCGGTGCTGGGGCTGGCTGACCAGTTGTTCATACGCGCCGCCAAGCGTCTGGGCTTTATCGACCGCATCACGCCAGCGGGTCGCACCCTGGGCCGTCGTGAGGCGTTTGACGATCTGCCGTCGGCACGCGCCTATTTCTCGGGCAAGACCCTGTTCAGCCGCTTCGATCCCGACTGCCTGACCGCATACCTGCAACATGGTCTGCGTGAGGACGGCGGGCAGTGGCGGCTGCGTTTCGACCCGGCCATCGAGATCAGCATATACCGCAGCATCCCGCACACCAGCCCCGTGCCGTCCCGGCAACTCAAGGTGCCTCTGGCCATGGTGCGCGGCAAACACAGCCGGGTGATCATGCCTCATCATGGCTATCTGGCCCGACGCGTGCGCGAAGGCGAATACCTGTCCATGCCCGGAGGGCACATGTTTCCCCTTGAACGACCGGATGAAACCGCATTGCTGCTCAAGACGCTGCTGGCTCGCTGGGACGCGCGCAGCGCCTCAAGGGCGACGGCGTGACGTTTGCTGTGGAGGAGGTCCGTTTCGATCTGGGGCATATCGAACTGGCGGCTCATCTTTACGGCCCCGAAGACGGCCGGCCGATGATTGCCGTGCATGGCTGGCTCGACAACGCCAACAGCTTTGCCCGCCTGGCACCGCGACTGGAGGGCCTGCGCATCGTAGCGCTCGATCTGGCCGGGCATGGTCATTCAGAGCATCGGCCTGCCGGGGCGTGCTATGCGCTGGCCGACTACGTGTTCGACGTGCTGCAGGTCGCCGAGCAATTGGGCTGGCAGCGCTTCGCACTGATGGGCCATTCGCTGGGCGCGATCATTTCGGTATTGCTGGCCGGGTCATTGCCGGAGCGGGTCACGCGGCTGGCCCTGATCGATGGTTTGATTCCCTTGACCTGCGACCCTGAATCCGCCGCCGAGCGGATGGGCTCCGCCCTGCAGGCGCAGCTCAGGCTGTCGGGCAAGAAAAAGCCGGTTTACGAGGATCAGCAACGTGCTGTCAAGGCGCGTATGAAGGGCGTCGGGCCTGTCAGTCGCGAGGCTGCCGAATTACTCGCCCAGCGCGGCCTGATGCCGGTACCCGGTGGCTATACCTGGCGCAGCGACAGCCGCCTGACATTGCCGTCTGCGATTCGTCTTACACATCAGCAGGCGATGTCTTTCGTAAACGCTATCCGTTGCCCGACGCAACTGCTGGTCGCTACAGGCGGCATGCTGGCGAAAAACCAGCTCGTGCTGTCCGGGCTGCCTTTCGACGTCGTGCAGCTTGAAGGCGGTCATCATCTGCACCTGGACGACGAGCAGGGTGCGAGCGCTGTTGCACACTGTATCAATCGCTTCTTCGCTGCTTCTTGACTTGAGCCCTGCAACTGCCGACGCTGGACGGGTTGAAACAGGAGTCAACCGTGATGGATCAATCCGCAGCCTCTGGTGACCGCCTCGCTGGCGATCTTTTATATTTTCGTTCCCCGCTTGCCTGCCAATGAGAGCACTCATGCGTTTATCAAGTGTTCCCGTTGTCGCCTTGTGCCTGTCGATGTTCAGCGCTGTGCTCTGCGCCGCCGACGTAACAGGCAGCAGCGATCTGCAGATTCTGCCGCGTCTGGCCGACACGGAAATCGTCGATTATCGTCCGGCTGCCGAGCTCGAGCGGGTCTACCCCATGGGCTCGATCCGCAAGATCAGCGGCCAGTTGCGTTTCGACGGCCAGGTCAGTGCGCGTGGCAATCTGACGTCGGTCACCTATCAATTACCTGCCGAGCGGACTTCCGACGACGCTTTCACCGCGGCTCGCGAGGCCTTGCAGCAGCAGGGCGCCGAGCTGCTGTTCTGGTGCCAGGCGCGCGACTGCGGAGAAAGCAGCCTGTGGGCCAACGAAGTGTTCGGCAACGCCAAGCTGTATGGCGCGGATGACCGCCAGGCTTACCTGCTGCTGCGTCTGGCAGAACCGCGCAGTGACACCCTGGTAGCGCTTTACAGCATCACCCGTGGCAACCGTCGGGCCTACCTGCACGTCGAGCAGTTTGAATCTTCCGCGCCACTGGGCGAACTGCTGCCGACCTCGGCCACCTTGCTGCGCCAACTGCGCAGCACCGGCAAGCTGGAATTGCCCCGCCTGAGCGGCGACCCACAGGATGCCTGGGTCACCCTTGTTTCTCGCGCCCTGAACCTGGACAGCAGCCTGCGCGCCACGGTGTCCGGACCCAGTGCCGGCGCCTGGCTTGACGCCCTGATCGCCAAAGGCGTTCGCGCGGCCCGGCTAGAGGCGGGCGTCACTGAAGGCAAGGGGCTCAAGATCGAGGTTATCCGCTAGAACAGCGATGGCGGACAGGCAGGTTCGCCATTATGCTCGCTCCCTCCGATCCTTTTTAGTGGATAGCGCATGTTCAACAATGACCGTCTGTTGGTGCAGATTCTGCTGCTGGCGCTGTTTGGTGCCTGTCTCTGGGTGATGGCGCCGTTCTGGTCGGCGCTGGTCTGGGGCGCGGTACTGGCCTTTGCCAGCTGGCCGCTGATGCGTTTGCTGACCCGCTGGTTCAAGGGCCGTGAGTCGCTGGCTGCGCTGGTGATGTGCCTGTGCTGGATGCTGCTGGTCGCGGCGCCGTTGGTGTGGCTGGGCTTCAATCTTGCCGACCATGTGCGTGACGCTACGGGTTTGATCAAGGACATTCAGGTCGACGGCTTGCCCGACCCACCGCAATGGCTGGCGGGTATTCCGCTGGTGGGCGAACGACTGGTAGCGCTGTGGACCACCATCGATCAGCAAGGCGCGGCTTTCATGGCGACGCTGAAACCGCATCTGGGGCAAGTGGGTAACTGGATTCTGGCACGCAGTGCGCAGATCGGCAGCGGAATTCTGGAACTGACCCTGAGCATCGTCTTCGCCTTCTTCTTCTACAGGGACGGTCCGCGCCTGGCCGCCTTCGTGCTCAGCCTGCTGGAGCGCCTGATCGGGGAGCGGGCCCAGTATTATCTGGATCTGGTCGCCGGCACTGTGCAACGCGTGGTCAACGGGGTCATCGGTACGGCAGCGGCCCAGGCGGTACTGGCGCTGATCGGCTTCCTGATCGCGGGCATTCCCGGCGCGTTGGTGCTGGGTATTCTGACTTTTCTGTTCAGTCTGATCCCGATGGGCCCGCCCTTGGTCTGGCTGCCTGCCACTGCCTGGCTGGTCTGGCAGGGCGAGTACGGCATGGCGATATTTCTGGGCATCTGGGGGATGTTCGTCATCAGTGGCGTGGACAACGTGCTCAAGCCATACCTGATCAGCAGGGGCGGCAATCTGCCGCTGGTGATTGTCTTGTTGGGCGTGTTCGGCGGATTGCTGGCGTTCGGTTTTATCGGCCTGTTCATCGGCCCGACGCTGCTGGCAGTCGCTTACAGCCTGTTGACCGACTGGGTCGGCAGCGAGCGTGCCCGCAGTCGTTGACGGCGAAAGTTTCCGCCGCGCCATGACGGGCGGCGGAGCCTCGCGTTACGCCGCGGTGTCCAGGTACTTGCCGACTGGCTTGCTGCTCTGGGTGTCATATTTTTCGCTGAGTGCGGCGATCATCTTGTTCAAGGCCTGAGTGGCGATCTGATTGGTATTGCCCTGATCGATGGTGGTGTCACTCTGCTTCAATGCGGCAGACAACTCGGAAGCGCTGATACTGTCGTCGCTGTCGCTGTCCAGTGTACTGAACAGGCTGGCGCTGTCAGTGCTGCCGGAGGTGCTCACCTGCGCAGGCGACATACCGGCAGGAGGCTGTTGCGGTTGCATGCCGGCGACCAGCTCTTCAAGGCTGACTGTGCCGTCTTCGTCAGTATCCAGTGCATCGAACACCTGGTTGCTGTTCGCCGTGCTGCCCGCATTGCTCAGACCGGTGGTCAGCTCGTCGCTGCTGATCGCGCCGTCGCCATCGCTGTCCAGCGAGCCGAGCAGGTCTTCTGCCTGCTCATCGACCGACTGCATGGGCGGCGGCGGAGGTGGTGTCATCGCGGCCAGCTCGTCGGCATCCAGGCTGTCATCGTCGTTGCTGTCCAGATCGCTGAATGCCTTGCTCAGGCTCACAGTGATGCCATCCTTGCTGTTCGACGACAGGGCCGAGCTCAGCTCGTTCTTGCCGATGCTGCCGTCGCCATCGCTATCCAGTTTGGCCAACAGCTCTTCCTGAAACTTCTTGTTGCTGGTGCTGGAGGTTGCACTGCTCGAACTGGTGTAGCTGGAGAAACTGCTGTTTATCCCACTGATCATTGGTCTCACTCCCCTGAGATGAATGTGCCCGGTAACGGTGTACCGGCTTTTGCAGCCTCGGGGCGTCAGTTGTCGAGGGGATGTAGGCTTTGTACGCGGTGTGTTACAGATTGCGTCAGAGACGTGGCAGGTCAAGTATCGCCGTCAGGCCGCCGCCAGGCGTTTGCGTGAGCGACAGCTCGCCGCCGATGCGTCGCGCCGCTTCCCGCGCAATGCTCATGCCCATGCCGATACCGCCGGAGTTGCGGTTGCGAGAACCTTCCAGGCGATAGAACGGCTCGAACACGGCTTCGTGAAATTCAGGTGCAATGCCGGGCCCGTGATCGACCACAGAGATGCGCACACGCTCGCTGCTGTCCTCGATCACGATATGTACGCTGCCGGCATAACGCAGAGCGTTGTCGACCAGATTCTGCAGGCACGAGCGCAGTGCCATCGGCTGCGTCTTGAGCGGTTTGCACTGGCCTTCGTACTGTACGTCGTCGCCATTGTCCTGAGCATTCTCGGCCTGCGACTCGATCAGTGCCTGCAGATCGAACTGCTGCAGGCCTTCGCTGCGTCGGTGCTCATTGAGGTAGGCGAGCGTGGCGTCGAGCATGCTGATCATGTCATTGAGGTCCTGAGTCATCTGGCCATGCAGCCTGGGCTCTTCGATCTGTTCGACGCGCAGCTTGAGCCGCGAAAGGGGGGTGCGCAGGTCGTGGGATACCGCAGCCAGCATGCGCCCGCGCTGCTGCATCTGTTCGCGCACTTTGCTTTGCATCAGGTTGAACGTCTGTGCGGCCTGTCGGGCTTCCTGCGGGCCGCTGATTTCCAAGGGCGGGCTGTCGAGGTCTTCACTCAGGCGCTCGGCTGCTTCACTGAGTCGCTGTATCGGACGGCTGAGTGCCTTGGCGCCATACCATGCAGCGATGATCATGGTGATGAACTGGAAGAGCAGCACTATCGCCGGCCCCCCCAGGATCGGCGGTCTGTGCATGGGCCGTTGATCGAACTGCCCATGCTCGGCGTTGAACTCGTTGGGCGGCGGCGGGCGCATGCCGTACTGGGTGAACCAGATGAAGGCCAGCAGGTGCGCCAGCAGAATAGCCAACAGGGCGCCACCAAACAGTCGCGCAAACAGCGTGTCGAATCTGCGGATCAACCCAGCTCCCTGGCATCGAACAGATAGCCTTCACCGCGCACGGTCTTGATCAGTTGTGGATTTTTCGGATCATCGCCGAGCTTTTGGCGCAGACGCGAGACCAGCAAATCGATACTGCGGTCGAACGCCTCGATCGAACGCCCGCGCGCAGCATCGAGCAACTGCTCGCGACTCAGCACCCGGTGCGGCCGTTCGAGGAACACACGTAACAGACGAAACTCGGCGTTGGACAGCGGCACCACCAGGCCATCGGCGGCGGTCAACTGACGCAGGACGCTGTTCAGGCGCCAGGCGTCAAAGCGAATGGTGGTGCGCTGATCGCTGCGCTCGTCGCGGACCCGGCGCAGAATGGTCTGGATGCGCGCGACCAGTTCGCGCGGCTCGAACGGCTTGGCCATGTAATCGTCGGCACCCAGTTCCAGGCCGATGATCCGGTCAGTCGGTTCGCAGCGTGCGGTCAGCATCAGAATCGGGATGTCCGACGTGCTGCGCAGCCAGCGGCACAGTGACAGCCCGTCTTCACCGGGCAGCATCAGGTCAAGCACCACCACGTCGAAGGTTTCCTCGGTCAGCGCCTGACGCATTTGCGTGCCGTCGGTGACGCCACGGGCGTTGATATTGAAGCGCGTCAGGTAATCGCAGAGCAGTTCGCGAATGGCCACATCGTCATCGACGATCAGCGCGCGAACGCTCCAGCGCTGATCGGTCGATGTGGCATCCAGGGAGGTGTCGGGAAGTGCTTGCATAATGCGTCTGTCGCCTGCTTGTGCCGCCATGGACTGGCTGCTGTTGAAGATCAACGCTGCCCCTCATGCTACTTCGCCGGGAGGCTCGGCGGTAGGGTGGCGTGATCGAATGTCGTGCGCATGTCATAAATGTATCGAGATTGATACGAGCGCCTGTCGAGCGTGCCCTGCGAAGCTCACCCTGATAGTTATGACAGTATCCAGTGTCGCGCAACTGCCGTTTAATCGAACGGGCTACCGGCCTGGATGGCCGGTTCTGGCAGACAAACTTTTGTCGAGAAGTCCAGGGTCTGTTGCCGTTTCATCGCGGCTTGGGATGAAAGGGCAGCAGCCCCTGGGCGCATTATCAATCCGCCCGCCTGTTTTCTACATAGACAGGGGCGCCAATCGGATAGCAAGGGAGTGCTGATGATGGCCGATTCAAAAACAACAGCAACGTTGGATGACAAAAAAAAAGCGCGTATCGCCTACCGGCTGGCGCGCACTCAACGCGGTTCACGGACCGACGCATCGCTTGCCCCGGCAGAGGTGGCGGGCATTGTGGACCCGGCCGATGGAACGCTGAACAAGGATGTCCTGCTCGGCGAATTTCTTGAGGTCACCCTGTCTAAGTGGGCAGGACTGGTCACTGATCCGGGCGACTCCGATACGTTTCTCATCGATTGGGCCATCGGCGCGGCGGCGGATAACGACGCGTTCAAACAGGTGTTTAGCGGTACGGTTACCGCACCGGTGGACCCTGACACCTTTCCCAAGAAGATCGAGATTCCGCTGAGCAGCTTAATGACAGGCCTGGACAAGCCTGCAGACGGTACTTACAGTTTGCGCTACCGGATTGTACAACCGAATGAACAAGAGACCACCAGCCCGTCGATCAACCTGATCGTCGATACCACGCCGCCGGGCGAGCAGCTTGAGCCTGAGCAGATGAGTCTGGAAACAGATCAGTTGACCCAGGCGTTTCTGGACGCACATCCCGACGGTCTGGTCGGTACGCTGCCAGACTATGACGACTGGAAGCCCGGCGACAAGGTAGCCTTCTATTGGGTTGGCACGCCATTGCCAGAAAGTGCTGAAGACCTGCCGGCTCCGGTCGCTTTCGTTGACGTGGCCAACCCGACGAATAATACGGTGACCTTCCCCGTTTCGGCCATTGACACGTCCAGGGACGAGCCCTACTACGCCGTTTACATTCTGGTCGACAAAGCCACCAATCGCACTTCGCTTTCCAGCCCCAAACGCATCGACGTGGCGCTGGGGCAGTTGGCCGACAACCTGAAAGACCCCGTCGTGCCATTGGCAGAGCCTCCAGAAAAGTTGATCAACCTGCCTGATGCGAGACTCGGGGTCGAAGTGTTGATCGAGTCGTTCGATAACTGGAAGCCGGCCGACCGCATCGAAGTCACTTGGGGCACTGAGGTGCTTCGATCTGAGGAAGTCGGCAGCTCTCCAGATTTTCCGACTTCGATCAGAGTCTCTGATCTGGTTCTGCAGGGGCAATACAATCAAGCGAGCGGCGGCGAGCAGCCCACCGATGTGAGTTATCGAATCCTGCGTGGCGTCGTTCCGTCCGAAGTGAAAAGCATCAGCGTCAATGTCAATTTCGCCACTATCGGCCCTGACCCTATAACCGATCCCGGGTGGCCGGATCCGGTCAACGACGCATTACTGCCGGTCGAGGTCTATGGCCAGACGTCCAATGAGTTGAACGTCCTGAAAGAAGCGGACTATAACCAGCCTGCCAAGGTCAGTTTCAAGCTGTATGACAAACTTCAAGCGGGTGAAATTATAGATTTCTACTGGGGCACAAGCCATGTAGCAGAGGCTCAATACACCGTGGCTGCTGGCGACCTGGCAGGCGCTGGGCGTGAGGTTGAAATACCCTGGAGTTACATCGATTATGAAGGCAATCGCGCTGACTTGCCGGTTCATTACCGCATTCATGGGCCCGATTCAGAAAACACGCAACACTCGCCGAACACTCTGGTCAAGGTAGACGCCATTGTCATCATGCCGGAAGCCCCGGTCTTCGAGGGGACCAGTCCCAATGGCTGGCTGAATTGCAATTCACTCTACGCCAGCCCAAGTGGCCCTCCTGGCCCGGGTGAACCGGGTATACGGGTCCGCGTTCCGGATCTTTCGAAATATCTGTCGGACGGTGAAACCGTGACGTTGCACTGGTATGGCTCCGAGGGAAATACCGGCGACGCGCCTATTCCCGGCACCGAAAAAGAAGAGGTTATCCTGCTGGGAGCCAGCCATCCTGTCACCGGTTTCACCTGGCTGGTCACCCCCTACAATACACACATCCTGCCCATCTACGATCCTTCCAGCGGCAGCCAATACGGGAGCGCAAGGATCAAGTACTCCTTCAGCATGGAAAGCGCCACTATTAACCCGCCGGAAACCACTGGCGAAACCATTAACTCGCCGGAAACCACCAGCGAAACCATTAACCCGCCGGAAACCACCAGGAAAACCATTAACTCGCTGGAAACCACCGCCCGAGTAGGGATGTACGACGCAGCCGGGCCTTGTCCTCTTCGTCCAGTAGAACCGAAGAAAAAGTAACAAGGGTTGCCGATAGAGGGGGTCTGCGGCCAGTCGCAGGCACCCTGTCGGGTATAAGCCGGCTCAGGTTGCTCCCAAACGGTTTAGGGAGGCCGACGCGTACCGGGTCATGTCACCTACGCTTATCGGTATTCCCCTCGACGACCCTCTACTGTCGGAACCTCCCTACGATTACCTAGGAAACGTCCTACAGAGCATTCAGTTGGATCCCGCTAGTCTTGCGGCCTCCCTCCCTAGGCCGCTTTCGGGCAGTCGTCACGGGGTTCAACCTGGTTTACCTCAAGGTAATGCATCCTCATGAATGCTCCATTCGTGCTGCGTCCGCTTTCATGGACATTGAAGACCGTTATTTTCCTCTCTCCCTTGCTGACCGGCAGTCATGCGCTTGCGCAAATCCTTGTCGATACGCCGCAGACGATCGATGCGACAGCCCCGCTGGACAGCTATCGGATTGTCAGCACCGGAAATCTGACCGCCAACGGCGCGACAACCCTGCAAATATCCACGATCACCGGGGCGAAGCTGACGCTCACTGGCAGTCAGGTCAGTGCGGGCACCAACTCTTCAGCTGTATCGTTGACCGGGGCAGATGCGTTGATCGTCGGTAGCGTCCTGACAGGTGCCGCGGATGGCCTTGGGATGGGTAATGAAAGTGCGCGACTGGTCGGCTCCACGGCCACCGTCATCGGCAGCACGATCACGGCCACGAATCGCGGGATAAATGCCGGTTCGCTCAGCAACCTGACCCTGGAAGGGACTTCGGTGACGGCCACCGGCACCAATGGCAGAGGCATGGAGATGTTTGACTCCACGGTGAAGGCGTCCGCCAGTACCATCACCGGGCAGCAATATGGCGTGCGCTTGCGCGCTGATCCGGGCGTACCCTCAAGCAATCTGCTGGTTCTGGAGGGAACCCGGGTCGAAGGTATCACCGGGTCGGCGCTGATCGTCGGAACGCCCACCGGCGCGCCCGCGACTGCCGATATCCAGGTCAACAATGGATCTACGTTGACCGGCGGCAATGGCAAGATACTGGAGTTGATCAACGGTTCAACGGCGCACATGACCGTGGACAACAGCCATCTGCTGGGCGATGTATCGGCGGGTGAGGGCAGTACCGCCAGCCTGTCACTGCAAAACAACGCGACCCTGACCGGGCGCCTGGAGAACGTATCCAGCCTGTCGCTCGGTAGCCAGGGCCAGTGGGTGATGGTCGAGAATGGTCAGGTGAATGAACTGTCCATGAACGGCGGCTCGGTCAGGTTTGGCGACGCGGCCTCGTTTTACACCTTGTCACTCGCAAGCCTGTCAGGGAGCGGCACATTCATGATGGACGTGGATTTCGGTGGCCAGGCCACTGACTTTCTTGACATCACGGGCAGCGCGACCGGCAGTCATACCGTGCTTATCGGCAGCACGGGTGTCGATCCGCTCAGCGATACCAGCCTGCACGTCGTGCATGCGGCAGCCGGCGATGCGAGCTTTTCGCTCGCAGGCGGCGCAGTGGATCTGGGCGCCTGGTCCTATGACCTGATCAAGCAGGGCGACAACGACTGGTATCTGGACACCGCCACCCGCACCATCAGCCCTGGCGCACAGACTGTCATGGCGTTGTTCAACACCGCGCCGACTGTCTGGTACGGGGAATTGACGACGCTACGTTCGCGCATGGGCGAGTTGCGTATGGACCAGGCCCGTTCCGGTGGCTGGATACGGACCTACGGCAACAAATTCAATGTCGCCGACGCCTCAGGCTTTGGATATCAGCAGGTTCAGAGCGGTGTCGCGCTCGGCGCAGATGGCAAGCTGCCTGTGGGGTCGGGGCAATGGCTGGCAGGTGTGATGATCGGGCAGAGTACGTCCGACCTCAGTCTGGATCACGGTGCCAGTGGCAAGGTCGACAGCTACTCGCTGGGCGCTTACAGCACCTGGCTGGACAGCGAAAGCGGCTACTACGTCGATGGCGTGATCAAGCTCAATCAGTTCAAGAACAAGGCCAGAGTCAATCTCAGCGATGGTTCCCGCACGCGCGGCAACTACGACAATCTGGGGGTGGGCGTATCGCTGGAGCTGGGTCGGCACATCAAACTGGACAACGGCTATTTTCTCGAACCCTATACCCAGCTGGCGGGCCTGGTCGTTCAGGGCAAGGACTACGCACTGGATAACGGTATGCGTGCCGAAGGTGACCGCAGCCGGTCGCTGCTCGGCAAGGTCGGTACGACAGCGGGGCGCAGTTTCGACCTGGGCAAGGGACGTACGCTGCAACCTTACGTGCGGGTGGCCGTGGCTCACGAGTTCGTCAACAGGAACGAGGTCAAGGTCAATGACAACGTGTTCAACAACGACCTCTCCGGTTCCCGTGGCGAGTTGGGGGCGGGTGTGTCGGTGGCGCTGTCTGACAACCTGCAGTTGAACGCTGATTTCGATTACAGCAACGGCGATGCCATCGAGCAGCCGTGGGGCGCCAGTGCGGGCTTGCGTTACAGCTGGTAGTGATAGCCAGGCGCGGAGGCTCACGCCTGATCGCTGGTGCTGATGCGCCAACGGTCCTATCACTTGTGCCAGTATCGGCATAAAAAAACAGGGTGTTAACTGATGGGCATGGCGGTCGGCAAACGGGTCGGCCACCGCTTCATTGTGCTGGAGGCCCGGCTCATGCCTGTGATTTCAAAGTGGATCGAACAGATCAGAAACCTGTTCTGGCCAGCTTCAAGGCGCAAGAGTGCGCTGCTTGCGCCGCCCATGATCGCCGAACTTCTTCCTGACGTACCCGGTGGTGAACCCAACTTGCTGCCCAGCAGCGCCTGGCTCGTGCCGTTGCGGGTCGATTTTCCCATGTGGCAAAACTCCGGACCCACCCCGGGCGATCCCGAGTATCTGCGCGTGTACTGGAATGACATGCTGCTGGAGGAGAAGATCTGGACCGAACCCGTACAGCCTGCCGATCTGTTCAGCATGATCGAGCAGCAATACCTTATCGAAGGCCTGCATCGACTCCGCTATAGCGTCGAGACCGCCAACCAGGTGCAGACCGAATCCGAAACACTGACCTTTGTCATTGATAAGACGGCACCGGTATTCGCCGACGAAGGAGCGCTGATTTTTCCCGGCGAAATCATCAGTGACGGCCTCACGGCGGCCTGGCTGGACACTCATGGCGATACCCTGCTGGCCGAGGTGCCTGCGTATTTTTCGCCGAGCCCCGGGGACCTCATTACCTGGTACTGGAGCAGCACGCTGACGGGGTCGGAGCACACCGGAACCCTGACGCTTGAAGCGTCCGATATCGGTAGTGCGATCCATATTGCCTTCGACAGGCAACTGATTCTCGAGAGCGGCGATGGCATTCGTTATGCGTCCTACAGGCTGAAGGATCGTTCGGGCAATGCCGGGCCTCGAGCGCTGGCTGTTTCGCTGCTGGTCTCCGCTCAGCCAGTTCCACGTGTGTTGCCTCCTCCGCGGGTTCAGAAGGCCGCAGGCTCGGCAAGCGCCAGCTTGCTTGATCCGGTAGATGCCTTTCATGGCGCAGTGGTATTGATCCCTGAGAATGCGGTGATTCTTCCCGGTGATACGGTCCGCGTCCAATGGGCCGAGCCAGGCAGTGTGGGCTCCTTTCTTACGGAAATCGCAGACTCGAGACTGTTCCGCGTTCCCCCCACGCAAATTGCCCAGCATTTCGGCAAGTCGATCCCGGTGTACTACGAGGTGTTCGAAAAAAACGCCGACTCACCGCATCTTTCGGACCGGCATACGCTGAGTATCCTGGGAATGACAGGCTTTCCCGTCGTGCAGTGTGACAAGGTATCCGGGGGGCGTCTGAGACTGAATGACATTGCCGAGGGAGGTTACGCACGGTTCACCCTGGACAGTTGGTCATTCATGGGCACTGATCAGTTTGTCAGCGTCGAGGTGCATGGCGTCAGCAGTGCTGATAATGAGTTGTTGATCGTCAGCGTGCTGGACGAGTACCCGGTGCCGCTGGTGGGCGATAAAATCGACGCCGGTCAGATCAGCAAAACGGATTTGAACAGATTTCTGATCGGCACTCAGCTGGATGTCCGGGTGCGGGTGAGTTTCGACCAGACGCTCTCCTGGCAGCCTTTTCCTTCACTGAGACCGACGTTGTACGCCTGAGAAGGTCATGGACCGCCGGGTCGGCGGTCCATGGCGCATTGCTACTTGTAGGTCATCGTGAAGCTGAGTGCCCCTTTGGCCTTGCCCGGCCGGATCGCGCTGCTGGCCTGCGTCTGATAGAAGCGGGCGTAGAAGTTCAGCACCACGTTGCCGGGTGTGATCGCGATCAGTGGCACTTCGGTCTGCAATTCCATGGGCGTGACGCCATCACCTTTGAGGACCTGAATCCCCATGCCCTTGGCATCCGAATCGCTGGTCAGGCTGAAAACCCCGCTGTTGGCAGGGCCTTCGGGGACCGAGCCTTCGACACCATCGAGCTGGATATGCGCCGTTGCCACGAAGCCTGAGCCCGTATCGGTCTCGCAGTTACTCAACGCAATGCTGAAGGGCACCGCCGGTGTGGTGAAGCCGGGACCGGTGAAGTCAGCGCTGTCCCACTCACCCAACTGCACCGGGTCGGCACTGACCGGGTCTGCACCGACGCTGCACTGTGCCTGAAGTACCGTGCCGGTTAGCCCGAACCTCATGATCCTGCCAAGCGTCGTCACGCTTCCGGAGAACAGCTCACTGCCATTGAGCACATTCGGTCCGGAAGGAATCGGCCCGGTCTTGACCAGCGTGAGGTAGTTGTTCATATGCAGTAAGCGAATGCTCGTGAGCATATCCCGGTGGTCGTTGAGGCCAATGAACGGAACGGTGGCGCTGCCTCCTGCCGGCATGAAGCAATTGGGGCAGTTGCTGTCATACGGGTGCCCCAGTCTGATCCGCACCCCGACGCCAGGAATATTGGTTTGCAGGATCTTGCCGGTGAGGTCTTCGCCATTTATAGGGTCCACGTTGCCGGGAAAGATCGGAGCCGTTGCCGTTGCGTTGAATTCGAGAAGGGCCGTGCCGTCATTTCTGCAGGCCGCCTCCAGGCCCGCGTGGTCTGGTGTGCCTTCAAGCACATCGATGCTGCCGATAACGGTGCCCACTCTGGCGTCTCTCGGGACGTAGAGGGTGCCGATGTCACGCCGGTAATCCTTTAGTCCCGGAGGGGAAACCCAGTAGCAGTCGTTGCTGGGGGTGTCGTCCGGTACGTCGGAATAAGCCGCAGCGCTATAGCTGGCCCCCAACAGGATCAGACTCGGGAGCAGGGCATTCAATGCAGTGTTCATGGGGTGATTCCTGAAATAACAATGTCGCGGATGGCTCAGACCTGATGTCACTGGGCGCACGTCATGTCTTGCATTCGGTAGCCCTTGGTCAGAGGCATGCCGGCGGGGTCGATGTGCAGGCGGCACTGCGGGTCGCTTTTCTCTCCCCAGTGGACATCGAGGGTTTGCGCCTGCATGCCGGTGGACAGCAACAGCTGCCCTCCCTGGCCTGCGATGCCGAGGATGTTGTCCTGCGCGTCGCTGACCTGGGCGCCGAATGGCAGCGGCTTGCCACTTTGAGTGGTCGCATTGATGACCAGGCGTGTCACCGTGCGCGCAGCGAAGGTGGTCTTGATCACCGCACCCCTGGCAGGCACCACTTGAGTACTGGCGTTATCGATTTCCACCTCGGGACCCAGTCGGTCGGTTTGCAAGGCGATCGGGTTATAACGGTAGGGGCGCAGATAGGGCATCAAGGCGTAGCCGCGGCTATTGGTCCTGACACCGGTCGCGTTCTGTATGCCAACACCTGGTGTATCCGGCACTTCGACCAGCGCGATGGTGTCGCCCAGGCTCGGGCCGAACTCGATGCCGTCCGCATGCAGCAACAAGGCGCCACTGACGTTGACCGACGCACTTCGATAATCGTTGCCTTGACTCACACCGGCGCCGAGGCTGGCGAAGGGGGCCTGATAGCCCGCCGCAAGGCTGGCACTTTGCTGCTCGCCATCATCGTTGCTCAGGCTGGCGTGATAATTGACACGGTTTTCGTAGAGGCTGCCGCTCAGGCTGCCTCGCTGGCTGTGGCGATTGGCGCTGCTCTGCAGGTCGAGTGTGGCGTTGCTCGAATGACCGGTGCCGAGGGGCATCGAGATGCTCAGGCCGAACTGCCGGTCGTTGCCACGGCTACTGGCTGTGCTCAGTGACTGGGAGGCGTAGAAGTTATAGGTGATCCCGGCATGATGGGTGTTGAAGTTGAATTGAAATTGACGCTGCTCGATATCGCTGCCCCAGTAATCCTGTTGCGACAGCGTCAGGCCCACGCTGCTGCGTGCGCCGATTCTCTGATGAACCGAAGCCTCCAGGCGGCTTCTGCGGCTGCCTGTGAACGTATCGTCGTTGCTGCGCTGACTGACGGCTTCGTCGAAGTCCCGATAGCCTTCGGTGGAGTAGCGATAACCGGCGAAGCGCAGATTGGTATGGGTCGTGAACGCCTTGCCGTACTTGATGGCGTAACTCATGCCCTGCACGCTGGACTGGCCGGCTTGATCGATGCTCGCGCGTGACCGGGTCACGTCGAACGCCATCGCTCCCAGCGTGCCCATGTCCCGTGAAACGCCCAGCGCAGCGGCATGGTAGAAGTCGCCGGTCATCAGTCCGCCATAAAGGGTCGAGTTCCAGCCTGTTCCAACGGCCAGCGTTCCCTGCCACAGCCAGGGATGTTCTGTGGCAGAGGCACCGTTAAAGCGGCCCAGGGCTGCGCTGTATTTCCAGACGCCTTCGCGCAGCAGGTTGCTGAGGGTCGAGTAGGGTTGGGTAAAACGCCGTACCTGGCCATCGGCCTCGGTCAGCACGATCTCCAGTTCGCCGCTGCCCGCCGTGTTCAGGTCATCTATTTCATAGGGGCCGGCACTGACATACGTGGAGTAGATCGGGTAGCCGTTCTGCAGCACTTCCAGTTTGGCCCTGCTTTGCGCAACGCCACGAATCACCGGTGCGTAACCCTGCAGGGAATCGGGGAGCATCTCCTGATCGGTTTTGATCAACCCGCCCTTGATCGGCACGCTGCGGAAGACATCGCCGCCGGTGTAGGTTTCACCGAGGGTCAGGTTAGCGTGCGTGCCGGGCAGGTCGCGCTGTGCATAAGCGTAGGCTCTGGTCCACTCGCGACGTCCCTGTGCATCCTGACGCACGCTTTGATTGCTGCGCAATCGCCATGCCCCGAGGTTGATACCGGTATTGAGGTACAGGTCTGCGCTGCTGCTGGTGCCTGTCTCCTTGTGCGCCGTCTGTTGCGCCGAGGTCTGGTAATTGATGAAGGCGGCGTTGATGCCGTAATCCCAAAGCGCCGGGTCCACCCGGCCGGTGGCATCGCGGCGCATGGCGATCTGCGGTATCGAGATCGACAGTTGCAGTCTGCCGCCGTCCAGTACGACTTTGGAGTCCGGAATCAATTGCCCCAGAGCGACACAGGCAACCTGCAACAAAGCCGGGTCGGCCAGACTGTCGAGGCGTACGCCGATCTGCTCCAGCAATTCTCGCGACAGGCAGGGCAGCAGGCCGTTGCCTTGCGGGTCGGCATCGAAACGGATCTGCCGTTGGCCGAAATAGCGCATGTTGACGTAGATTTCTACCCAATGGTCGCCTGGTCCGAGGCTGTCGGCGACTGCCAGCTGGTTCAGCACGCTGGCTGCGGCCTCACTGTCATAGTCCTGGCCCTGACGCAGGAAACCGGACTGGAAATTGGCGGGGGTTGCCGCTCTGGTGAGTTCCAGCGGCACGGCAACGCTGCCGCACACAATCAGCATCTGCATAAAGCGCAGGCGCACTGGTATGAGCCCGGAATCGGGTAATAGGGTCATGTTCAATGTCCTGGGGATGAAGCGGGCCAGCGCTGGTTCAGTCAGTCAGCGTGGCCGTGGCTGTCAGCGGCGTGCTGTAGCCGCCGTAATCGTTGATCGCGGAAAACACCACCTGCAGGCCCGGACCGGCTTTCGTTTCATTGAGCTCGTATTGGCGAGAGCTGAACGGGCCAAGCATGGCGACCTCCTTGAGCTTTTCAGTCCTGCCACCGCCGGAGACTTCGAGGCGAATGAACGACACGTGAAAGGGCGTCGGATTCATCGCGGTCAGCTCTGCCTTGCCCGCCATCTGCCTGACCGACCATTGCAGGTCCTTGAGGCGGGCAATAGGGTTGTCAGTCAGCAGAGCCGGGCGATAAAACAGTTTGATACGGGTGCGCAGGGCAATATTCAGTACATTGCCTTGCGACTGGCTGGCCTGAGGTATTTCCTGCACGTTGAAGTAGAACAATGATTCACGATCGGAGGGCAGGTCGTGGGGCAGGCCATTGATCTGTACCTGTTGTTCCTTGCCCGGATTAAGGCGGAAAAGTGGCGGCGAAGGTGCGAATGGAACGACGGTGAACGTGTCGTCTGCCTCCGTATTTACCCAGGTCTGCACCGCGAACGGGCGATCACTGGGATTGGATATGACCACCGACGTACTGCGCTTGTCGCCGTCGAACACGATGCGAGTTGCGTTGACAGTCAAGGCTGCCTGGCTGGCGGGTATATAAGCTGCGCACATGAGTAACAGCATGCACGCCGCAATAGCAGGTGGTTTAAACGCCTGTTGGCAAATCATGGAAAGTTACCTTGTACGTTCAGGCCCGAAGCGGACCTGAACGTATTGAAGATGCTTCACGTGAAAGAACGGTTGGTTTTTACACGGTGAGCGAATGAGTCGATGTATCAGTTAATCGCGACAACAAACTGTACATCCGCCGAAGCGGCACCGGGTTGAACGGTAGCCAGTGTCGAACGGTAGTAGGCGTTGAACACCATGTCGGTGACACCCCCCTCGAACAGTGGATAAGCCGCCGAGGCGGCGCCTGGTTTGATAGAGGTCCCGGTCTGGTCCTTGATCACGATCGCAACGCCCTTTGCCCCGTCGACAGTAGGGGTGACGCCGAAGTAGTCGCCGCTGCTGTCAGGGGCGCCGATGAAGGTGACTTTGGCAGTATTCGCGGCGGGGCTAGCCGTAAGGCCGCAACTGCCGTCGTCATTGACGCGCAGGGCAAAGCTCTTGCCAGACACTTCGTCACCGATGCCGGTGAAACGGCTGGCTTCGATAGAGCCCATGTTCACCACGTTGCCGATAGAGCCATCGCCCGGATTGACCACTTCGATAGGGCAGGTGGTGGCGGTGATCTTGCCTTCGAAACGGATGGTGCCGGGGCCGGGGTTTGCGGATACGACAGTGGCGGTCAGTGTAGTCGCCAGAGCAAGGCCCAGTACGGATAGCATTTTGTTCACGATAAAAACCTTATAAGTATTAACGTTACAGGAGTAAAAATGTAACTATTTATGGTGTCTTGAGAGACAGTTTGTGTTGCGTGTCATGACGGGGCGGGAGTTTACAGCAGGCGCGTTAGTTGCAAAGTCTCTGGAAGGCTTTGTTTAATGGCGGGAGGTGTAGGATATTTACTAAACTAGTGTCGTACATTTTAAATCTTGGCTTTTAATGCTATTCCGGGTTTTTCGCTGGCCGTTGCGTTATTTGTTCGGGCAGGGAAATAGAAAGGGCGAATGTAACGGCTGGAGAAGTAAAAAACGTTGACTGAAATACCGCCGACAGTAACAAATTTTTTGTCGGCGGCTGGGAATCGAGCTTTATCCGTTGCGAATTCTGTAGGGTGTAAACTCGGATGCGTATTTGCCGTATTTGCGAATAGGTTTTAAAAAACCGGTAGCTCGCCATTGGCTGGCTCTAGATGGTGCTTGTGCAGCAGCATCAGCAGCATTAGCAGCAGTAGCCTGTGCCGATGTCGAGCTGACCCGGGCGTTAGGGCCTGTGCTCGGCCGCGGGTTCGGTACTGGCCTGACCCTCGCGCTTGGAATCAATCTATTCCCTACAAAGTCATCTGCGCCCAAAGTCGCTGGACCAGACGCACCCTTAGACTTTCGCGTCCAACGGGTAAAAAAACTGAATAGTCCGCCCGTCGCTGCCGCTTTAGCTGCATCTTCTCCAGCGTTGAGCGCAGTATAGACTGCGCTTTTAAGCGCACTTCTCAATATCCCCCCACCAAGCTCTATACCGACCCCGATATAGGTGAGGTATTGCCCTGCCTGAATGGCTTTGGTGTCTCCCGTCGCCAGACCATAAGTACTGACAGCCGTTGATGCAGCAGTGATTATGGTCCCTGTCGCCAACACTGCTGCTGTAATGGCGGCAGCCGAGTATGCGGTCATCGATATACCCAGAAATGTGATAGGGACCGTGACGGGTGTGGCTACTCCGAAGGTGGCAACTGTCGCGTAGAAACCGAGTAGTGTGAACACCACGCCAAGCCCGAGCGTGAGCCAGGTCCCCATCCCCAGGTCCCCTGGCTTCTCTGCCGGTATCGCATCCTCATCGGGCCGTCGCAGCCTGCCGCTCTGGGAGCTGGCGTCATGCCCCGTGGGGTCGCGCCAGGCAATGGGATTACCCAGGCAATAGGCATAGGGGTTGAGCCCGCCTGCGCCAAAGGGGCTCAAGGAATCGGGGCTGTGAAAACGCATCATGCCGGGGTTGTAGGCTCTGTAGCCATTGCCCAGCAGGTACCAGCCCGTGTCTTTTTCGCATACCTCGCCGTTGAACGCTGTGACGCTGAGCAGCGCGTCATCGCTGTGGCGTTCTCCGTAGGCGCTGTATACAGCTGTTCGCAAGGTGTTCTGCTGAAACTCAGCGAGAACGCTCTGGTTCGCATCTGTCAGCAACAGCAGGGTGTCTGCAGGTTCTCCGACGGTCTGCTGGCCGACGGGTTGCTCGCCGATGTGCAGGAACTGAGTGCGTCGGCTGTCCTGCGCGGTGCTGCTCAACTGCTGATCCTGATAAAAACGCAGTATTTCGCTGTCATTGCCATTGCGGGTGGTGAGCAGATGATCATGGCCGTCGTACGTGTAGGTGTTGATCGCCCCACCCGCCGGTTTCTTCACCTGTAACAGGCGGCTCTGGCTGTCGTAGTCCAACTGGTTGCCATGCTCGTCATTGGTTTGATTGCCGTTGGCGTCATAGCTGAACGTCGGGTCGGGTGTGGCCCGCGCAGGCCTGTAGGTGATGCCGAGTAACTGGCATCTGTCCCCGGATTCGGGGTCACCCTCTTTGCCATAGCGGAAAGTGGCTGTCTCCTTGGTGCCGTTGGCAAATTCGGTAAAGTTCTGGGTCATGTTGTCCAGTTCGTCGAAGCTGAACGACTGCCTGAGTATCGCCCTGCCGGATGCGTGCACTGGCATTTTGCTGCCTGAATAGCTGACGAGGATCAGACGGCTTCGTGCGTCATAGCTGAACTTTTCCAGCAGCAGGCTGTTGCCCGCCTTCTGCAAGTGACGGCTTTGCAAGAGCCCGTCGGGTCTCCATTGCTGTTCCAGCGTACGTACCGGGTGATCGCCTGCACTCTGCGTCCTGAGAATTTCCTGCCCCTGGTCGTCATACTCCATGCGGTTTACCAGGCGGGTCCCGGCGGCCAGGTCGTGGGTCGTGATCTCGCGGGTCTGACCCAATGTGTCATACGCGACAGTCACCTTCACGTTGTCCTGGACGATGCTTTCGAGCTGGCCGAACTCGTCGTACCGGTAACTCGTTTCCACACCTTTGACGCGGTGTTTTACGCCGCCTTTGAGCCGGCCTTTGACGACGCTTTTGACCGGGTTTTTGACTTCTTTTTGTTCGACGTCGGTGCGGTACATCGCACGGCCCTGCAAGGATGTCTGATGCAGGGTTTTCCAGGTCCGCTCTTGTAGATCCGTCCAGGTCTCTTCGGTCAACTGGTTGTGCGCGTCATAAGCGTAAGCGCGCTTACCTTGCTGATTGGTCGCAGAGGTCAGGCGGGCACTCACGTTGTTATAGCCAAACTCGGCGGTCTCATCCGGTGCAGTACTGGAGACGATCTGGTCGGTGAGTGCCAGGTTGTAGGTGTAGCTGATGCCGTCACCTTTGGCCGTTTTGCGGGTTTTGACCTGCGTGTGACCGTCCTCATACTGGTAATGCTCGATACGTTGCCCGGCCTGGGCCAGTGTCATCCGCCCCAGCCCGTCGAACGCCTGTTTACCCGCCGGAGTTTTGGTAGTGCCGTCCGGATGAGTCATTTCCAGGCCGATCGGCAGCTCGGCGTTGCTGTGCGATGCATAATTGCGACGCGCCACGCTTCTATCCGGCAAGCGGGTGCTGACCATGCGCGACCAGGCGTCATAGCTGAACTGCGTTTTGCGGTCGGACTCATCGGTCTGCTCCGTGCAGCGTCCCAGTCCGTCGTAGAGAAAGCTTTGTGAACTCAGGTCTTTTCCAGCTGCGTTCTGGCTCTTGATCTTGACGGGCTTGCCGAACATGTTCAGCCAGGTCTCGCTGCGACCACTGATCAGAGGTTCGGCTTCACCGCTTTGTACCCAGGCGCTCTGGATAGGACCGTTATGTTCTTCATTGCCGATGGGGTCGTAGTACTGGTGCGTCTGCACGCCGTGATCAGTGGTAACGACAGACTGGACGTTCCAGTCGTCGTAGGCGTAGGTGCTGCGCGTGGTGAACAGTTGCTGGTTGTCGAACCAGTCGTAATCCGTTTCGTATTGCACGTTGTTCCAGGCGTTGTAGTGCGCGGAATGGATCATGTGCATCACTGCAGGATTACTGCTGTCGATGTGGTCCCGTTCCTCGAGTATTGCCCGGCCCAGGCCGTCCATGACGGAGCGGGTCTTGACCCCGCGGGCATCGATCAGCACTTGTTCTGCCTGCTGCTGCGGAGCGGAACACAGGGTGTACAGGTACTCGCGACTGGCTTCATAACCGGTGGAACCCGAATTCGGTGCGATCGTTTCTTTGGTCAGCCGGTTGAGCGCGTCATAGACATAGAGGATCTCCACGCCTTCTTGCTGGGTCAGTAGCACCTGGCCGGTCAACAACGACTGCTGTTGCTGCTTGCTTATGCGGGTTTTGTCGAAGCCGATCGTGGTGATTTCTATGAGTTGTACCGGGACCTCCAGCTGCCTGCTCTTGCCCTCGCTGTTGCTGTTGCTGTACTCGTAGACGGTAACGGTGTTGTTTCCATTCATGGACTCGATATTTTTCCCGGTTCGACCATGCTGGAAAGGCGTATCCGGCTGGTTGATGTACTCCAGCAGGGTCTTTTGCAATTCCACAGAGGTGCCATCGCTTTCAAGCTGCAGCAGCGTTTCCGTTTCCGGCACGATCCAGTCGGGTAAGCCGCTACTGGTCAGTGCGGGCAATGTGCGGTAGCGATAACGCGTGGACAGGGTAGGGGCCTTGGGCTGCGACGACAGGGCGGGTCTGACCACTTTTTCTTTCACCCGGGAGACAAACCCTTCCGCATCGGCCGGGCAACCGTCGCCACCGCTGGCCGGGTACCAACTGCTGACTTCTTCGATTCCGTTGGCTCGCGTATGCACCAGCAGATTGCCGTAAATGTCATAGGTATCGGTGACGGTCTCTGTGCGGGTCCGCTCAGGCTCGTCCAGCCGTTGCCAGCGGGTGGTGACTTTGCTGGGTAGCTGACAATCGGCGGGCTGCTTTGAGTAATGCACGCCCTCCAGGATGTTGTAGTCGGTCGTGACCGTTTGCTGGTTGTTGTTCTGGGTGGTGACTTCAATGGTCTGCAAGTGGAAGCGGTTGAAGGTCCGCTCTATGCTGCGCACGGCCTTGCTGTCGACCCACAGGCTTTCGGTGCAGACATAGTTGTACTCCTGCACATGTTTAAAGAGGTTGTCCAGGCCGTTGTCCTCCCAGAAGATGGGCAATCCTGCACCGAGAAAATTTCGTGAGCGTTGCTGGCGGTCCTTGTAGGTATAGCGCACATCGAACTTTTCCAGACGCAGACCGGGATTGATGACGTGCCGTGTCACTCTGGGTATGGGCAGGCGACCGGCGCTGGAAGGAAACGCATGGCCCTCGTCCTGGTAGTAAATGTCTTCGCTGCTTCCTGTCGGTGTCTCTACATGCTTGACGCATAACTGATTGCCATTCTCCGGGCCATATTCGAAGCGCCACGACGCGTTGTTCTCGGTGGGCAGGGTGATGCGCGATACGTGTTTGGCGGTACCGACGAGGGTCATCACGAAGCGCGCCAGCGGAGTGCCGCCAGCGCCCGCGTACGGATGCAGATCCAGCTCGACGGAGGTGGTGCTGCGGGCAATTTTCAGCAGCGTCTGACCCAGGTCATCAGTGATCGAATCAAGCCTGTAGGTGCTGCTGTTGAACACCGTGTGCTTGAGCGCAATGCTGTGCCCCGACGGCGCAGTGATTTTCACCGCCCAGGCCATTTTTTTATTGCCGCTGCTGTGCAGCTTGAGGATTTCCTCCAGACCTGACTTGTGCACCACCCGGTAACGCTCATCGTCCAGCTTGTAGAAGTGGAAGGTGTCGAGTTTCTTCTCCGTCATCGTCAGTCGACCGCCGCTGCTGGTGCCGTCGACCCGGAAGGTCTCGCCCGTGCTGAGGGACAGGATCTGAGTGGCAGGATCGTACTGCGACACTTGCAGGTTCCAGCCCAGGCCATAGCCGCTGTCCAGCGTATTGAGCTGGCTGTAGGACATGTCGAGTCGAAACTCTGGCCCGCGCAGGTCATTGCTTTGCAGATCGGGCAAGCTGATCGATATGTTGTACAGCCCGGTGCGTGGGTCAACGCCGCTTTTCAGACAACTCATGAAATTGAGCGCGTTGGAGTGCACGGAAGTAGAAGCAGCCATGGAGCGGACCTCGCTGATTGATGCGTGACAAGCGCAGCGGTGCCTGACGATTGTGCAGTCCTTGCGCTCTGGTCATTGACGACCCCAAGCCTGAATTCCCGGAGGCGTCCGTGTGGCTGGAGGTCTTGCCTAACCCTAACAGTCCGTGCCCGGGCAACAACCTAGCAGTAGTGCTAGTGGGCAACCGAGGTGCATCGGCGTAAAAAAATCCTATCCGCATTCTCAGGGGCAACCTTGCGATCTACCCATTTCAGGCGGAAACGAGAAAGGAGTCTCACTCATGGCGCTGGATCTTCCCGCCCCCAAGGTGCCCGGCCTGCAGCAGCCCGGGAACTACCTCGATCTGGATCAGTTGGGCAGTGTCGACCTGACCACCTGGATCGACTACCCAGGCATCAAGATCGGCGATCGGTTCATGCCCAACTGGCGAGGTTGCGGCGCCCTGGGCGCAGTGGAGGACTATGTCGGCGATGTGATCGAGGTCGTGGGATTGCAGCCTGAAGGCATGCCCCTGTTGATCAATAATCCGTTGCTGGTGAGGCTTGATAAGGGGTGGGTGTTTTACTCGTACGTCGTCGTTGGTCGCCCCGGTGAATCCCTGCGCCTGTTCTTCTATGTCGGTAAACCACCGTCAACGGCCGCCGGGCTGGGGGTGCCGCAATGCAAAGAGTCTCACGATCTGAAGCTTGACCCTGAGCTGCTCTGGCAAGGCGAGGACTTGCTGATCGTGACGCCGCCGTATCTGGCCATGCGCGAGGGCGACAGGGTGACCCTCACGCTGGATCTTTATTACGCTGAAAACGATTACTCGCACTCTCTGTCCTCTTCCCAGGTATTGACCCTGAAAGAGGTGGGCCAGCCCTTGCAGTGGCCGATAGGGCCCAACGAATTTGTATCCATTGAAAATGGCTTCGTTCTGATGAGCTACTGCATCGAGTATGCCGACTCCACATCGACAACGGCTTCGGTCACCCAGTCGCTGGCCATCGTCGCACCCTCAGCGGCGTTATTGCCCGCCTTGACCATCAAGGATTTCAACGGCGGCTCACTGGACCCGGAGGCCTTTCCTGACGGCATCACCCTGTTGATCGACCCTTTCGGCATTCAAGTCGATGACGATGTCGTGGTTTACGTCTCCAGCGGCAATCGACTGGTGCAGACCCTCAGGGCTGACATAACCAATCTCGACAGTGGCGTACTGCAGTTCTCGCTGGCTCAGGCCTGGCTTTCCGCCAATAACGGCAAGGAAATCGAGCTGGTGTACCAGTACGCGCGACCCGGCCGTGCAGCCAGCTCGTTGCCGCGCAAGGTCATTCTGAGTCGGCCACTCGATCTACCGGTGCCCGTTATCGAAGACGCGATCATTGAGAATCCCGTTGAAGGGGGTGTGAAGGGCTATATCTTTGCCTCGCAGATAGAGACCGGGGTGACGATTCGCATACCGAAAGAAGCGGTCATCGGCGAAGACTCCACGGTACAGATGTACTGGGACGGTTACGGAAGCACGGGCAGCTTTATCGCTGATCCTTCGCCAGACGATCCGCGCCTGTTCTTCATCCCGCCCACAGCGGTCCCGGCCAACATGGGCAAGCGTCTGGCCGTGTATTACAAGGTCGTTTCAGCAACGCAATCGGGCACCTCGAAAGTATTCGATCTGGAAGTCAGAGCCGAGGGCTTCGGTTGGCCGTACATCCAGATCATACGCCCACGCGCCACCGACGGCCGGCTTTCACTGGCCGAGGTACCACCCGAAGGTGCTGGTCTTGACCTGGCGTCCTGGGTCTACATGGCGCCCGGACAACGGGTACGAATCAAGGCCACTGGCTTGTTGAAATCGGGCTCGGAGCAGACGGTCGGACTACGTACCGGCGCCGCCGAACCGCTCAGTGAGGCGGAATACGATGCCAAGGAGGTGTCGGTGATTATCCCGAGGGATTTCCTGGAAAGTCTGCAAAGAGACAGTCAGACCAACACGGTGACAGTTGAAGTCAGCTTTGATGAAGGGGCGCATTACACGCAGTTTCCGGCCATCGGTTTCACGGTGCTGGAGGATCTTTTTTTACAGGGCGGCGGGCTGGCGCAGGACGCGACAGGCACCGGCATGACCCCACACTTACATGGACGTGATCGTATGGCCAATAACTCGCTGAACAGCTTGACCGAGTGGATGAAAGACCCTGGCAACAATGTGATGTGGGGCTGGGATTCCATCGCTGCAATGGCTCGGGGCAAGGTGAATAACCTGTTGCTTCAGGAGTACATCGCGCGTTTTTCATCGAACGCCTACTTGAAGCCCGTCAGCGGAGAAGTGGCACTGACCGACAAGGTCAAGGAACGTATTCACAACTTCATTCTGGATGCGCCCAGGCTGGCGTTCTCGAACGATAACCTGGGTCAGTCTCATGCAACATTGACCTGTTCGATTCTGGGCGGAACGCAATTGACGATGAGAAATAACATCGACAATTGGGAAGCCTACAGAGTGATTCATATCGATGCGCTGCAAGGTCCGAAACTGACACTGGATCTCGCCCTGGAGAAGGTCCCGGGCATTGTCCAGAGCGATGGCCGGGTGCGGCTCGATCTCAAGGACAGTGACAATTTCATTCTGACCTTCGCGGTTAACAGCGCTGAGCGGGCACTTGGCGGGGCTTTTTTCAAAGCCCTGTTCGATGCGTTGCCGGACGAGGAGCGCATATGGACGCTGGGCGTGATCAAGCGTGGCAGCAATAATCTGATGCACCCCCAGTCGTTCAAACTGCGCACCCAGACCAATCCTGCTGCTCCTCTCGACCCGCAGGCTGCCAACTACGGCGACGGGGCGGTGCTGGTGTTCATTCGCCTGGAAGGCAGTCAGGAAGGCGGCGACATCCCGGTAGAGTACCAATACCTGATACCGGATGATGCCGGGAAAGATTACTCCGCCACGGTGTTGTTCAGTGCGCAGCGGACGTTCAAGGCGGCAGTGTTCATTGGCGAAGTCATGGCGGCAGCTTCTTCTATTTTCAACGGCCTGATTTTCCAGAGCTTCCATGACGGTTCCGGCCGACTGATCAAGGCAACCGCCACCTCAGGAACCTACATCACTTCTCAATCAAGCTGTACAACCCATCCAGTCAAGGTCGGTGGCGTGACGGTGATCGCCGAACTCTGGAGTGCCGGAACTCAACTTGATGCAGCGGGCAAGAAACCCTTGTCAGTAGAGATCCATGACGATGGACGCGCAGTACTGACCTGGACCGCAGAGGCACAGGAATTCATCCTTCTGACCGTGCCAGGCTATGACGCCCCGGCACTCACGGCGAGCAAGGTGGTCACTGTCGATGTGACGTGTACTTACACCTTTGCGGAGTATGCCAACGACCTTGTCCTCAGGCCCGACCTGGCGGTAAGCACGACTGCCAGTGAAGTGACTTCTACGACCAATCCGGGAACCAGCTTTGGAGTAGGCGTACTGATCGTCGTGGTGCAGAACAACTTTGCGACACTGAATGCGCAGCGTTTCGAGTCCGCCATCAAGGACAGCCTCACGAGCGATCTTGAAGCCACTGTGCCGGTCAGTTCGTTCATCCGGGACAGCATCGATCTCAACTTCAACGAAGCCATTGTGCCTGACGTACTTCGTGCGCCCAGAGACATAGCTGCCTTCGGCCGCATCGACAGTTCCGGGGCAGACTTTGTCGTCAGCCCGGCGGAGCATCTGATGGTCGTCGACAGTTCCACCACGTTCACCATTCAACCGTCGGGCGCGAATGTGACCTGGAGTGTCGAGCGCCTGCAAGGCGATGCACAGAACTTCGGTGCCATCAATGGCACTGGCAGGTATTACGCACCTGAAGCCTCTTCAACCGAGCTGCCATTCACGCGTGTTCGGGTCACGGCCACCGATATGGACTCGAACTATCGAAGTTCAGCCCTGGTCACGATCGTGACCAACCTGATCACCCTCAATCCGTTGATCGAGGTGTGCGACGCCGGGGCGAAGGTGGAACTGCAGGCGGGTTCACTCGGCACGGAAGAACTGCACTGGTCGATCAAGGATCCGGTGGCTGGCGAAAGCGGTGTTCTGGAGCCCAGCGAACTGGCGGATGGTGATCACCGTTACGTCCCTGCATCAAAGGTGACCGGCAAAACCTATGTACTGGATCAGGTAGTCGTGACCAGCGGGCAGGCGAGTGTTTCGTCGTGGGTACTGGTAAAGCATCAAACCCCAAGGATAGTCGTGAAAGTCGTAAAAACCGTGAAGGTTTCGGAGGTGCTGGAAGTGATAAAAACGTTGAAAGTCGTACGCGTTGTGAAAGGCATGAAAGTCGTAAAAGTCGTGAAAACCTGGAAGCGCGTGAACCTTGCGATTCGTGCCGATCAGGTTCAACTGGAAGCGATTGCCAATGCCATGACGCCGCCGGGCGTGAAATGGAGAGTGGGCGTCGGGGGTGGGAGTATCAGTGACGGCCTGTACACCCCGGATGTGCTGTCGACGGACCGGTTCGTGCTTATTTTTGCCGAGGCGCCCAGTACAACGTATGGAGTCATAGAAGGACACATCGTATTGCCGCTACCGCTGGACCGGTTTGCCGGGGACGTGGAATTGATGAAGGACAAAAAAGTACAGGCGTCATAACCGAACGCCCATCGGTCTTATGTATATCTACATCACAGGAGGTGATGTCATGGCTGGTTATTCAGCGGAAAGTCTGCTGGCATGGATGAAAAATACCACGCGTCTGAGAGGTTGGGACGCGATCATTGCTCTGGATGGCGACAAGGTCAACGAGCTGCTCGATCACGTTTATCAGCAGGGGGCGGCTCAGGGGCTGTCGCGTCCGGTACCGGACGGAAGTATCACGATTCCCGATACGTACGACTCTCACTTTTTCTCGGGCTGTGTGCTCGGAGCACCAGCCTTGTCGTTCAGGCACAGTGGCCTGGAGCATTCCCTGCTGGCCTGGCGCATTCCGGTTATCGCCGGTGTGCATACCGTGGTAGAAAACACGAATGGGCAGCACAATGCTTACAGAATCACTGCCTACGATCCGCTGAACGCGCCGGGCCTGGATTTCGATCTGCAGCTGACTAGTCAAGGCCCGGATCTGGTAGTGGATCTTGGTCTGGCTCAAAACCTTTCGCTGGATTTTCCCGGCGCGATTATAGAACGAAGCACGATCGGCGAGTTTTTTCAGGCCTGGTTGAGCAACCCGGGAAATCAGGAGCAACTGTTCAGGCTGGGCATTTTCAACGAGCAGAGCAACGAGTTGCTCAACGTACGCAGAATTGATGTGCGCTCGCAGCTTGAAAGCCCCGATGCTGCATCGGTCCATAAAAAAGGCGCTTTGCTGCTGTTCACGACCATGCAGTATGGCGTCACGGGCGGGATTCCGAGTGACGAGTCCGACTTCCGTTACCTGATTCCCAACGATGCTCAGCTTTCGTATTCGGCGACCGCCGTATTTTCCTCCCACGCCTTGCACCGTGCAGCCTTTGGCCATGCGGTGATGCAAATGCTGCAGACGCCCGACTTCAGCTTCATCGTTTCGGACGATAAACCGTTGCAGCGGATGATTGCTCAGGCCGGCACGTTTGCAGTTCCGGCTGGAGGCTATCGGAGCGCGGAATTCGTCTTCGAATCCGACCCCTTCAGTGTCCAGGCCTTCAATGCCCAGCATCCCCTGACCATTGATTTCGAGTACGCCCAGACCACGCAGACCTGGGAATTCCCCTGCACGCTGGGCTTTCGCTACAGGGCGCTGGACAGCGATCAATGGCAATCGCACAACGCTACGTTCAACATCAGCCTCAAGCATGAGTTTCATCTGATTGAAAGTGAGTCAGATGATCAGGCAATGGAAGGGCAACTTTATGCGCCATATCTGTTCGATCATGAAGTCAGCGCCGTTCCGGGAACCCTGGACAACCTGAGTACCGGGGAACTGGAGCAGATCAACGGTTTCGTCGCCTACACCGTCAAACACGCGTTGCTGCAAGGGTTGAGCAAAACCCTGGATGCAACCGGTGCCGAGCGTTTTCTGGGCGGCTGGTTATTGCCTGACGAGCAAGTGCTGCAACCTGTACTCAAACGTCTGCCTTATGACCTGGCAGTGTTCGGTCGTATCGATCCCGGTGCGTCCACGTTCAGTATCGTCGAGCAGCAGGCACTGATCGGCATGGGAGAAACACTGCAATTTACCACCCAGCCTGCGCGCAAGGGCATCGTCTGGTCTCTTGCCAACCCATCGGGGGGCAGTGTTGACGGTCTGGGGCACATTGATACGCATGGCGTGTATACGGCGCCCGCGGTGCTGCCCGTGAGGCAGGGTCTTCAACGCGTACTGATCAAGGCGATGGACCCGGGCTCGGGGCATGGCAGTACGGCATTGTTGACGGTGATGGCCAGCAGCGTCAGCGTCAGCCCGTTGATTCAGGTGTGCAATTACGGTGAGCGGATAGCGCTTTCAGCACGCAGCTCGCGCGCAACTCCCCTGAAATGGACCCTGGTCGATCCGGTGTCCGGACAAAGCGGGACGCTCGAGGATGGCGTCGATGCGCCGCATGAGCAGTTTTACGTCGCCGGTCCAGGTGGGGCAGGGAACACCTATGTCCTTGACACAATAACGGTCAGCGACGATCAGCACACCCAGTCAATTCAGGTTCTGGTTCTGCGCCACGCACCGATGCTGCCCATCACGCTTGTCGGCGTCAGTAATGAGCTTGCCGAGCTGAAAGTCACCATCAATGGGCGCGACCTCGCGGTCACATGGAGTCTGAGCGGCCCAGGCTCCATAGATGCTTCGGGTATTTACTTCAGCGATCCCCAGGCACCCGAACGCTTCGTTGTCGTGTTTGCAGAACTTCTCGACGAGGGACTTGGCATGCTGGCCGGGCACCTGATTCTGCCGCTGCCCTTGAGTGGCTCCTCCGACGTATTGCAGGCATTGACCGGACAGCCGGCCTGGGGCTCGGTGGGTCATGCAATGCCCCGTTCACTGAGCGGTATTGTGCAGCAAGCGGGTGCAGGTACCTTGACCCAGGGCTGGGGAGCCGTCGCGGCGGTCAGTCGCAGCGATCTCAACCGGCATATAGAACAGCAATACATTGAGCGCTATCAGGAACTGGCCTTCTTGCCGTTGTTCACCGGCGACATCGTGATGGATGAGCGACAAGGCGACACTGTTCGTCTCAAGCAGGTCGGGCTGGGTGTGCCGGTCCTGTCGTTTCTGACCGACTCGCCGGGCTACAGCAGTGTGCTGGTCACGATGAACATCGTGTCTGGCCGCTACAGCGGCTTGCATCAGCCGAAGGGCAGCGCCACCACAGTGTCCGGCAGCTTCATCATCAGCGAACCCATGGGCTTCAGGCTGGCGATGACGGTCGACCTCTTCGTGGGCGAGGAGGGGCATGTGCTGCTCGATCTGGCTGGCGGAGCCGGCGTTGCCTGTAACCTGGGGGGCGTCGATGAGGCGATCAATCAGCAACTGGCGGATTTCTTCGCTCAGGAGTTCAAGCAGATTGCGCTTCATCGCCGGGTTTTCTCAGTGCTGCAGGCACAGCTCAATCGCTACCACGTTCAGACGCCAGGCAGCTTGCGGCTTCTTGCCCGCGCCGCGCCGCGTTCAAGCGATGCGCACATGGAAAGTGCGGGGGATGGCGCGCTTATGCTGTTCATGCACGCACAGGATGGCGAAGGCGAAGGCTTGTTTCCGCCAACAGACGATTTCGTTTATCCGATCCCTGATGATCGCGGGGCAGACGATCAGCCAGCATACGGCACGGTGTTGATGTTCTCGCAAAAGACCCTGACGATGATCGAACGTGAACGCTTGCAGGTGCTGGACAGCCTGAAGTTCACCGGTGGATGCGTATTTGAACCGCTTGAGCAATACCGCCGGCATGACCTGCTGATGTTTGGCAGCCTTCGTGCAACACAGGCCAGCCTTACACCACTGTTCTCGACCATAACGGCCGGGCAGACCCAGCGCTTTGTCCTGCGTAACGCGCAAGGCGAAGAAATACCGGCCACCAGCTGGACTGCGTTAAGCATTAAAAGCCACGTGGCTGCCGGAAGCGGCAGCATCTCTGCCAGCGGCGTTTACACGGCGGCGAGTCTTGAGGCGATCGGCCATGACGCGCTGTGCGTGGTGATCACCGCCGCTTATCAAGAGTCAGGCGCTGTCGTCAAGGTCTCGGCGCTGGTCAGTGTGGTATCGCGGAGCATGGAGTTGGCGCCACGTGTAACGGTAGTACCAGGGGGGGCTGCGCTGCAAACGGTCTCGCTGGCGGCTTCGACGCTCGACGGCAGCCCGGTGAGCTGGGCGCTGCTGGGCGCGGAGCTTGGCAGGTTGACTGAGGCCGGCAAGGGCGCGGTCTTCAGTCCGGATGCCAGGTCCGGAAAAAGAGCGCTGGCCGTGCAACAGATAGAGGCGCAGGGCAATGACCTTGGCATCGCTACCGTGCTTGTCGCCAACGGGCAGCAAATGCTGCGCATCGAGCCGGCTTTTGTGCCCAGAGCACGGCCAAAGGTCGCGGTGCAGTTGCAGGATGACCAGGCACTGCTGCCCGGGCTTGAGCGACGCTGGAAGGTGGTGGGCGGAGCAGGCTCTGTCGATCGGCAGGGGCTTTTCATGCCGCCCGACCAGGCGCTCGTCGCCAGTAGCGTGGTGAGCTGTGAAGTGGTGAACAACGGGGTGGTTCTGGCGTGCGGCTACAGCGTCATCGAATTGTCCGAAGTGATCGACGAAGTGCGTTGGGAAGAAATGTCGATGTTTACCATCACGGTCCCCGGCACGACGCCGGGTGACCACCGGACCGGGACTCTGTACCCCAACGGTTATCAGCAGCTCAGGCTGCAGGTCAAGACCCAGGTGATGCCGGTCGACGAAGTCGAGTCCGAACTGAGCCCCACAGAGAGGGCCTCGATGCGCCTGGCAGACGATAACACCGCGCAGAACCTCGAGTCAGTGCTCCCGCTTCTCGAGGGCATGCCCGAAGGTGATGACCAGGCGTGGCGCGTACGTAATCAACATAACCGCTTCGAGCTGTCCGGCGCCGGCGTTTTCGCTGCGGAGCCGGGCCTGGGTGCCATACGGCCATTCCCGCAGGACTTCTACCTGCACAGTCGGGCGCAACCGGGTTTGATCAGTGTTTTCTACGCGACCTTTCAGGATGACAACGGCAATTGGTGGACCTCAGTGAAGTACGAAGACGTGAACAGCAAGGTCGAAATCAACCCGCGACGCGTACCCACGTTCGATACCCGCAATTACACCTTCGTTCCGAAACGTCTGGATAACAATGGCACAGATCCTTCGGTTGATCCGCCTCCAGAAGGCTCTCCAGATGATCCCTTCGATTTGCACTTCAATACCACCGATTACTGGAAGCTGAATGTCACTAACCCCGATACCCAGCAAGAGGTAAAGTTCGAGACGCTGAAGTTTCTGCCCTACAGGCCCGACAGTGACGTGATCAATACCTCGATCATTCTCTGGGAGAGCGAGCAGGCAGCAGAAAAAATGTTCAGTTGGACGGGGTTTATCTTCGACGACCCGGCGGTCAAAGGCGATGTGAGCAAGGTGCGCTTTGACGAAGCGCTCAAGGATGTGATTGGGAACGTTCACACGTTGGACATTAACGTCGATATGTCCGTATTCGAGACCGGCAAACTGATTATCAGCCTGCATCGCCTCCGGGGCCTTTACTACATTCCGGAAGGTGATCCCGCCCGCGACAAGTTGATGGGCGTATTGGTAGTCCTGTTGATCGATAAGCAGGGCAATGCCCATAAACGGCGAATCAGTTTTCTGCCCAGCGGCTCCGGCAGGCGCAACCGCCTCATGCATACCTTGTATTCGGAAACCCGGCCCCAATGAGGCATTGACGCAACAAGTTGACAGGGAGTCATCACCATGAATGCGTTGAATAAAACCCTTGCGTACCTGGCTCTTGCTGGGTTGGCAGGCTGTACGTTAGTCCCGTCCCACAGGCCCGTACCCAAGCCCCCGGCAGAGCCGGTTCGAATGATCATGCTCGCAGAAACTTCCGATGGCGGCGGCAAGAACTGCAGGTTTGTCGCCAAGGACGACGTGGTTCGTCTCCACGAAGGTGATCATGAATGCACAAACGATCAGATGAGTTTTATCAAGCTGGATAACGTGCGCTCGGCCATGAAGATACTCCTGGAGTCCAGAAATTGTGATGATCCGGGAGGCTGGGTATTTGGACTCGAAACCTATATCGACCCCGTTACAACAGTCTGGATCTCCATCGACCAGCTCAGAGGTCAACCGGTCGACAGCATTATCACTCGCGGCGTTGTTTTGACCAAGGCGTATAGCGGGGGTGAAAACATAAAAGGCAAGTTGTCCTGCGTGCGTGTCGATGTATCGGATTAGCCCTCAGCACAACCGGACCTGTCAGGCCAACGTGTTAATCGTCACCCGCATAAGGGTGACGGTTATCCCACTCTATAAAGTTCGAGGTTCATGAATCATGACAGCATCGACTTCCGTCCACTCCAACGCGTTCAACTTCCTGAGTTATGTACAGAGCGGCGTTGACCCCCGTACCGGGCAATACACGGTGGCGATCACTTTGCCCGACGTCAAGACCAACGGATTGCGTGGCCCGGGCATGCCACTGGCACTTAACTATAACCCTCTCAACCGCCTGGACAGCGGCTTCGGGATGGGCTGGAACCTGCAGTTGTCGCAGTACGATCCGAGTAATCAGATCGTGTCGCTGAGCAGCGGCGAGACATTCAAGGTCAATGGCACCAGCAACGGCCAGATGCTGATGCCGGAAAAGAAAATCGACAGCTTTCACTTGTACAAGGAGGGCGAAACCCACTACCGGGTGATGCACAAGTCCGGTCTGGTGGAGCTGCTCGAACTGCGCGGCAGCGGGGCCAACAGGATCGCACTGCCGGTACGCGTATTCGCCCCGGAAGGTCACAGTGTCACGCTGGGTTACACCTCGTTCGGCGGGCATCAGATGCTGAGCGAAGTCACGGATGACTCGGGGCAGATCCTGCTCGGCATCAGCCGCGAAGCCACGCGGGTGACGCTGCGTATGACCACTGGCGAAGGCCCGGATGCGACATTCGTGATGGTGCTGGGCGGGTCGGATCACCATGTAAGCCGTATCGAACTACCGACCGACAACGCGGCCTCCTGGCGTTTTGTATACAGTCTGAACCGTGACCATTTATGCATGACGTCGGTGGAAACACCCGTGGGCGGTCGGGAGGAGATCTTTTACACTGACAGCGGCCATCAGTTTCCCGCCAAGGCGGGACGTGACCCGCTGCCCAGAGTCACGCGCCATCGCACGACGCCCGGATTCGGTCAGGCGCAAATGGACGTCCATTACACCTACCAGGACAGCGCCGGGCGCCAGCGCAACTTTCTGGGCGCGGGGCTGGATATCGTCTGGGAAGACAACGGTCTGGACAATCTGTACCGATACCTCGGGGCGGAGCCGTACGAGTATTCGTCGACCGAGACATTGCGTGTCCAGGTCCCGGGCCAGCCTGATGCCGAGCGCAGCATCGAGCGGACCTTCAACCAGTTTCACCTGCTCATCCGGGAAACCACGCGCAAGAACCTTAGCGTCATGCAGGTGGACACTCGCTACTACATCGATCCGGGCGAGCCCTTTTTCACTCAGCCTCCCTATTGTCAGTTGCCCAAAGAGGTCCAGACCACCTGGCGGCTCTCGTCAGACGGCAGTGTGCCGCGCAGTGAGATCGTCAGCAGCACCTATGACCCGCACGGTAATCTGCTCACTCAGACTCAGGCCAACGGTGTGGTCGAAGTCAGTGAGTGGTATCCGGCGGCCGGCGAGGACGGATGCCCGCCAGACCCTGAAGGCTTCGTGCGCTGGATGAAAAGCAGCCAGGTCATTCCGACGGCGTCCGGCTACGGCGAGGCCCCGGTCCTGATCACCCGCTATCGCTACCTGGCGTTGCCTGCGGTGGATGGCGGTCAGCTACAGGAATGGCTTGCACCGCAAGGCGAGACGTTACTGATGCAGGCCCCTGACGGTGAGCAGGAGCAGCGCCTCACCACCTACGAATACTTCAATGAGCCGCACAACGCACTCCTGCACGGTCGGCTAAAAATGCAAAAAGTGATCATGGGCGGGAAGGTGACCAGCACAGGGTATCTTTACAGCATCCACACGAAATCCACCAATGCCCCTTCTAAGAGCTCCGCTGACAGCCCTCCTGAGGGCTCCTCCAAGAACGCTCCTGATCGCCCCCGTGAGAGCAATCGTTACGCCGGCACTGTGCTACGAACTGTACAGACCGTGACCGGCTTCGACGACGCGACGAAGGTGATTACGCTGGAGGATTCCCTGCTCAATGGCGAACCCTTGCTCAATCGCGACGACAACAACGTGGAAATCCGTTATGTCTACGACAGTCTGCGGCGTGTCTTGAGCGAAACGGTGGCGCCAGATGATGATATCTATAAGGCGACCAGAAGTTATGAGTATCACCTGTGTGCCAAGGCCACTGATCAGGCCATGCAGACGCTCATCGATGTCAAGAATGTAAAAACCACCAGTCACTTCGATGGCCTCAATCGAGTTATCTACGAAGAGCGGGACGACGCAGATAATCCTGCGCGCTTCAAAATACCTCGAAAGACCTACGCTGCCGTTTACGACGCATGGGGGCTGATGACCCGTGAGACCGAGTTCGACTGGCTGGATGAGCAGGAACTGGCGCTGGAGAGCGTCTTCGAATACGACGATTGGGGCGAACAGCGTTCCGTCACCGGGCCGGATAAAGTCAAGACGGTCGAAGAGACCGACCCCATTGGTACGTCGCAATCGCAGGGGCCGATTCAGCGCAGCTGGATCGAGGGCGCCGGCGGCGTCGGCAAGAGCGAGTTCACCGAGACCTGGATGAACCTGTTCGAACAGCCGACGCGCAGCGAGCGACTGGATCAGGCGGGCAACTCGGTCAGCCTGAGCCAGTACCATTACGACGGCCTTGGCCGCCGTGTCGAGGAAGTTATCGGGGTGGCAAACGGCGGGCGGCGCACGATCTATGTTTACGACGTCTTCGATCGGGTGATCCATTCCACATTGCCAAGCCGGGCCATCGTGCGTCGCAGTTATGCAAGCCACAGCAGCGAAGACTTGCCGGTCAGTATCGGCATCGAGCACAACGGCACAAGCATTGTGCTGGGAGAGCAGACGTTCGACGGGCTGGATCGCCTGGTCACGTCTGTCACCGGGGGGCGTAAACGTGAACTCGTTTACGACATCGGTCTGCTGCAACCCAGAACGGTAACCCTGCCCAGCGGGCGGAAAATCGATTACGAATACAAACCCCAGGTAAGCGACGAGCCGTGGCGCAGGGTGCAGTCCGAGGCAGTGCCCAAACCTGGAACCGCCGAGTCCGGGAACACGCTGGCGCCGGGTGTGACTGCCGATTACAGTTACGATAAGCAGAATGCTCGTCTGATTCATTCCTCGGAGCAGGGCGAGATACTGGATCGCGCGTATTACAGTACCGGCTCGCTGAAAAGCGAGACGCGCACCTCTGAAAACAAACCCTACGACATGTTCTACAGCTACAGCCGACAGGGTCTGCTGCTGTCTTACACCGACGTACTGGGACAGGAGCAGGTCAATCGCTATGACAACGTCGGTCGTCTAGAGCAAACCTGGCTGGGTGAGGTCTATTCGACGTTCTACTATGACGCTGTCTTTGGTCGCCTCGCAAAAATCACCACCACCGACAAAACCGACATCAGCCGCGAAAGAACCGTCGCAATCAGCCTTGAATATGATGACCTGGGGCGAGAAGTCAGACGTGTGTTCGACCTCGATGGTGTCGAGCAACAGATGGTTCAGGTCTATGACGATGTGGATAACATGGTCCAGCGCACCCTGAGCGAGGGCGCGGAAATACTCCGTGATGAAACCTACCGCTACGATGCGTCCGGTCGCCTGATTCAATACCAATGCACGGGAACTCAGCGGCCGGTGGACCCCTATGGCAGGACCCTCCTCGCGCAGAACTTCACTTTCGATGGCGCGAACAACCTGACGGTCGTCACGACCCGCTTCGATGGCGGCACCAACAACGCCCGGTATTTTTACGAAGATGACGACCCCGTACAGTTGAGCCGGGTAACGAACAGTAACGGCGAATACTACCCGCTTGAAATCAAACTCCACTATGACCCGGACGGTAATCTGGATATCGACGAAGCCGGGCGCACGCTTAAATACGATCCCCTCGGCCGCCTGATCGAAGTAGGCACGCCCTCAGCCGGCATTCACTATCAGTATGACCCCCAGGACCAACTGACAGGGGAGACCCGCGCAGAGGACAGGGGTCTGCGCTTCTATCGTGACGGGGAGCTGGCCAATCAACTCGGCAGCCATATCCAGAGCACCTTCATGCGTGGCGACGACTACCTGCTGGCCGAACAGCAGATCGATCGGACGGTGCTGCTTGCCACCAACGACAGTGACAGCGTGCTCGGTGAAGTCGATGCCAACGGGATCAACCGGAGGTGGTATACGGCATACGGCCACGCTAGCGGCGAAGATCCACCGCACGGCAGACTGGGGTTCAACGGCGAACTGGCCGAGGCGGATACCGGCTGGCAAATGCTGGGCAATGGCTATCGTGCCTACAGCCCGGTGTTGATGCGCTTCAACAGTCCCGATAGCTGGAGTCCGTTTAGCGAGGGCGGGGTGAATGGGTATGCGTATGTCGAGGGGGATCCGGTGAACAGCGTGGATCCGTCGGGGCACTTTAGTTTACTTACCCCATTCAAGCTGTTCTACCGAGCCAAAATAAAAACGGCTGTTACTGTGACCACAAAATCTCCAGGCGTCGAAAAAATTCCTGCGCTACTTACCAGTCGTGGGCGTAAAGAGGTAACAGCAGTATTACCAATCAGGAAGAAAGATGTGAATAGATTGTATGAAACTGCTAAAAGTTATACCGCTCGTATTGACGACGCCATAAGGGATAACAAAACTACACTAGGAAACTCTCTTGCTGCCAAAGAAGCTGAGGCTGTCGGAGCATTAGGCTATATGCTTCCTAATATCAATACTCCCGGAATTACTGCTCATGCGCGCCGTGCGATTAAAAAAGAATTATCACTTGCCAGAAAAGAGCTGAAAAGAATTCCTCCCGTGAAAAATATAAGGAATCCGTCTCCAGCACCTGCTCGATCAAAAGCGCACTGGCTTAATGGCTCCCAACAAAGGGATCGATTTAAATTTAATCCAGAGTACTAAAATGTAAGTGTTAATCCGTAATCCAGGTGCACAACGCAGGGGGAGTATCTCCTGTGGGGTGCACCGCTTTTAAATACTTCACTCCACCAAAATAACCCCCTGCCTGATCGCCATCACCAGCGCGGCCTTCAATGACGTCACCCCGAACTTGCGGCGGATATTGCTGGTATGAAAGTGCACGGTCGCTTCCGAGCAGCCTTGTATCCGGGATATCTCCCAGGCGGATTTGCCGAGCGCCACCCATTCCAGGACTTGTCGTTCCTTGACAGTCAACTGGACGATGGCGGGTGTGACTTGGGAAGGCGGCGTGGTGCCGGGTGGTTTTCCATTGTCGCGAAGCATGGTGAAGTCCTTTCCCTGAAGATCGCCGCACCACGATACCCCTGCAACCCCTAACGCGAACCTGACATAAATGACAGCGCCGCAGGACCGTGAAGGCCTTGCGCCGTCAAGGCTGTAGCGCTTTTTTACAGCTTCTTTACGCCCCGGCCAGCCTGTCGATCTCGCGCCTTTACACCCTGCCTGCGGACAATCACCCCACGCGGCCTTCGCCGTACCGGTGTTGCCTGATGGGGGAAATTTCAATGAGCGTTATGGATGGTATCTCTCTGTTGATGGGAGTCGGGCTGTTCATCTATCTGCTGGTGGCGCTGTTGCGCGCCGACCAGAGTCAGGAGTGATCATGCACAGTTACGATTATCTGTTGATCCTGGCCTTTCTGGTCCTGCTGCTGGCCCCCGCGCCGTGGCTGGGACGTTTCTATTACCGGGTCATGGAAGGCGAGCGCACCTGGCTCAGCCCGGTGCTGGGGCCGGTCGAGCGCGCCTGCTACCGGATTTCCGGCGTCAACCCGAAAACCGAACAGTCCTGGAAGCAATACGCCTGGGCGTTGATGGCGTTCAACCTGGCGGGTTTTGTCGTGTTGTTCGCCATCCTCATGCTGCAAGGCATGCTGCCGCTCAACCCGCAGCAATTGCCGGGCATGGAGTGGTCGCTGGCCTTCAACACGGCGATGAGCTTTGTCACCAACACCAACTGGCAGGCCTACAGCGGCGAAGCGTCGCTCAGCTACCTGAGCCAGATGGTCGGCCTGACCGTGCAGAACTTCGTCAGCGCGGCGACCGGCCTGGCAGTGCTGGTCGCGCTGTGTCGCGGCATCAGTCGTCGCTCATCGCAGAGCCTGGGTAACTTCTGGGCCGACATGACCCGCGCCACGCTCTACGGCCTGTTGCCGATCAGTATCGTGCTGGCGGTGTTTCTGGTCTGGCAGGGCGTGCCACAGAACTTTGGCCACTACATCGACGCACTGACCCTGCAAGGCGCTGACCAGAGCCTGCCCATGGGCCCTGCGGCCAGTCAGATCGCCATCAAGCAACTGGGCACCAATGGCGGCGGCTTCTTCGGCGTCAACTCGGCGCATCCGTTCGAGAACCCCACGGCCTGGAGCAACCTGTTCGAGCTGGTCTCGATCCTGCTGATCCCGGCTGCGCTGGTGTTCACTTTCGGCCACTACGTCAAGGACATGCGCCAGAGCCGCGCGATTCTCGGCTGCATGCTGGCGCTGCTGTTGATCGGCGGCGCGGTCTCGCTGTGGGCCGAGTACCAGCCCAACCCGGCGCTGAACATCGCCGGTGTCGAGCAGACCGCACCGCTGGAAGGCAAGGAAACCCGCTTCGGCACCACCGGCACGGTGCTGTGGTCAGTCGCCACCACTGCGGCTTCCAACGGCTCGGTCAACGGCATGCATGACAGCCTCAACCCGCTGACCGGCATGGTCGCGCTGGTCAACATGATGGTCGGCGAAGTGATCTTCGGCGGCGTCGGTGTCGGCCTCAACGGCATGTTGCTCAACGTGCTGATCGCCGTGTTCCTTGCGGGCCTGATGATCGGCCGCACCCCGGAATACCTGGGCAAGAAGCTGCAAGCGCAGGAAGTCCGGCTGCTGGTCGCCACCCTGCTGGTGATGCCGGTCGGCGTGCTGGTGCTGGGCGCGATTGCCGCGAGCCTGCCCGGCCCGGCAGGTGCGATCAGCAACCCTGGCCCGCACGGCTTCAGTCAGTTGCTGTACGCCTACACCTCGGCGACGGCCAACAACGGCTCGGCGTTCGGCGGTTTCAGTGCCAACACGGTGTTCCACAACCTGATGCTCAGCCTGGCGATTTTCATCGGCCGCTTCGGTTACATCCTGCCGGTGCTGGCCCTGGCCGGTAGCCTGGCCATGAAGAAGGCCGCGCCGCAGGGCCAGAACAGCTTCCCGACCCACGGCCTGCTGTTCGTCACCCTGCTGACCGTCACGATTCTGCTGGTGGGTGGTTTGACCTTCCTGCCGACCCTGGCACTGGGGCCGATTGCCGAACACCTGAGCCTGGGTTTCTGAGGAACCGATCATGAACTTACCTATTAATCCTGCAAAAAATGCTGCTGCGAAACCTACTGAATCGCAGGCCACTGAATCGGCAAAAACCGGCATCGCCGCCCTGTGGCGTCCGGCGCTGGTGCAGGCGTTCGTCAAGCTCGACCCGCGTCAGCTCAAGCGTTCGCCGGTCATGCTGGTGGTGGAACTGACCGCCATCCTGACCACCGTGCTCTGCGTGATCCCCAACCCGCAGGTGCCGACCTCGGTCTGTGTGCAGATCGCCCTGTGGCTGTGGTTCACCGTGCTGTTCGCCAACTTCGCCGAAGCGCTGGCCGAGGGCCGTGGCAAGGCCCGCGCCGACAGTCTCAAGGCGGGCAGCGAAGGGCTCAAGGCACGTATCAGAGACGACAACGGCAGCCTGCGCATCATCAATGCCAGCGAGTTGCGCAAGGGTGATGTGGTGCGCGTCGAGATCGGCGAAATGATTCCCGGTGATGGCGAAGTCATCGAAGGCATCGCTGCGGTCAACGAGGCTGCGATTACCGGCGAATCCGCGCCAGTGATTCGCGAATCCGGTGGCGATCGCTCGGCCGTGACCGGCAACACCCGGCTGGTCTCCGACTGGCTGCTGATACGCATCAGCGCCAACCCCGGTGAATCGACACTGGACCGCATGATCGCGCTGGTCGAAGGCGCCAAACGGCAGAAGACCCCCAACGAAGTCGCGCTGGATATTCTGCTGATCGGCCTGACCCTGATCTTCCTGCTGGTGGTCATCACCTTGCAGCCGTTCGCCCACTTCGCCGGTGGCAGCCTGCCGCTGGTGTTTCTGGTAGCGTTGCTGGTCACGCTGATCCCGACCACCATTGGCGGTCTGCTGTCGGCCATCGGCATTGCCGGTATGGACCGCCTGGTGCGCCTCAATGTGATTGCCAAGTCGGGTCGCGCCGTGGAAGCCGCGGGCGATGTGCATGTGCTGCTGCTGGATAAGACCGGTACCATCACCTTCGGCAACCGTCGCTGCGCCGCCGTCTACGCTGCACCGGGCGTGACCCCGAAGGAGCTGGGCGAGGGCGCTTTGCTGGCCTCGCTGGCCGACGACACGGCAGAAGGCAAATCCATCGTCGAGTTTCTGCGCAACCTGCACCCGATGAACGAGCCGACCCTGAGCTCGGTGACGGCTGTGCCGTTCAGCGCTGACACACGTCTGTCCGGCGTTGATTACCAGGGCCACGTGTACCGCAAGGGCGCAGTGGATTCGCTGCTGGCTTTCATCAACATGCAGCGCAGCGAGCTGCCGCCTGTACTGGCCCGTGAAGTCGACAAGATCGCCAAGACCGGCGGCACACCGCTGCTGGTCTGCGCCAACGGTCGGTTGTTGGGCGCGATCCATCTCAAGGACGTGGTCAAGCCAGGTATTCGCGAACGCTTCGAAGAGCTGCGCAAACTGGGTATCCGGACCGTGATGGTCACCGGCGACAACCCGCTGACTGCCGCAGCGATTGCCGCCGAGGCCGGTGTCGACGACGTGCTGGCTGAAGCCACGCCGGAGAAGAAGCTGGAGCGAATTCGCCAGGAGCAGGGCGAAGGGCGTCTGGTGGCGATGTGTGGCGACGGCGCCAACGATGCACCTGCACTGGCCCAGGCCGATGTCGGCATGGCGATGAACGACGGCACCCAGGCCGCACGCGAAGCGGCGAACATGGTCGACCTCGACAGCGACCCGACCAAGTTGCTGGACGTGGTGCAGATCGGCAAGGAGTTGCTGGTCACCCGCGGTGCGCTGACCACCTTTTCGATTGCCAACGACGTGGCCAAGTACTTCGCGGTACTGCCTGCGCTGTTTGCCTCGATCTACCCGCAACTGGGCGTGCTCAACGTCATGAAGCTGGCCAGCCCGCAGAGCGCGATTGTCTCGGCCATCGTCTTCAACGCGCTGATCATCGTCGTACTGATCCCGCTGGCCCTGCGTGGCGTGCGTGTGCAGGCGGCCAGCGCGGCTCACCTGCTACGTCGCAACCTGCTGATCTACGGTCTGGGCGGCATCGTTGTGCCGTTTATCGGCATCAAGCTGATCGACATGCTGCTGGTCGCACTCGGCCTTGTTTGAAGCCTGTGCTGCACGCCGGTCGGCGTGCAGCCTCACCTGATTGAGGATGTGCAGATGTCCAATGTATTGCGTCCGGCCTTGAGCCTGATCGTGTTGATGAGCCTGATCACCGGCGTGGCCTATCCACTGGTGGTCACCGGGGTTGCGCAAGTGGCGTTTCCGCAGCAGGCCAATGGCAGCCTGGTGTATGACGCGTCGGGCAAGGTGCGTGGCTCGGCGCTGATCGCCCAGTCGTTCACCGGCGATGAGTGGTTCCAGTCGCGTCCTTCGGCTGGCGCATTCGCGACCGTGGCCAGCGGCGCGAGTAACTTCGCGCCGAGCAACCCGGCGCTGGCGACCCGCGTGAAAGAGGACGCCGCGAAACTGGCCAACGCCTCGCAGGAACCGATACCAATGGCCTTGCTGACCACCTCCGGCAGCGGACTTGACCCGCACCTCTCGCCTGAAGCGGTTGCCTGGCAGGCCGGTCGCGTTGCCGCGGCGCGCCAGTTGCCGCTGGACAAAGTGCAGGCGCTGATCGACGCCAATACCCAGCGTCCGTTGATCGGCCCACCCGTGGTTAACGTATTGGCCTTGAATATGAGCCTGAATCAGTTACCGTCTGCACCGCGCAACGCGCAGCTGTAACAAAGTGCGCCATGTACGCAGCAGATTCACTAAGCTGTAGCTGATCAGAAAGAGGGTGGAAACCAACGTGAGTGATTCCGGTCGAGCTGACGCACTGCTGGCCCAGCTGCCCCGCGAGGGGCGCGGGCGGCTGAAGGTTTTTCTCGGGGCTGCGCCAGGCGTCGGCAAGACCTACGCCATGCTTCAGGCGGCTCACGCGCAGTTGCGTCAGGGCGTGAAGGTGCTGGCGGGCGTGGTCGAAACCCACGGCCGCGCAGAAACCGAGGCGCTGCTCAACGGCCTGCCGCAACAGCCCTTGCTGCGCACTGATTATCGCGGCATGACCCTCGAAGAAATGGACCTCGACGCGCTGCTCAAGGCTGCGCCGAGCCTGGTACTGGTCGACGAACTGGCGCACACCAACGCGCCCGGCAGTCGCCACGCCAAACGCTGGCAGGATATTCAGGAACTGCTGGCGGCCGGCATCGATGTGTATACCACCGTCAACGTCCAGCATCTGGAAAGCCTGAATGACCAGGTGCGCGGCATCACCGGCGTGCAGGTGCGTGAAACGCTGCCGGACTGGGTGTTGCAGGAAGCCTTTGATCTGGTGCTGATCGACCTGCCGCCCCGTGAACTGCTGGAGCGCCTGCGCGATGGCAAGGTCTACGTGCCGGAGCAGGCCCGCGCGGCCATCGACGCCTTTTTCACCCAGACCAACCTCACCGCGCTGCGCGAAATGGCCATGCAGACGGCGGCGGCGCAGGTCGATAACGATCTGGCGCAGGGCTACCGGCAGTTGGGCCAGTCGGCCCCGGCGGTTCGCGGGCGGATGTTGGTGGGCATCGACGGTGATATCCATGCCGAGCGTCTGGTGCGTCACGCCAGTCGGGTTGCCCAGCGTCGCCATCTGCCGTGGAGCGCCGTGCATGTGGACGACGGGCAAACCCTCGACGAGCAGTCCCGCGCGCGTCTGCAAAGCGCTCAACAACTGGCCGAGCGGCTCGGCGGTGAAGCGGTTTCGCTGCGCGCCGGTGAGGTTGCCCGAACGCTGGTGCAGCATGCCATCGAACGACGTGCCAGCGTGGTGCTGGTCGGTCAGTCGCGTCGGCACTGGCGGCGTAAGATCTTCGGCGGCGGCGTTGCGGCGCGCTTGTTGCGCGAAGGGCACGGGCTGGAAATCTCGGTACTCGACGACAGCGAGGAACTGCCCGATCAGCCGCCGCGTGCGCGCCCGGCTCGCGAAGTGGTGTGGTTCGATTACGGCCTGGCTTTCGTCGCCACGTTGATCGCCAGTGTGGTCGCCTGGGGGGTTGCAGGCGTGCTGGCGCTGCCGAACATTTCTTTGATCTTTCTCGCTGCGGTATTGCTGGTCGCCGTGCGCAGCAGCATGGGCCCGGCGCTGGCCTGCGCCGGGTTATCGTTCCTGGCGTATGACTTTCTGTTCATTCCGCCGAGCTTTTCCCTGAACATCCAGCGCGAAGAAGACGTGCTGACGCTGCTGTTCTTCCTGTTGATGTCGGCTCTGACCGGCAAGCTCGCGGCACGCCAGCGCAGGCAGTTGCAGGCGTTGCGCGATACCCAGGAACAGACCAGCGAACTGCTCGACCTGTCGCGCAAGATGACCGCCGCCACTGACGGTAAAGCGGTGTTCAGCGCCGCCGAACAGCATTTTTCCGGCTGGAAGGAACTGCACCTTTGTCTGGTCGACCGCGACGGAGAGGGCGGCTGGGTGGTCGAAACCGGCGGGCCGCTGACCTTCTCGGAAGCCGAGCGCGCTGCCGCCGACTGGGCCTGGAAGCACGATCAACCTGCTGGCAGTGGCACTGGCACCTTGCCGTCCGGACGCTGGTGGTGGTGGCCGATCACCGCAGAAGAAGGGCCGTTGGCTCTACTTGGGGTCTGCGCGCGGGAAGGCCAGTCGTTCACCGCGCAGCATCGACGTCTGCTGGCCGCGCTCACCCAGCCACTGGCGCAGGCGCTGGCCCGTGCGCAATTGGCCCAGGAGCTTGAAGCCGCGCGTCTGCACGGCGAAACCGAGCAATTGCGCAGCGCCTTGCTGGCTTCGGTGTCCCACGACCTGCGTACCCCGCTGACCTCGATGCGCGGCAGCATCGACAGCCTGCTGGCCCTGGGTGAAGCCATTCCACTGGAGGATCGCCGCGAGCTGCTGGAAGGCACCCGCGATGAAGCCGAGCGCCTGGACCGCTATATCCAGAACCTGCTGGACATGACGCGTCTGGGGCATGGCGCGCTGAAGCTGGCCCGCGACTGGGTGTCGCCTGCCGATATCGTCGGCAGCGCGCTCAACCGGCTGCGTGCCGTACTGGCGCCCTTGCAGGTCAGCACCCAGGTGACTGGCGAGCTGCCGCTGCTGTACGTGCACGCGGCGCTGATCGAGCAGGCGCTGGTCAATGTCCTTGAGAACGCTGCGCGCTTTTCACCCGTCGATGGACGCTTGCAGGTAGCGGCCGGTGTGGTCGACAGTGAACTGTTTTTCTCGGTCAGTGACGAAGGCCCCGGCATTCCCGAGGACGAGCGAGCGAAGATTTTCGACATGTTCTACACCGCTGCCCGTGGCGATCGCGGCGGGCAGGGCACGGGGCTGGGGCTGGCGATCTGTCAGGGCATGATCGGCGCGCACGGTGGGCGGCTCACGGTCGAGGAGGGCATCGACGGGCTGGGTACACGCATCACGCTGTTTCTGCCGCTGCAGGCGCAGCCGGATGTGGAACTGGAGGAGTCCGCTTGAGCCAGTCGACCACCATTCTGGTCATCGACGACGAGCCGCAGATTCGCAAGTTCCTGCGCATCAGTCTGGTATCGCAGGGCTACAAGGTGCTGGAAGCCGCCACTGGCGCCGAGGGTCTGACTCAGGCTGCCTTGAACAAACCGGATTTGCTGGTGCTTGACCTTGGGCTGCCGGACATGGACGGTCAGCAGGTGTTGAGCGAGTTTCGCGAGTGGTCGGCCGTGCCGGTGCTGGTGCTTTCGGTGCGCGCCAGCGAGGCACAGAAAGTTCAGGCGCTGGACGCCGGCGCCAACGACTACGTGACCAAACCGTTTGGCATTCAGGAGTTTCTGGCCCGCATCAGGGCGCTGCTCAGGCAGGCGTCGGGCAGCGAAAAGCCCGAGTCTGCGCTTGAGTTCGGGCCGCTCACCGTGGACCTGGCCTATCGGCGTGTGTTGCTCGATGGTCAGGAAGTGGCGCTGACCCGCAAGGAATACGCGGTGCTGGCGCAGTTGGCGCGGCATCCCGGGCGGGTCATTACCCAGCAGCAATTGCTCAAGGATATCTGGGGGCCTACGCACACCGAAGACAGTCACTATCTGCGTATCGTGGTGGGGCATTTGCGGCAGAAGCTGGCAGATGATCCGACCGCTCCGCGGTTCATCCTCACCGAGCCTGGAATAGGGTATCGTCTGCTGGCTGATTACTAGATGAAAAAAGCGAGCATAGCCCCGTGCTGCGGCACTTTTACTGCCGCGCACCGTCAAATCCGCACACTCCCTGTTCACTCTTGAGGTAACACCCGAATGAAAGCCCTTATCTGTCTGCCATTGCTTGTTTTGGTTCTTGCAGGTTGTGCTGGCAAGACCGGATATCGCGACAGCTGTGCCACTCAGCTAGACGCTGCCTGGCATGAGCTGGATCTGGCCAAGGCTGAAGGTTTTGCCGGAACGGTCAGTTACTCCAAGGCCTTGTCACTGTTGACGGGTGCCAAGACTCAGCAGCAGTTCGAAGCGTTTGAAGGCTGCACCGAGAAGTCCGAGAAAGCCCGTTTCTACATCCGCGAGTCCCGCGCTGGCCGTTGATACCTGACGATACGCAGGTCTGCTCTTGATTCTGGCCGAAGGCCGTGGGAGCCAACTTGCTCGCGAAAGAGTTTGCACAAGCGCCGAAAATGCATCGACTGAAACACCGTCTTCGCGAGCAAGCTCGCTCCCACAAGGTCATCAGTGCCGCATGGCATTCGCATAGCTCGAAACACAGCCGACCTGTGTGAGTAATCCACATGGCTTGAAAACACCCTGGACCTGTGTGAGTGTTTCACATAGCTCGAAAAAAAACCGGCCCTGTGTGAGTGTTTCACATGGCCCGAAAACACCCCGTACCT